>DASUFW010000251.1:0-2399 GCA_036274335.1 Burkholderiales bacterium | reverse complement strand
CGCAAAGATCACGTCGTGCGTGCGCTTCAGGCGATCCGCCGTCTTTCGCGTGTGTGGCCCCGGCGCGGGCGGCAGCCGCTTCACCAGGTCGGCCACGATCGCATCGGCCACCTCGTCCACTTCCTTCGTGTTCAGCCAGTCTCCGAACATGCAGCCGCCATTCTACGCGACGGCCCGCGCGCACCAGTCGCGCCACAGCCCGCGCAGCAGCGCTTCCATGTCGCGCGCGAATCCTGCCTCGTCCATCAGCGCAGAGGCGCGCAGGCGCCCGCGCAGCGCCGTGCGCAGCGCCGCGCGTCCTTCGGCGTCCGCGGCGCGCTCGAGCGCGAGCCGGACGTACGCCTGCGGCGTGCGCGCCACCCAGGCCTCCAGCCCCAGCTCGCCGAGGATGCTCGCTGCGCTGCGCCCCATCGAGCGGTCCCCGGCCAGCGTCAGCACGGGCACGCCCATCCACAGCGCATCCAGCGTCGTCGTCCCCCCGCCGTAGGGAAAGGTGTCCAGCACGATGTCCACCTCGTCGTAGCGCCGGTAGTACTCGGGCAGCGGCAGGCGCGCCACGAGCTCGAGCCGCGCCGGGTCGACGCCGGCCGCGCGGAAGTCGCGGCGCAGGTCCTCGCGGGCCTCGCCCTCGGGCACCCCGACCATCAGCATCCGCGAGCCCGGCACGCTGCGCAGGATCTCCGCCCAGACCTGGCGCGCCGAGGGCGAGATCTTGGGCAGATGCTGGAAAGAGCCGAAGGTGACGCCCGTGCCGCGGGCGGACGGCGGGACCGGCGCGTGCGCCACCGCGACGGGCGGCCGGAAGCACCACAGCGCATGCGGCAGGCGCGCCAGCCGCTCCGTATGCAGGCGCTCTGCTTCGCCGGGCGGGTCGGCGCGCGCGTCGGTGATTCGCCAGCCGATGCGCGTCAGTCCCGTGCTGTGCAGGTAGCCGAGCCAGCTCGCCTGCACCGGCGCCGGCTGGTAGGCGAACACCGAGAGGCGCCCGGTGCCGGCGTGACCGGTCAGGTCGATCAGGATGTCGACGCCGTCGGCGTGGATCGCGTCGGCGAGCGCCTCGTCGCCGAGGTCCGCGGCGTCGGTCCAGGCGTCGACGGCCGCGCGCAGGGCGGCGGTCGTCTCGTCCTTGCGCTCGCCCACCGCGTATACGCGCACCTCGACGCGCGAACGGTCGAGCGACTCGAAGAGCGGCTGCACGAACCAGGCGACGGGATGCCGGTAGAAATCGCTCGACAGGAAGCCGAGTCGCAGCCGGCGCTCCGGCGCCGGCTCCCCGCGCCATTCGCGGTAGCGCGGGGCGAGCGCCGATTCCAGCCGCGCGCCGTAGTCGCGGTGGCGCGCGAATACCGCTTCGGCCGACACGTCGTCGGCCAGCGTGAGCGCGAGCAGCGCCGCGGGCTCGAGATCGCGGCGCGCCGGCGCGAGGCGCGCCGCGGTCGCGAGCGCCTCGCCCGCCTCGCCGAGCCGGGCCTTCGCGCGCAGCGCGGCGCCCAGCGCGTAGTGCGCCGCCGCCGAGCCCGGGTCGATCTCGACTGCGCGGCGCGCAGCCGCCTGCGCAGCGTCGAGCCGGTCCAGCTTCATCAGCACGCCGCTCCTCAGCAGCCAGGCGTCGGCGAAGTCCGGCTTGCCTGCCACCGCGCGCTCGAGCAGCGCGTCGGCCTCCGCCAGCCGGCCGCGCGCCTGCTCGAGGCGGGCCACCTGGAAATGCGCGAAGGCTTCGCCCGGCGCCGTCTCCATCACGCGGCGCAGCGCACGCTCGGCGGCTTCCGGCCTGCGGATGCGCCACGCGAGGTCCGCGTAGTTCAGCCACGTGCCGGCGTGGCCGGGCTGCAGCTCGAGGGCCCGCTCCAGGCTCGTCGCGGCATCCTCGGGCGCGCCGCGCGCCTCCTGCACGGCGGCGAGCATCACCCAGGCGTCGGCGAACGCGGGCCGGGCGGCGAGCGCCTCGCG
Organism: Burkholderiales bacterium; assembly: GCA_036274335.1. Classification (GTDB taxonomy): domain Bacteria; phylum Pseudomonadota; class Gammaproteobacteria; order Burkholderiales; family SG8-39; genus JAABQT01. The sequence continues at coordinate 449 of DASUFW010000251.1, read as the reverse complement.
CAGCAGCGGCTCGGCGACTGCAAGCTCGCCGCGCGCGTACCGGAGCCGGGCGAGGTTGTAGAGCGCGAAGGGATTGGCGGGCTCGGCGGCGCGCAGCGCCTCGTAGGCGCGCTCGGCTTCCACGGCCTCGCCCGCCGCCTCGAGCACGGCGCCGAGGTTGAGCCAGGCGGGGGCGTATCGCGGCGCCAGCGCGGCGGCGCGGCGGTAGCGCCGCGTCGCCGCCGCGAGGTCCCCGCGCCGCTCGCGGCGGGCGCCGCTCGCCACCGCAAGTCGGGCGAGCCACCGGCCGAGCATGCCCGGCGTCAGCTGCCCGTCTTGCCCGCCTGGCGCGAGGCCAGCGTCGCCACCGTCGCCAGCTCGTAGCTCAGCGCGTCGGTGAACTCCGGCGCATACCCCGCCTCGCGCAGCCCCCAGCGCACCCGGTTCGCCAGCCGCGCCTTCTTGTAGAT
>DASUFW010000250.1:0-5751 GCA_036274335.1 Burkholderiales bacterium | reverse complement strand
CGCCTGCCTGCCGATCCTCGCCATCGAGCCGCGCCTGGACAGCATGGCGCTGATGCAGGAGACCTTCAACGGCTACAACTCGTTCATCCTGCTGGCGGTGCCGTTCTACCTGCTGGCGGCCAACCTGATGAACGTCGGCGGTATCACCGATCGCCTGGTGCGCCTGTCGCGCGCGCTGGTCGGGCATTTCCCGGGGGGCCTCGCGCAGATCAACGTCGTGCTGTCGATCTTCTTCGCCGGCATCTCGGGCTCGTCGACCGCCGATGCGGCGAGCCAATCGAAGATCTTCATCGAGGCGCAGAGGAAGGAAGGCTACGACGACAGCTTTTCGGTGGCGATCACGGCGGTGTCGGCCGTGCTGGCGGTGATCGTGCCGCCCTCGATCCTGATGATCGTCTGGGGCGGGGTGCTGACGGTGTCGATCGGCGGCCTGTTCCTCGCCGGCGTGATCCCCGGGCTGGCGATCGGTCTGGTGCAGATGGCCACCGTGCACGTCTACGCCAAGCGGCGGGGCTACCCGACGTATCCGCGCGCCGGCCTGCTCGAGGTCGGCAAGTCGCTCGCGGTGTCGGCGCCGGCGCTGATGACGCCGGTGATCATCATCGGCGGCAAGGTGTTCGGCTGGTTCACGCCCACGGAAGCCGCCTGCATCGCGGTGCTGTACGCCATCGTGCTCGCCGCCTTCGTGCATCGCGAGCTGCGCTGGGGCGGGCTGCACCACGCGCTGCTCGACACGGGCCGCTTCGCGGCCGTGACGCTGTTCTGCGTGGGCACGGCGAGCGTGTTCGGCTGGCTGCTCGCCTACTACCAGATTCCCAAGGCGATCCTCGAGGGCGTGCTCGGCTGGCACATGGGCGCCATCGGCACCGGCTTCTTCATCGCCTTCTGCTTCCTGGTGGTCGGCTGCTTTCTCGACGCCATCCCGGCGATCATCATCGTCGGCACCATCCTCGAGCCGCTGGCGCGGCTGGCCGGCCTGCACCCGATCCATTTCGCGATGATCGCCATCGTCTCGCTCGCCTTCGGCCTGGTCACGCCGCCCTACGGCCTGTGCCTGCTGATCTCCTGCTCGGTCGCGGGCATGCGCATGATCGACGCGCTCAAGGACACCTGCATCATGCTGCTGCCGATGCTCGGCGTGCTGGTGATCGTCATCGTCTGGCCGGACTTCGTCCTGATCCTGCCGAAGCTGATCTCGCCGGAGTTCCTGAAGTGAGCGCGCCCGAGGCGGGCAGGCTCTCGCTCAACACTGCGACGGTGAAGGCGCAGTGGACGCTGGCACAGGCGATCGAGGGCTGCGCGCGCCACGGCGTTCGGGGCATTGCGCCCTGGCGGGACAAGCTCGCGGAAATGGGCGTAAAGGCGGCGGCGCGCGCGATCAAGGCCAATGGCCTCGCCGTGACCGGCCTGTGCCGCGGCGGCTTCTTCACGGCGAAGGACTGGCGGGACGACAACCGCCGGGCGATCGAGGAGGCGCACGCCATCGGCGCGCGCTGCCTGGTGCTCGTGGTCGGCGGCCTGCTGCCGGGCTCCAAGGACATTGCGGGCGCGCGGGAGCGCGTCAAGGATGGCATCGCCGCGATCCTGCCCGAGGCGCGCGCGGCCGGCATGCCGCTCGCGATCGAGCCGCTGCACCCGATGCAGGCCGCCGACCGCGCCTGCGTCAACACGCTCGAGCAGGCGCTCGATCTTTGCGACGCGCTGGGCGAAGGCGTGGGCGTCGCGGTGGACGTGTACCACGTGTGGTGGGATCCGAAGCTCGAGGCGCAGATCCGCCGCGCGGGCAAGCAGCGACTCCTCGCGTATCACATCTGCGACTGGCTGGTGCCGACGCGCGACACGCTCAACGATCGCGGCATGATGGGCGACGGCGTGATCGACCTGCCGCGCATCCGCGGCTGGATGGAGGCCGCCGGCTACGGCGGGGCGCACGAGGTGGAGATCTTCTCGACGCTCGACTGGTGGAAGCGCGATGCCGACGAGGTTCTACAAGTGTGCCAGGCGCGCCACCCGCGCACATGAGCTTCCCGATCGTCGACGCGCACCAGCACTTCTGGGACCTGCGCGCCAACTACCTCCCCTGGCTCTGCGACGACAAGCCGATCCCCTTCCGCTACGGGGACTACTCGGCGCTACGGCGGAACTATCTGCCCGCGGACTATTTCGCCGATGCGGCCGGCATCGAGGTTGTGAAGACGGTCTACGTGGAGACCGAATGGGATCCGCGCGATCCGCTCGGCGAGACGGCCTGGGTGGAGAAGCTGCGGCGCGCGACGGGATTCCCGACGGTCGTGGTCGCCCAGGCCTGGCTGGATCGCGACGATGCGCCCGCGGTGCTCGAGGCTCAGGCCGGATACGGCTTCGTGCGGGGCATCCGCCACAAGCCTCGCGCCGGGCAGATGCGCGAGGCGGCCTGGCGCGCGGGCTACGCGCGCCTTGCACCCCTGGGCCTGCGCTTCGACCTGCAGACGGCCTGGACCGAGCTCGGCGACGCGGCGGCGCTCTGCCGGGACTTCCCGCAGACGCAGCTCATCCTCAATCACACCGGGCTGCCGGCCGACCGCAGCGCCGGGGGCATCGCCGCCTGGAAGCGCGCCGTCGCGACGCTGGCCGCCTGCCCGAACGCGGCGATCAAGATCTCGGGCCTCGGCGTGCCCGGCCGGCGGTGGACGCCCGAGCTGAACCGCGAGGTGGTGCTCGCGGCGATCGAGGCGTTCGGCACCGAGCGCGCGATGTTCGCGAGCAATTTTCCGGTCGATCGGCTGTGCGCCACCTTCGGGGAGATCTTCCGAGGCTTCCAGGAGATCACGAAAGACTTTGCCCCACTGGAGCAGCGGCGCCTGTTCCACGACAATGCGGTTCGTCTCTATGCCATGGAGTGACGCGTGAGCAAGCTTCGCCTGGGGTACGTCGGGGTCGGGCTGATGGGCCTGCCGATGGTCAAGCGCCTCGTTTCGCTGAAGTACGCGGTGCGGGCCTTCGACATCCTTCCGGAGAAGGCCGCCGCTGCCGCGGCGGCCGGCGCCGCCGCGGCGTCCTCACCGGCCGACGCCGTCCTCGGCGCGGACCTCGTGCTCCTGAACCTGCCGACCACCGACGCCGTAGAGCAGGCGGTGTTCGGCGCGGAGGGCGTGGCCTCCGCGATTCGCCCGCCGCAGCTCGTGGTCGATTTCTCCACGATCCCGGTCGAGAAGTGCAAGGCGTTCGGCACGAAGCTGCGCGCGGACACCGGCTGCGGCTGGATCGACGCGCCGGTCTCGGGCGGCCCCCCGGCCTCGGGCGGCGGCACCCTCACCATCATGGCGGGCGGCGAGGCCGGGGACGTCGCGCGCGCCCAGCCGCTCTTCGCCGACATCGCCGGGCGCTTCACGCACATGGGGCCGCCGGCCGCGGGCATGGCGACCAAGATGCTCAACCAGCTCATCGTCGGCTGCGGCCACGCGGTGATGGCCGAGGCGGTGGTGCTGGCGGAAGCCGCGGGCATCGATGCCGCGCGCCTGCCGGAGTGCCTGGCCGACGGCCACGCCGACAGCGCGCTGCTGCAGCGGCTCTACCCGCGCATGCAGCGGCGCGAGTTCGCGCCGCAGGGCTATGTCAGGCAGCTGCTCAAGGACCTGGAGATGGTGCATGCGTTCGGCGCCGGCCTGAAGGCGCCCATGCCCATGATGAGCGAGGCGCTGTCGCTGTATCGCATGCTCGCCCACCACGGGCACACGGAGCTCGACACGTCGGCGGTCCTCAAGGTGTACGAGGGCAAATGAAGCGCATCGGACTGGTGCTGGGAGACCCGGCGGGCATCGGCGCGGAGCTCGCGGCGAAGCTGCTGGACGAACTTCCCTCGGAGGCGCGCCAAGGCGTTACCGTGATCGGCGACGCGCGCCAACTCGCGGCCGGCGCGCGTATCGCCGGCGTGCCGGTTCCGAAGGTGGCGATCGCCGACCGACGGAACGCGGATGCGGCGGCGATTCCGCTCGGCAAGGCGTGTGCGGAGGGCGGGCGCGCGGCGCTCGACAACTTCACCGCCGCGCTCGACCTGGCGCGGCGCGGCGAGCTCGACGCGGTGTGCTTCACGCCGTTCAACAAGCAGGCGCTGGCGCTCGCCGGCAACCGCTTCGAGGACGAGCTGCGCTACGCGGCCGACCACCTCGGCTGGCGCAAGCCGGTGGGCGAATTCAACGTGCTCGGGCGCCTTTGGAACGCGCGCGTCACCTCGCATGTGCCGCTCTCCCAGGTCGCTTCGCTCCTCACGCACGAGCGCATCCTGGAGGCGGTCGGGCTCACCGACGCGACCATGCGGCGGGCGGGCTTCGCGAAGCCGCGCATCGCGGTGGCCGCGCTCAATCCGCATGCGGGCGACGGCGGCACCTTCGGACGCGAGGAGATCGACGTGATCGGACCGGCCGTGGAAGCCGCGCGCGCGCGCGGCATCGACGCAAGCGGTCCGTTCCCTTCCGACACCGTGTACCTGCGGGCGCGGGACGGCGCCTTCGACTCGGTGCTCACCATGTACCATGACCAGGGGCAGATCGCGATCAAGCTGCTCGGCTTCTCGCGCGGCGTGACGCTGCTCGGCGGCCTGCCCATGGCGGTGACGACGCCGGCGCAGGGCACCGCCTACGACATCGCCGGCAAGGGCGTCGCCAGCGCGGAAGCGCTGCGCCATGCGTTTGCCCTGGCGCTCGAAATGACCCAGGAGAACTGACATGCGCGGCGCAGTGTTTCTCGGCAATCGCAACGTCGAAATCCGCAGCTTCCCCGACCCCACCCCGGGCCCGGGCGAAGTGGTGCTGCGCATGCGCGCCTCGGGCATGTGCGGCAGCGACCTCAAGTTCTACCGCTCGCCGCCCGGAGAGGCGCAGAAGGCGCTCGGCCTCGGGGGCGACGCGGATCCGTTCATCGCGGGGCACGAGCCCTGCGGCGAGGTCGTGGCGCGCGGCCCGGGCGTCTCGGAGAAGGAGGCGCCGAACGGCATGCGCGTGATGGACCATCACTACGCCGGCTGCGGCGTCTGCGCGCACTGCCGGGTGGGCTGGTCGCAGCTTTGCAAGGCCGGCATCACCGTGTACGGCGTCACCGCGCACGGCGGGCACGCCGAGTATCTGAAAGTCCCGGTGCGGACGATCGTCCAGCTGCCCGAGGAGCTCTCTTTCTCCGAGGGAGCGGCGGTCGCTTGCGGCACGGGCACCGCCTATGGCGCGCTGCGGCGCATGCATGTCGCCGGCGGCTCGACGCTCGCGGTGTTCGGGCAGGGGCCGGTCGGCATCAGCGCGACGCTGCTCGGCTCGAAGATGGGCCTGCGCGTCATCGCGGTGGAGGCGAACGCCGAGCGCCTCGCGCTCGCGAAGCAGTTCGGGGCGGATGCCGTGGTGGATGCCTCGAAGCAGGATCCGGAAAAGGTCCTCAAGGAGATGACGCGCGGCGAGGGCGTGGACCTCGCGCTCGACTGCACGGGCGTTGCGGTGGCGCGGCTGCAGGCCGTGCGCTCGGCGAAGACCTGGGGCACCGTATGCTTCGTGGGCGAGGGCGGGGACGTGACGCTCGACGTCTCGCGCGACATGCTGCGCAGGCAGCTCACGCTGGTGGGCTCCTGGACGTTCAGCGCCATGGGCATGGGCGAGTGCGCGCGCTTCGTGGCGGACAACAGGATCGACCTGGACCGGATCTTCACGCACCGCTGGAAGCTCGACCAGGCGACCGAGGCCTACCGGCTCTTCGACCAGCAGTCCTCGGGGAAGGGCGTGATCGAGTTCT
>DASUFW010000249.1:0-2342 GCA_036274335.1 Burkholderiales bacterium | reverse complement strand
ACGTGGTCGGTCCGGGCCGCGAACAGCAGCATGGTCTCGGCCACCGGGTCCATCGGCTCCGAGAGCACCAGCTTGCGCAGGCCTTCGGCCAGGGGCGTGCCGCCCGGCTCCCGGGTCACGCGCACCTCGCGCCCCGGCCGGCGCAGCAGCGCGGCAATCCGCTCCACGTGGGTGGACTTTCCCGCGCCGTCCACGCCTTCCAGGGTCACGAGCCGGCCGCGGGTCACCGCTTGCGCCTTGGCTGAAGCTGATACTTGGTCACGGCCCGATTGTGCTCCTCGAGGCTGCGCGAGAACTCGCTCGTTCCGTCGCCCCGGGACACGTAGTACAGCGCCTTCGTCTTCGCCGGGTGCAGCGCTGCGTGCAAGGAAGCCCGGCCCGGCAAGGCGATCGGGGTCGGCGGGAGCCCGGGCCGCGTATACGTGTTGTACGGACCGTCCGTCGTGAGATGCACGCGCTTGAGGTTGCCGTCGAAGTCCGCGCCCAGCCCGTAGATGACGGTCGGGTCGGCTTGCAGGGCCATGCCGATCTTCAGGCGATTCACCAGGACGCCCGCGATCTGGTCGCGCTCCGCCGGGCTGCCCGTTTCCTTCTCGATGATCGAAGCCATGATCAACGCCTCATAGGGCGTCTTGTACGGAAGCCCCTCGTCCCGCGACTGCCACTCCCGATCGAGGTGGCGCTGCATGGCGTGCAACGCACGGCGCAGTACGGCAAGGTCGCTCGACTGGCGGGCGAACAGATACGTGTCCGGAAAGAACCTGCCTTCCGGGTGCTGCGCCGGTGCGCCCAGCCGCTGCATCAGCTCGGGGTCGCTCAGCCCGGCGCTGTCGTGCCTGAGCAGAGCGCTCGCGTCGAGCGTGGCGCGCAGCTGCGCGAAGGTCCAGCCTTCGATGAGGGTGATTTCGGCCTGCGCGACTTCGCCCCGCGTGAGCTTGTCCAGCAGGGCCTGCGGGCTCACAGGGCCCGCGAGCTCGTAGTTCCCCGCCTTGATCGACGTCGCGCGCCCGCTGAGCCTCGCCAGCAGCTCGAACTCGCGCGGCCGAACCTCGATGCCGGCTCTGTCCAATGCGCGCACGGCGCCGCGCAAGCCGGTACCGGGCGCGATCTCGAACTCGACCGGAAAGACCGCGACGCGCACCGGGGTGTTCAGATACCACAGCGCGTACGCGGCGAGCAGCACCGCGCCGGTCAACGCGGTCAGCAGGAGCGGCCGGAGCCGGGGACGCAGGGAAAACGGCATAGAATTGCCCGAGGCATTCTACGATGGACGTCAAGGTTTCCTTTGCCGCCGCGCGACTGCCCTCGCTGGGCGTGCTGTCGTGCGAGGGCGACGACGCGCGCGCGTTCCTGCACGCGCAGCTGACCAGCGACATCGCGGGCCTCGGCCCGCAGCAGTCACGCCGCGCGGGCTGGTGTTCGGCGAAGGGGCGCCTCCTTGCCACCTTTCTCGTCGTGCCGGTCGAGCGTGGTTTCCTGCTGCAGCTGTCGCGCGACCTCGCGCCCGCGGTGGCAAAGCGGCTCTCGCTCTTCGTCCTGCGGTCCAAGGTCAAGCTGTCCGATGCCAGCGATTCCTGGGTGCAGCTCGGCGTCTGGGGCGCCGGCGCCGCGATGCGGCTCGAGGCGCTCGGGCTCGCGGTTCCGGGTCCGGCGCTCGCTTGTGCGCGCACCGGGGCGACCACCGTCGTTCACGTGGGCACCGAGCGCTACCTCCTGCTCTCTCCCGCCGCCGAAGCCGAGCGCCTTTCCGAGGGCGCCACCGAGGCTGCGGAGCGTGACTGGTTCCTGCAGGACATCCGCGACGGGCAGCCGCGCGTGCTGCTGGCGACGCAGGAGCAGTTTGTTCCGCAAATGGTGAACCTCGAGCGGCTCGGCGCAGTGGATTTCCAGAAGGGCTGCTATCCGGGACAGGAAATCGTGGCCCGCACGCAGTACCGCGGCGTGCTCAAGCGACGCATGGTGCGAGCGCGCGTTGCGGCAGCCGCCTCGCCCGGCGACGAGCTGTTTGCCGCAGAGCCGGCGGGCCAGGCTGCCGGCATCGTGGCCAACGCGGTCCGGCGCGACGAGGGGGGCAGCGAACTGCTCGCGGTGCTGCAGATCGGTGCCGTCGAGGGCAGCAAGGCAGTGCGCTTGCGCGCGCCCGATGGACCCGTGCTCGAGCTGCTGCCCCTGCCCTACGCGTGACCAGCTACTACGTCTACTACCGCGTCGAGCCCGCGCGGCTTCCTGAACTGCGCGCCCGCATTGCGACAGTACTGGGCAGCATCGAGCGCGCGACAGGGGTGCGCGGCCGCTGGATGCGGCGTCGCGATGAGCCCGCCACCTACATGGAAGTCTACGAG
>DASUFW010000248.1:0-1603 GCA_036274335.1 Burkholderiales bacterium | reverse complement strand
TGGCGCGGCGCGCGAGACCGGTCCAGAATCGCGCGGGCGAGCGCAATCGCCCCCTTTGCGCGCCGCCGCGCTTCCGGCGCCGCCGGATCCGGGACGTCGGCAAAGCAGAATCCCAGCATCGACATGACGCGCAGCCACGCGAGATCCCAGGTCCGGTGGAACTCCGCGCGGTCGATCGGCCGTCCCAGGGTAGCCTCCAGCTCGGCCAGGTAGAAATCGCGCAGCGGCGCTCGGTCTTCGGGCAGAAGGCCGTCCGCTGGCGGGTAGACCCAGAAGTGCAGGAACCAGTGGTGCTGCAGGTCGCAGGCCGCGGGCCCGCGCGATGCGAACTCCCAGTCGATCAGCGTGACGCGTTCATCGGCAAAAGCGATGTTCGCGCGCCGCAGGTCGCCGTGGTTGAGCGTCGGCGTTGCCTCGTCGAGTCCCCGGTGCCACGAGCGGTCCGAAGAGAGCTGGACGAAGAAGTCGGCATCGGCCGGGCCGAGCATTTCGAGGTACGTGGGCAGCATTGCCCGCAGAGGCGTGAAGTCCTCGACCAGGCGGGGCACCCAGTCCGCCGTGGGCGCCGCGCGCCCGGCGGCGTAGGCGATGGGCTCCGCCAGGGCGGTCGTCGTGCCGCGGACCGGGGCAAGCGGCAGCCGGTCCAGGCCGTTGCGGCCTCCCCAATAGTGGGCGTGCAGGCGCGCGATCGCCGCCAGGAACACCCGCTCGTCGCGCTCCGCGAAGGCCCCACGCGGTTTGATGCCGTCCGACACGTCGCGCATGAGCATCCACCACTCGTCGTTGTCCACGTGGACTGCGACGTCGACGGTCGGACACGCAAGCGGCGGGGGGAGCTCGCGTGTGGCGCCGCTCAGCCACAACGGCCCCTCGCCAGCGTCAGGCGCTTGCGTAGCCGCGGCGCGCCAGGTTTTGCGCGGCAACACCTTCAGCACGTAGCCTGGCCGGATCGCGACGACCCGCGCGCCCGTGCGCCCGCCGGTCAGGGGTTCGAGGCCGAGGATCCGAAAGTCGGCGGGGACGACCCCGCGGGCCTCTGCTTCGCGCAGGTAGTCCGGAACCGTGCCGCAGGTCTGCGGTGCGCTCGTCATCGATAAGTCCTGTCGGATGACATTACGCTCTTCCACCTCATCGTCTTAAGGATTCCGGCAAGCAAGCGTGCGCGCATCGTAACGCCAGGACTGTGACATGTCGAAATACGATTACCTACGCTGGCGCGGCGATTGGCTCTCCCGACTCAGAACAGGTCGAAGTACTCCCGATGCTCCCAGTCTGAGACTTCCAGGTTGAAGCGCGCGACCTCCGCTTCCTTGATGCGGCAGTAGTACTCGACGAAGGTCTGCCCGAGCCCATCGCACAACACCTTGTCCTCACGCAGCGCGGTTAGCGCTTCAACCAGCGTCGCCGGAAGGCGTTCGGCCTTCGCTTCGTACGGCGTGTCCGCCGAAGCAGGCGGCGAGAGCTTCTTCGCCAGGCCATCGAGGCCCGAGTAGAGCTGGGAAGCGAAATACAGATAAGGATTCGCGGCGGGCTCGCCGCCGCGGTTCTCGATCCGCCCCGTGATGACGCGCATCAGCGCGCCGCGATTCTCCTTGCCCCAGAC
>DASUFW010000247.1:0-1339 GCA_036274335.1 Burkholderiales bacterium | reverse complement strand
CCACGATCCTTGCGATCGGGTGCACGTCGAATTCCTTCAGAGCGAGAAACCGCCGTCCCGCGGCAAGTCCGTCAGGAACATCTGCGACGGCTCGTGGGTGATCATCAGCTCGACCTTCGCCGCCACCGCCACCGCCTGCGGGGTCACGCCGCAGCCCCAGAACATCGGCACCTCGCCCGCGCGGATCGGCACGGGATCGCCGTACTCCGGGTGCGCGGGATCCTTGATGCCGATCGCCGCGGGATCCCCGACGTGGATCGGCGCGCCATGCGCATGCGGGTAGCGACCGGATAGCTCCCGCACCAGATCTACCTTCGCCGCGGGAATCGGCCGCAGCGTGACCACCATCGGCCCGTGGAAGCGGCCCGCGGGCGCGCACGCGATCCCCGAGCGGAACATGGAGACCATCGTCCCCATCTCGACGTTGCGCGGCGGGACGCCCGCCTCCACCAGCGCATGCTCGAACGTGAAGCTGCAGCCGAGCAGGAAGACGACGAGATCGTCGCGCCACAGCTCGCGGATGTCGGCGCGCTTCTCGGCGAGCGCGCCGTTCCGGTAGACGCGGTAGTTCGGCACGTCGGTGCGCAGGTCTGCCCCCGGCGCCGAGCGCGCGGGCTCGGGATCGCCCGGGGGCGTGATCTCGATGATCGGACACGGAATCGGGTTGCGGGTACAGAAGGCCGCGAACTCCATCGCCGCATCGCGCGGCAGGATCACCACGTTCGCCTGCTGGAAATCGGGACAGTGGCCGCCGGTCGTGCCCTTCCATTCGCCCCGGCGGGCCGCGGCGCGCAATTCGGCCGCCGAAGTCAGCATCGCGCGCTCATCGCCTGGCGTCGTCCGCGATACGCTGCGCATACCCGTCGCGCATCATCGCCGTCATGCGGTCGTACAGTGCGTCCGGATCCTTGCGGCGGAGCAAGGCGACCTCGAGCTCCATGCCGGAGGCCAGCACCAGTTCGCGCTTGCCGGCCTCCACGGCGGCGAGGATGGCCGCGGCCGCCTCGGGCACGGGCAGGCCGTTGTCGATGGCCGAGTCGCTCGCACCGCGCCGCGACCCGTCCCCCTGCAGCGCGTTTCGCGACACGTTGGTCCGGATCGATCCGGGCGCGATGACGTGCACCCGGATGCCGAGGTGTTCGGTCTCGGCCCGGACGGCGTCGTGGTACCCGATCAGCCCGTGCTTGGCGGCGCAGTAGGCGGTGCGCAGGGGCACGCCCGCGATGCCCGCCACGCTGGCGATCGCGACGATCCGGCCGCCGCCCGCCTCGACCATTCGCGGCAGCACCGCCTGCGTCAACGCAATAGGGCCCAGGAGGTCGACGCCGACGATGCGCTC
>DASUFW010000246.1:0-2790 GCA_036274335.1 Burkholderiales bacterium | reverse complement strand
GACCATGTAGTCCATGTCCTGGTAGGCGCAGTACCACTCGAGCATCGTGAACTCGGGGTTGTGGCGCGTGGAGATGCCTTCGTTCCTGAAATTGCGGTTGATCTCGAACACGCGCTCCATGCCGCCCACCACCAGGCGCTTAAGGTACAGCTCCGGCGCGATGCGCAGGTAGAGGTCCATGTCGAGCGCGTTGTGGTGCGTGCGGAAGGGCCGCGCCACCGCGCCGCCCGGGATGGGCTGCATCATCGGCGTCTCGACCTCGAGGTAGCCCTCGCCGACCAGCGTCTCGCGGAGCGACTGCACGATGCGCGAGCGCTTGGCAAACACCTCGCGCACCTCGGGGTTCACCACCAGGTCCACGTAGCGCTGCCGGTAGCGCATCTCCTGGTCGGTGAGGCCGTGGAACTTCTCCGGCAGCGGCCGCAGCGCCTTGACCAGGAGCTTGAGCGTCTTCGCGTTGACTGTCAGCTCGCCCTTGTTCGTCTTGAAGAGCATGCCCTCGACGCCGACGATGTCGCCCAGGTCCCAGTGCTTGAAGGCTTCGTGCGCGGCCTCGCCGGCGACGTCGTTCGCCACGTACACCTGGATGCGCCCCGTCGCGTCCTGCAGCGTCGCGAAGCTCGCCTTGCCCATGACGCGCTTCAGCATCATGCGGCCGGCGACGACGGCGTTCGCGCCCTCCTTCTCGAGCGCCGCCTTGTCCAGCGCGCCGTAGCGCTGCGCGAGCGCCGCCGCGTGGTGCGCGGGCCGCCAGTCGTTGGGGAACGCCTGCCCCTGAGCGCGCAGGGCTCTCAGCTTCTCCCGCCGCTCCTCGATCAGCTTGTTCTCTTCTTCCATGGCGCGATTGTCCCCTAGACGCCCTGCTTGAGGCTCGCCTCGATGAAATCGTCGAGGTCGCCGTCCAGCACCGCCTGCGTGTGGCCCTTCTCCACGCCGGTGCGCAGGTCCTTGATGCGCGACTGGTCGAGTACGTAGCTGCGGATCTGGTGGCCCCAGCCGATGTCGGTCTTCGAGTCCTCGAGCTTCTGGCGTTCGGCCTCGCGCTTGCGCATCTCGAGCTCGAAGAGCTTGGATTTCAGCATCGCCATCGCTTCGGCGCGGTTGCGGTGCTGCGAGCGGTCGTTCTGGCACTGCACGACGATATTGGTCGGCAGGTGGGTGATGCGCACGGCGCTGTCGGTGCGGTTGACGTGCTGGCCGCCGGCCCCGGAGGCGCGATAGGTGTCGATCCTCAGGTCCGCGGGATTGATCTCGATCTCGACGGTTTCGTCCACCTCCGGGTAGACGAACACGCTGGCGAACGAGGTGTGCCGGCGCGCGTTGGCGTCGAACGGCGACTTGCGCACCAGGCGGTGCACGCCGGTCTCGGTGCGCAGCGTCCCGTACGCGTATTCGCCGTTCACCTTGAGCGAGGCGCTCTTGATGCCCGCCACCTCGCCGTCGGTCTGCTCGAGGAGCTCGACCTTGTAGTCGCGGCGGTCGCAGAACTTGAGGTACATGCGCTCGAGCATCGCGGCCCAATCCTGCGCCTCGGTGCCGCCGGCGCCGGCCTGGATCTCCACGAAGCAGTTGCGCGGGTCCTGCGGGTTGGAGAACATGCGCTGGAACTCGAGCCGGTGCACCTGGCGCTCGAGGGTTCCGGCGTCCTGCTCGACGCCCTGCAGCGTCGCGTCGTCGTTCTCGGCGCGCCCCAGCTCGAGCAGCTCGCCGGCGTCCTGCAGCCCGCGCGCGATCGCCTCGAGCGACCCGACCGTGCCTTCCAGGCTCTTCTTCTCGCGCCCCAGCTCCTGCGCGCGCTTCTGGTCGGACCAGAGCTTGGGGTCCTCGAGCTGGCGGTTGACCTCTACGAGGCGCGAGCGCCTGCCGTCGAAGTCAAAGATACCTCCTCAGCTCCGCGGACCGCTGGTTCAGGTCGTCGAGCTTGGCGGCAAGGGCATTGAGGCGTTCGGCTTCCATGGCGGGCGGCATTATAAGCGGGGCGCGCCTAGCGCGCCGCGGCGCACCTCGCGAGGCTGCGGTAGGCGAGGCCGTTGACCATCGAGACGGTGGCGTACTGGTGCTCCATCCCGGGCGCCGGATTCCCCGTCCAGCCGAAGCGCACGAACAGGCACGTCCCGTGGCGGACCGGGTCGAGCGTGTAGTCGCCCTCGCGGTTGTCGCGAATCACCTCGAGCCGCGGGGCGGCCCCGCCGACGCGGCGCAGGACGAATTCCAGGCCGGCGCCGACCCGGTAGCGGCAGGTGAGCGAGGCGTCGGCCTCGAGGTCGCAGCGGGTGCCGCGGACCACGGCGGCGTAAGGCTCCTCCAGCGCCCGCGCGGGCGCGGCGAGGACGAGGCCCGCGAGGGCCGCGGCGAGCTTGCCGTTCATGCGCGCATTCTAGGCGCCTGCGAACCGGGGTTCGCGCCGCCGCCCGGCTCTTGGGACAATGCGCCCGATGAATCCGGCCCTGCGCGGCGTCCTGTGGATGGGCGGCGCGGTCCTCTCGTTCTCCGCCATGGCGATCGCCGCGCGCCAGCTCCTCGCGCACATGGGGCCGTTCCAGGTGCTGTTCGTGCGCAGCGTCATCATGCTCGCCATCGTGCTGCTGGTGGTGGCGCAGTCGAAGGACGCCGTGACCGCCACGCGCCGCCTGCCGCTGCACGCGATCAGGAACGTCGTGCACTTCGCCGGCCAGTACTGCTGGGTGTTCGCGATCGGCGCGCTGCCGCTCGCCACCGTCTTCGCCATCGAGTTCACCATGCCGGTGTGGACCGCGATCCTCGCGGCGCTGCTGCTGAAGGAGAAGCTCA
>DASUFW010000245.1:0-13493 GCA_036274335.1 Burkholderiales bacterium | reverse complement strand
GCTGGTGGCTTACTCGGTGAAGGCGTGCTCCAACCTGGCGATCCTGTCCCTGCTCGCGCGGCTGGGTGCGGGGTTCGACATCGTTTCCGGCGGCGAGCTCGCCCGCGTGCTGGCCGCGGGCGGGGATGCCCGCAAGGTGCTCTTTTCCGGGGTCGGCAAGAGTGAAGCGGAGATCGCGCAGGCGCTGCTGGCCGGAATTCTCTGCCTCAACCTCGAGTCTGAGGAGGAAATGCAGCGCGTGGCGCAGATCGCCGGCGCGATGGGCCGCCGGGCCCCGATCGCCTTCCGGGTGAACCCGGACGTCGATGCCGGCACGCATCCTTACATCTCCACCGGCCTGCGCAAGAACAAGTTCGGCATTGCCTACGAAGACGCACCGCGCCTGTATGCGCTCGCCGCGAAGCATCCGTCGCTCTCGGTGGTCGGCATCGGCTGCCACATCGGCTCGCTCATGATGAGCCCCGAGCCTTTCGTCGACGCGGCCCGCCGGATCCGGGAACTTGTCGATCGGATCGAGCGAGCCGGTGTGCCGCTGTCGCATATCGACCTCGGCGGGGGATTCGGGATCCGCTATCGGGAGGAGTCGCCCGCGCCCATCGCCCGTTTCCTCGAAGGTGCTCGCGCCGCATTTGCGGGGCACGCGGGCACGCTGATCGTCGACCCGGGGCGCTCGATCGTCGGCAATGCGGGCGTGCTGCTGACGCGAATCGAGTACGTCAAGCAGGGACAGGCAAAGAGCTTCCTGGTGGTGGACGCCGCCATGAACGACCTGTTGCGGCCGTCCCTCTATGACGCCTGGCACGAGGTCAGGCCGGTGCGCGAGCGGGGACACGGCGGCGCCGAGGCGGTCTACGATGTCGTGGGTCCGGTGTGCGAGAGCGCCGACTTTCTCGCCAAGGATCGCCGGCTCGCCGCGCGGGCCGGCGACCTGCTCGCGATCATGTCCGCGGGCGCCTACGGGATGGTCATGAGCTCCAATTACAACTCCCGGCCGCGCGCCGCGGAGGTCCTCGTCGACGGCTCGCGCTTCCACGTCGTACGGCGGCGTGAGACCGTCGAGGAACTGTACACTGGCGAGTCCATCCCGCCATGGTAGGCCTGTGAGCAAGGGACGCAGGTGGTTCGCCGCCGGAACCCTGCTGCTGCTGGCAGGGGCGGTCGGCATCGCCGCGTATTTCATGCGCGACGGCAGCGCCAAGGAGAAGGGCGCCGGCCGCCCCCCGCCGGGCGTACCGGTCTCCGTGGCGGCTGCCGTGCAGCGCGACGTGCCGTTCCGCATCGGTGCGATCGGCAACGTCGAGCCCTTCTCGACCGTCGCGCTCAAGGCACGTATCGACGGACAGATCGTCGCAGTCAATTTTCACGAAGGCCAGCAGGTGTCCCGCGGCCAAGTGCTGTTCCGGCTCGACCCGCGTCCGTTCGAAGCAGCCCTCAGGCAGGCGCAGGCCAACGCGCTGCGCGATGCCGCCGCACGTGACCAGGCGGCGTCCCAGGCGAAGCGGTACAAGGAGCTGCTCGACAAGAAGTTCGTTTCGCCGGAGGCCTACGCGCAGTTCGCCACCAACGCGCAGACGGCCGAGGCGGTCGCGCAGGCGAGCCAGGCCGCGCTTGAGAGCGCACGGCTCAATCTCGCCTATTGCACGATCGCGTCGCCGATCGAAGGCTATGCCGGACGCGCGCTGCTCCAGGCGGGCAACCTCGTCAAGGCGAACGACGTCAACCCGCTCGTGATCATCAATCGGGTGAAGCCGATCTTCGCGACCTTCGCGGTGCCCGAGCAGCAGCTCGCGGAGATCCGGAAATACCGTGCGGAGGGGCCGCTGCACGTCGAGGCGACGGCCCCGGGCGCCGACAAGCCGCTCGCCGAGGGTAAACTGGTGTTCGTTGACAACTCGGTGGACGCGGCGACCGGCACGATCCGCCTGCGGGCGCAGTTCGAGAACCGCGACCTCGCGTTGTGGCCCGGGCAGTTCGTGCAGATCAGCCTGCGGCTCTTCGAGCAGGCGGGCGCCATCCTCGTGCCCACGAGCGCGGTGCAAACCGGGCCGGACGGGCAATACGTCTACGTGATCGACGGCGACGCCTCCGCGCAGGTCCGCCCCGTGGTCGTCGAGCGCGCGGAGGGCGAGCTCTCGGTCGTCAAGGGCCTCAAGGCCGGGGAGCGCGTGGTCACCAGCGGCGCGCTGCGCCTGGTGCCCGGAGCGAAGGTGCGCGTCCGCGGGCCGGCGGAGGCTTCCTGAACCTATCCGAGCTGTTCGTCCGCCGGCCGGTGATGACCGTGCTGGTCATGGCGGGCATCCTGATCTTCGGCATCGCCGGCTACCGGCTGCTGCCGGTCAGCTCCCTGCCCAACGTGGACTTCCCGACCATCCAGGTGCGCGCGGAGCTGCCGGGCGCGAGCCCGGAAACGATGGCCTCGGCCGTCGCGACGCCACTCGAGAAGCAGTTCTCGACGATCGCAGGCATCGACTCCATGTATTCCGAAAGCGGGCAGGGGACGACCCAGATCACGCTGCAGTTCGCGCTCGACCGGGACATCGACGCGGCCGCCCAGGACGTGAACTCGGCCATCGCCGCGACGGCCCGGCAGTTGCCGGCGACGATGCCGGCGCCGCCGTCATTCCGCAAGGTCAATCCCGGCGACTTCGCGGTGTTCTACCTGGCGCTCACTTCGGACACGCTGCCGCTGTCGACCGTGGACGAGTACGCCGAGACCTTCCTCGCCCAGCGGATCTCGACGATCAGCGGGGTCGCGCAGGTGCAGGTTTTCGGCCAGCAGAAATACGCGGTGCGGGTCCAGGTCGACCCCGGCCGCCTGGCCGCGCGGCGCATCGGCATCAACGAGGTGCAGCAGGCGGTGGCGCAGGCGAACGTCAACCTGCCGACCGGCACCCTGTATGGCGACGAGCGGCTGTTCGCGGTGCAGGCGAACGGCCAACTGTACGACGCAGCGGCGTACCGCCCGTTGATCGTGGCCTACCGCGACGGCGCGCCGGTGCGCCTGGAGCAGCTCGGACGCGTGATCGACGGCGTGCAGAACGACAAGGTGGCGGCCTGGTTCAAGGACCGCCGCGGCATCGTGCTCGCCATCTACCGCCAGCCCGGCACCAATACCGTCCAGGTGGTCGACTCCGTGAGGCGCCTCATCCCGACCTTCCGGGCGGAAGTGCCGGCCGGCATCAGCATGGAGGTGCTGTTCGATCGCAGCGTGGTGATCCGGCAGTCGGTGGAGGAGGTCCAGTTCACGCTGCTGCTGGCGCTCGCGCTGGTGGTGATGGTGATCTTCCTGTTCCTGCGCAACCTGCCTGCGACCGTCATCCCGAGCGTCGCGCTGCCCATGTCCATCGTCGGTACGTTCGCGGTGATGTACGTGCTCGGCTACAGCCTGGACAACATCTCCCTGATGGCGCTCACGCTGTGCGTCGGCTTCGTCGTGGATGACGCAATCGTCATGCTGGAGAACATTTCCCGGCACATGGAGATGGGCAAGAGCCGCCTGCAGGCGACGCTCGACGGATCCCGCGAGATCTCGTTCACCATCCTGTCGATGACGATTTCGCTCGCGGCGGTCTTCATCCCGGTGTTCTTCATGGGGGGCATCGTCGGACGCCTGCTGCACGAGTTCGCGGTCGTGATCATCGTTGCCGTGCTGATCTCGGGGTTCGTGTCGCTGACCCTGACGCCGATGATGTGCGCGCGCATCCTGAAGCCGGAGCATGCGGCCGGCCATGGGCGCCTGTACCGCTGGTCAGAGCGCGGCTTCGATGCGATGCATGATGCCTATCGCTGGTCGCTCGACTGGTCGCTGCATCACGCGCGCGCCGTGCTCGTCGTCTTCCTCGTGATCACGGTGGCAACCGGCTGGATGTTCTGGCGCGTGCCGAAGGGGTTCCTGCCGCCCGAGGATACGGGTCAGCTGTTCTGCTCCACCGAGGCGGCGCAGGACATCTCCTTCACGGCCATGGCGGGACTGCAGCAGCAGGTCGCGGAGATCGTGCGCAGCAACCCGAACGTCCACGGGGTCATGTCCTTCATCGGCGCCGGCGGCAACAACTCGTCGCTCAACCGGGGCCGGCTGTTCATCACGCTCAAGCCGCGCAACGAACGCGTCTCCGCCGACGAGGTGGTTCGCCAGCTGCGGCCGAAGCTGGCGCAGATCGTGGGCATCAAGGCCTTCATCCAGAACATCCCGACCATCCGCATCGGCCAGCTGACCAAGAGCCCCTACCAGTATGTACTGCGGGGCGCGAGCACCGACGAGCTCTACCACTGGGTGCCGATCGTGGAGGATCGGCTCAAGTCCATCCCGCAGCTGGTCGACGTCTCCAGCGACCTGCAGATTCACCAGCCGCAGGTGCGTGTCGACATCGATCGTGCACGGGCGTCCTCGCTCGGCATTACCGCGCAGCAGATCGAGTCGGCACTGGGCGCGGCCTACGGCTCCCAGCAGGTATCGACGATCTACACCGCGACCAACCAGTACTGGGTGATCCTCGAGGTGGAGCCGCGCTTCCAGAGCGGGCCGGCCGCGCTGCCGATGCTCTACCTGAGAACCGGGTCGGGCGCGCTGGTGCCGCTCGACGCGGTCACGCGGCTTTCCTACGGCGTCGGACCGCTCACCGTCAGCCACCAGGGGCAGCTTCCCTCGGTCACCGTCTCCTTCGACCTGCGCGCCGGGGTCTCGCTGTCCCAGGCCATCAGCCTGATCGGCGACACGACGCGCGACCTCCAGGTGCCCGCCACGATCACGACGAGCTTTTCGGGCACCGCGCAGGCGTTCCAGGATTCCCTGCAGGGCATGGGCATCCTGCTCGCGCTGGCGATCCTGGTCATCTATCTGGTGCTCGGGATCCTGTACGAAAGTTTCATCCACCCGCTCACCATCCTGTCCGGACTGCCGACCGCGGCCCTGGGGGCGCTGCTCACGCTGCGGCTGTTCGGCATCGACCTGAACATGTATGCGTTCGTCGGCATGATCATGCTCATCGGCATCGTGAAGAAGAACGCCATCATGATGATCGACTTCGCGATCGAGGCGCAGCGCCGCGACGGCAAGGCGCCCTACGACGCGATCCGCGAGGCCTGCCTGATCCGCTTCCGTCCCATCATGATGACGACCATGGCGGCGCTGATGGGCAGCCTGCCGATCGCGCTCGCGTTCGGCGTCGGGGGCGACGCGCGCCAGCCCCTCGGGCTCGCCGTGGTGGGGGGTCTTCTCCTGTCGCAGGTGCTGACCCTGTACATTACGCCTGTGATCTACATCTACTTCGAAAGACTGCAGCACTGGTTCTCGGCGCGCCCGCCGGAGCCTGCCGGAGCGCTGCGCACACCGACCGCGGAGCTACCGTGAACGAAACCCGCAACCTGGCCGTCTTCTGCGACTTCGAGAACGTTGCCCTGGGCGTGCGCGACGCGAAGTACGAGAAGTTCGACATCGGGCGCGTGCTCGAGAAGCTGCTGCTCAAGGGCTCGATCGTGGTCAAGAAGGCCTACTGCGACTGGGACCGGTACAAGGAGTTCAAGTCCGGCATGCACCTGGCGGCCTTCGAGCTGATCGAGATCCCGCATCGCAGCCAGTCGGGCAAGAATTCGGCCGACATCCGCATGGTGGTCGACGCCCTGGACCTCTGCTACACGAAGGAGCACGTGGATACCTTCGTCATCGTGAGCGGCGATTCCGACTTCTCCCCGCTCGTCTCCAAGCTGCGGGAGAATGCCAAGACCGTGATCGGCGTCGGGGTGAAGAACTCCTCGTCGGATCTGCTGATCTCCAACTGCGACGAGTTCATCTACTACGACGACCTCGTGCGCGAGGACGAGGCCAAGCGCCGCGCCGCGCGCAAGCGCCGCGAATCGCGGCCGGCGGGCGCGCCCAAGGAGGCCGCCGCCGGCGATGACAAGAAGCAGGAGGCCTTCGACCTGGTGCTCGAGACCCTGCAGGCGCTGATCGCCGAGCGTGGCGAGGGCGAGCGCATCTGGGGCTCCATGGTCAAGCAGGCCCTGAAGCGCCGCAAGCCCGGGTTCAACGAGTCCTACTACGGCTTCAAGGCGTTTTCCGACCTGCTCGAGGAGCTGCAGAGCCGCAGCCTCGTCGGCCTGGAGTACGACGAGAAGTCCGGCGGCTACCTCATTCGGCCGGCCGCCGGCGCGTGAGCCCGGCGGAGCTCGACGAGGCCCTGCGCCTGGCCGAGCAGGGCGACTGGCACGGCGCCCACGGCCTCGTCCAGAAGGACGAGGCCGACCCGCTCTCCTGCTGGATCCACGCGGTGCTTCACCGGCAGGAAGGCGACCTGGCGAACGCGCGCTACTGGTACGCGCGCTGCGGACGGCGCCTGCGCGAGAGCGTAGCGCCGCAAGCGGAGCTTGCCGAGATCCGGGGCGCGCTCAGGGATTGAGCTGACGGTAGACGACGTTGGCGAGGCCAAGCAGCGCCTCGCGGTCGAGGTCCGCCGAGGACAGCGCATAGCCGAACTTGCGGTCGATCCAGTAGAACACGCGCACGTTGCCCTCTCGCGTGTACTGAAACGCGGTCTCCCGCTGGTCGGGCGCCTCGGTGCGCACGTACAGCGTGACGCGCCGGCCCTGTGCGTTCTGGTACATGAACTGAGCGACGGGGCCGGGATCGCGCGGCAGAAGGCGCCCGCCGACCAGCGTCATGCCCTCGGCGTCGAGCCTGGGCGCACGGATGTCGCCGCCGAGCCGCTTGGACAGCCAGGCGACCAGGTGCTGCTCCTGGTCCGCACCCACTTCCACCGGATGCCGCACCTCGGGAGCGTAGGTCGCATGCGCGAGGGCTGCCCGATGCGCCAGCACCGGTCCGTCCGGCGTCGCCGCGACCGGCGCAGCGCGCTCCAGTGCCCGCAGCTCCCAGCCGGCGGTGCCACCGACCGCAGCCCCCAGCACGATCCACCCCGCGATCGCGGCCGCTCGGCGCCAGCGCGACGTCCCGCGAGCCACCGCTTCCAGGTGATCGGGTACCGGCTCCTGCAACACCGCATCGAAGTGCGTCCGCAGGAGCGCGTTGAGCTCGCGATAAGCCGCCACGCGCTCGGCCTCTTCCGGGCGGGCGGCCAGCCACGCATCCACTTCGGAGCGCCGCTCCGGCGCCAGCCGGTCGTCCGCCCAGGCCTGCAATTCGTTCTCGCCGATCATCTGACCGTTCTGTTCGCTCATTTCACGACCTGCAGCTTCGTCATGCCCTTTCCGCTCATCAGCGCGCGCACCTTCTCGCGCGCCCGCGCCAGCCGCGACATCACCGTGCCGACGGGGATTTCCAGTACCCGGGCCGTTTCCTCGTAGCTCAGGTCTTCCAGCGCCACCAGGAGCAGCACTTCGCGCTGCGCCTCCGGGAGCGCGGCGACCGCGCGCTCGAGGTCCCGCACCATCAGCGAGTCGCCCTGCGCGGCGCGCTGCGCGAGCTCCGGCATCTCGTCGTCGAGCATCTCCGTCTGACGCGACGCCCGGATCCGGTTCACATGCACGTTGTGCATCACCGTGAACAGCCAGGCGCGCAGATCCGTGCCCTCACGAAACAGATGCAGCTTCGCCCACGCCCGCTCGAGCGTGTCCTGCACGAGATCATCGGCGGTGGCACGGTCGCCCACCAGCGCACGCGCATAGCGTCGCAGGCGGGGAATCAACGCGACCAGGCTCCGGGCATCGCTCATGGGCTGAACAGTGCCCCGCCGCCCGCTATTCCGTCAACAACCGCAAGGCCGCCTATCGGGGCCGGTCGGCGACCGGGGGCAGGGACCGCAGATACGCAATCACGGCGGCAAGGTCCTCTCGGCGCCACTGGCTGGTCGTGTTGCGGATTACCTCGCCCATCGCCTTGGACGCGATGTCGCCGTCGGGCGTTAGGCCGGTAACCAGAAAATCCCTCAGCTCCGCGTCGCTCCACTTGCCGAGCCTGACAGGTGTCAGGTTCGGCACTCGCTTGCCTTCGGGCGTCTTGCCGCCGCCCAGGTACCGATCGTTGAGCGGACCGCCCAGAAAATCGCGCGGCGTATGGCACTCGCCGCAGTGACCGAGCGCATCCACGAGGTAGGCGCCGCGCGCCTGCACTTTCGAGAGTCCCGGGCGAATGGCTCCGGGGCCCGGCTCGAAATAGAGCAGCTTCCATCCCCAGATCAGCGCGCGCCATCCGAAGGGAAAGCGCAGCTCGTGCTCACGGCTCGGCCGCGCGTCGGGCGGCAGCGAGCGCAGGAACGCCCACAGGTCCCCGAGGTCCGCATCCGTGATCTTCGTGAACGAAGGGTAGGGAAAGGCGGGATACAGGTGTGCTCCGTCCGAGCCCACGCCCTCGCGAAGCGCGCGAACGAAATCGCGCTCGCTCCAGCGGCCGATTCCCGCCCTCGGATGCGGCGTGATATTGGGCCCGTAGAAGACGCCGAACGGCGTCTCGAACGCCCTGCCGCCCGCGTAGGGCATGGCGCCCTGCCGGTCCTCCGTGTGGCAGCCGACGCAGCCGCCGGCCTTCGCGAGATAGGCCCCGCGCGCTACCGCATCCTGCGCCACCGCGCCCGCGCTGAATACGGCGAGTGCGAGGGCCAGCACCAGCGGCCCCGCGCCCGCGGGGCCGCGCCCTGCGGGTCTGCGTCTTCTACTTGCTCCGGAAATCGTCGTGGCAACCGCCGCAGGTCTTGCCGACCGCAGCGATCTGCGCCTTCACCGCCGCTTCATCCCCCGACTTGCTCACCGCGACGAGCTTGGCGGCTTCGTTCTCGAGCTGGCTGACGTACTGGTCGAACTTGGCCTTGTTGTCGAATGCCGCGGGCAGCGTCCGGCTCTCCACATTGCGAGTGCTCGGATCCCAGCCGTCCCACGACATGCGGGTCAGGTTGTCGATGAAGCCGGCGTTGCGCTGAACGACCGCGGCGTTGTACGGAACCTTGCCTTGCGCCATGCCGACCAGCGGCCCGAAATACTTGACCTGCAGGATCATCTTCGCCTGGCGCTGCTTGACCAGCACTTCCGGCTTGACCTGGGCCAGCGCCGACTGTGCGAGCGCGAGCGCGCCGAGCGAAAGGCCGACAATCGTAACGAGCGTCTTGCGGGACATCGGGTCCTCCTCGAAAGAGACTACCGGGGCCAACACGCGCACCCCGGAAATCCTTCCACCCGATTTAGGCTAGCGCAGGCCGGCCGCGTAATCCGCGACGGCCTTGATCTCCTCGTCGGTCATGCGCGCGGCGACGCCCCGCATCATGCCGTTGGGATCGTTCGCGCGTGCGCCTGCGCGGAACAGCTTGAGCTGCGCCTCAAGGTACTCCGGAAACTGTCCCGACAGCCGCGGATACATCCCGGGAATGCCCGCGCCGTCGGGACCGTGGCAACCGGCGCAGGCCGCAACGCCACGCGCCCCTATGCCGCCGCGCCAGATCTTCTGCCCGTGCGCGGCGCGATCCTTGTCCGTGGCCGCGGCCGGCTTGAGCGTCTGCGCGGCGAAGTACGCCGCCGCCGCCGCCATGTCCTTGTCCGAGAGCGTGGAAACCATCCCCGCCATCACGGGGTTCTCGCGCAACGCCTTCTTGCCGTCCTGCGCCTTGAAGTTCGTCAGCTGCTTGTGCAGGTAATCCGCGAACTGACCCGCGAGCTTCGGATTGGCCGGCGCGACGCTGTTGCCGTCCGCCGCATGGCAGGCCACGCAGGTCTGCTTGGCGATCTTCTCGCCCGCGGCGAGATCGGGCTTACCATCGCCTTGCGCGCTCGCCCAGACGGTCCACAGCAAGCCCATGGCAGCGAGGGCCGCCAGTACCCGTTTCATGCTCAAGCTCCCCGAATACGTTCGAAACGCCTCATTTTATTAGAATTTCGGGTATGCCGGCATCCGACAGCGCATTCTCCGGGCTGCAGTTTCTCGCCTCGGCCGCACAGCCGGCGCAACTGCCCGTCGAAGATCTGCCCGAACTCGCTTTCGCCGGCCGCTCCAACGTCGGCAAGTCGAGCGCGATCAACGCGCTCGCGCGGCGGCGGCGGCTGGCGTTCTTTTCGAAGACGCCGGGACGCACGCAGACCATCAACTTCTTCGAGCTCGGCGACCGCGGACGGCTGGTGGATCTTCCCGGCTACGGCTTTGCCCGCGCGGCGCGCGCCCTGCGCGAGGAGTGGGACCGGCTGGTCGGCGGCTACCTCGCCGCGCGGGGGTCGCTCGCGGGGGTCGTGGTGCTGATGGATGCCCGTCGACCCCTGACGCCGCACGACGAGCTGCTTCTCGACTGGCTCCGGCCGGCCGGACGCCCGCTGCTCGTGCTGCTGTCCAAGTGCGACAAGCTCAGCCGGGAGAGCCGTGGCCGCCTCCTGCGGGAGGTGCAGGCACGCATGGCGCGCACCGATCCGGCGGCGCAGATCCGGCTCTTTTCCGCCCACAGTGGCGAAGGGGTCGATGAGGTCCGCGCGCTGCTCGACGATTGGCTTCGAGCAGCGCGCGGAAATAAAAAACCCCCGGTAAAGGGGATGTAAACCGGGGGCAAAACGCCTTAATCGGGATTAAGGCCACCCGCTCAGGGAGGAGAAGCGGGAGACGATTCACATCGTCTGCGAGTAAGATCGCTCCCGGCGCCGAAAGTTCCATGAGCCAAAAACTTCGAGAAGAATCAGGACTATGAAGGTCTACGGGCAATTCCCCGCGGTGCGCATGCGCCGCATGCGGCGCGACGACTTCTCCCGGCGCCTGATGCGCGAGACGGAGATCACGGCGTCCGACCTCATCTATCCGGTATTCGTGCTGGACGGGAAAAACCGCACCGAGAGCGTGGCTTCCATGCCCGGCATCGATCGGGTGACGGTAGACCGCCTGCTCCCCGTCGCCGAAACGTGCGTCAAGCTGCGCATCCCGGTTCTTGCCCTGTTTCCGGTCATCGAGCAAAAGCTCAAGTCCGCCGACGGGCGCGAGGCCTTCAATCCGAAGGGCCTCGTGCCGCGTGCGGTCGCCGCCTTGAAGGCGCGGTTCCCCGAGCTCGGCATCATGACGGACGTCGCCCTCGATCCTTACACCTCGCACGGGCAGGACGGCGTCGTCGACAAGACCGGCTACATCCTCAACGACGTGACGCTGCGCGTGCTCGAGAAGCAGGCGCTCTGCCAGGCGCGCGCCGGCGTCGACATCGTGGCGCCCTCCGACATGATGGACGGGCGCATCGGCCGCATTCGCGCCGCCCTCGAGAAGGCGGGCCACGTGCACACCAAGATCCTCGCCTATTCTGCCAAGTACGCCTCGGGCTTCTACGGGCCGTTCCGGGACGCCGTCGGCTCCGCGAAGAACCTCGGCAAGGGGGACAAGAAGACTTACCAGATGGACCCGGCCAACTCGGACGAAGCGCTCTGGGAAGTGGGGCTCGACCTGGCCGAGGGCGCCGACATGGTCATGGTCAAGCCGGGACTTCCTTACCTGGACATCGTCCGGCGCGTGAAGGAGGAGTTCCGCGCGCCCACCTACGTGTACCAGGTGTCCGGCGAGTACTCGATGCTGCGCGGGGCGATGGATCGCGGCTGGCTGCCCCGGAGCTGCATGCTGGAGGCGCTGCTCGCGATGAAGCGCGCCGGCGCGGACGGCATCCTGACCTACTTCGCGCTCGACGCCGCGCGCGAGCTTCGCAAAGCCGGCGCCTAGCCGGCCGCGCGCGCTCAGGGCGCGGCCGCCGCCTCCAGGGTCTTCAGGAAGCGGCCGGCATCCTGGTAGCCGATCACGCGCAGGCCGCGGATCTCGCGCCCTTGCGCGTCGAAGAAGATGATGCCCGGCGGCCCGAACAGCGAGAAGCGCTTGAGCAGCGCCTTGTGCTCGTCGTTGTTCGCCGTCACGTCGGCCTGCAGCAGCAGCATGGCGCCCATCTTCTGGCGCACGCGCGCGTCGGTGAAGGTGAAGGCCTCCATTTCCTTGCAGGATACGCACCAGTCGGCGTAGAAGTCGAGCATCGCGGGCCTGCCCGAACCGCGCAGCGCGGCATCGAGCTCCGCGTTCGAGCCGATCCGCTTGAAGACGGGCGCGACCGCGGATCCGCCGCCGTACAGTCCCGCCAGCGGGCGCAGCGGATCGCGGCTTCCCGCCAGCGCGCCGACCAGCAGCGCCAGCCCCGCGACGAGCGAGACGATGCCGAGCGCCTTGCCGAGTCGCGCCGGGGCGCGCGATTCCGCCGGCAGCCGATCGAACGCACGCAGGAACACGCCCGAGCCCACGAGCAGCGCCGACCAGGCCAGCATGACCACGGCGCCGGGCACGACGGGCGAGACGATCCAGATGGCGACGGCGAGCAGCAGCACCCCGAAGAACGCCTTCACGCCCTTCATCCACGCGCCCGCTCTCGGCAGCAGCGCGCCTTCCGACACGCCGACGGCGATGAGCGGCGCGCCCATGCCGAGGGCGAGCGCGAACAGCGCAGCCCCGCCCATCGTCACGTCGCGCGTCTGCGAGATGTAGAGCAGCGCGCCGGCGAGCGGCGCGGCCACGCAGGGACTCACGATCACCGCCGAGAGCACGCCCATGACGGCCACCGAGGCGACGCGCCCGCCGCGCAGCCTGCCCTGCGCGGCGGCGAGGCGCGTGTGCAGGAAACCCGGCAGCGCGATGTCGTACAGGCCGAACATGGACAAGGCGAGCCATACGAACACCGCGGCGAAGGCGCCGAGCACCCACGGATTCTGCAGCGCCGCCGCGAGCATCGAGCCCGAATACGCCGCCGCCACGCCCGCCGCCGCGTACGCTACCGCCATGCCGAGCACGTAGCTCGACGAGAGCACCGCCGCGCGGCGCTTGTCGAGGCCGCGCCCCTCGCCCGCGATGATGGCCGAGAGGATCGGCACCATCGGCAGCACGCAGGGCGTCAGCGCGAGCAGCAATCCGAGTCCGAAGAAGCCCGCGAGCACGAGCAGCGCATTGCCGCCGAACAGCGCCGCGATGTCGTGGTCGCTCGCGTAGATCGACCAGCGCGGCGCGGGACCGACGAGGCGCGGGCCTTCCGTCAGGCTCGGGGGCGCGCCCGCGCCGGCGAGCGCCAGCCGCACGCGCGATTCCATCGGCACGTAGCACACGCCGACGTCGGCGCAGCCCTGCGAAGTCACCACCAGGTCCAGGGGATCCGCGCCGCCGGGCGCAACCGGAACGCGGATCCGGACGGCCTTGCGATACACGACCGTATCGCCGAAGAACTCGTCCTTCTTGTGCTCGCCTTCCGGGAAGACAGCCGGCCCAACGCGCGCACCGCGCGCTTCGAACTTGAAGCGATCCCGGTACATGTAGTAGCCGTTGGCGATGTCGAAGGCGACCTCGACCGTGGCTGTGTCCAGCGCCTGCGCCGAGAAGCGGAACGCCTTCTCCGGCTCCAGCAGATCGCCCTCCAGCGCCCCGAGGGCAGCCGGCGCGGCCAGGGCAAGCCAACAGCACAACAGGGGCCGGATCACGGGGAAGGGGAGGTCTCTTCGGCCACCCAGGCGAGATAGCCGGGCAGTCCGCGCTCGATTGGGACCGCGATGATCTCGGGAAGTTCGTACGGATGCAG
>DASUFW010000244.1:0-3333 GCA_036274335.1 Burkholderiales bacterium | reverse complement strand
TCGCAGCTGCAGGCGGAGTCGCGCGGCTGGGTGCGCCTGCGCTCGGCCGACCCGTCGGCGCCCCCGGCGATCCGCTACAACTACCTGTCCACCGAGAACGAGCGGCGCAGCCTCGTCGACGGGCTCAAGTTCATCCGCCGCCTCGTGAATACGCCGCCGCTCTCGGGCTACGTCGTCGAGGAAGTCCAGCCCGGCCCGCGCGTGCAGAACGACGCGGACTGGCTCGCCTTCGGCCGCGAGGCGGGCGACACGGTGTTCCATCCCACCTCGACCTGCCGCATGGGCGAGGACCCGCGCGCCGTGGTCGATGCGCGCCTGCGCGTGCGGGGGCTCGAGGCGCTGCGCGTGGTCGACGCCTCGATCCTGCCGGCGGTGGTCTCGGGGAACACCAACGCCGCGGTCTTCGCGATCGCCGAGAAGGGCGCCGAGCTGGTGCGCGCGGACGCCCGCTAAATCTTCTTGACACCGCGGGCCGGTCTGCGAAAGACTCGCCGGCTCAAGGAGGAGGTGCCCATGATCAAACTCGAACTGCGCACGCTCGGCGTGGCGGCGGCCCTGGCGGCCGCTTCGACGCTCGCCAGCGCCCAGAAGGAAATCAAGGTCGGGCTCATCTACGACTACACCGGGCCGTTCGCGGCCGGGGGGTCGGTGCCCGCGGCCATCGGCAACAAGATCGCCATCGACATGATCAACGAGCGGGGCGGCGTCGAGGGCTACAAGATCCACGCCATTTCGGCCGACGCGCAGTCCAAGGCCGAGGTGGCGATCAACGAGGCGACGCGCCTGCTCGACCAGGAGAAGGTCGACCTGATCATGGGCGTGTACTCGAGCGCGCATTGCGTGCCGATGGCGCAGAAGGTCGACGCGGCCAAGAAGTTCATGTGGGCGAACGTCTGCGTCGCCTCGGCCGTGTTCAAGGGCAAGAACCTGACGCACGTGTTCCGCGCGCAGGTGCACTCCGACCAGTTCGGCGCGGCCTCGTGCTCGTTCCTGAACGAGAACTCGAAGAAGAAGCTCGGCATCGACCCGAAGAACCTGAAGGTGGCGATCATCCACGAGGACGGCCCCTACGGCACGGGCGTGGCGGCGGGCAACGAGGAGGTGTGCAAGAAGTACGGCATGCAGGTGGTGCTGAAGGAAGGCTACTCGGCCACCTCGCCCGACCTCTCGTCGCTGGTCACCAAGCTGCGCCGCGCGCAGCCCGACGTGATCCTGCACACCGGCTACAACCCGGACATCACGCTGTTCTGGCGCCAGGCCAAGGAGCAGGGGCTGAAGTGGCGCGCGCTGATCGGCCACGGCGCGGGCTACGGCCAGTACGACAAGCTGAAGGAAGCCTTCGGCAAGGAAGCCGACTACATCTACAACGTGGACCCGGTGGCGGCGCAGATCCTCGACCCGAAGACCCTCAAGCCCGGGATCGGCGACCTGACCCAGGAGATGGTCAAGCGCTACAAGGCGGAGACCAAGGCGGACGTGGTGCCGCCGCACGTCTCGATGGGCTTCAACCAGGCGTGGATCTTCTTCACCGACGTGCTGCCGCGCGCGATCAAGAAGTACCACGGCTACGATCCCGAGGCGCTGAGGAAGGCCGCGCTCGACACCGACATCCCGGTGGGCGGCACGATCCAGGGCTACGGCGTCAAGTTCTTCCCGCCGGGCAGCGAGATGGCCGGCCAGAACGAGCGCTCCTCGCCGGTCGTCATGCAGTACACGGGCGGCAAGACGCAGATCGTGTGGCCGACGGCGATCAAGACCGCCGAGCCGGTCCTGCCGATCCCGAAGAGCTCGGCCTACGCGCGGTAACTAGCGAGGCGAGGCCCGCATCCCCTCCCTCCCCCGTGGCGGGGGAGGGAGCCGGCCCGCGCTGCGCGTCATGCTTACCGTCACCGGCCTCACCAAGCAGTTCGGCGGCTTCACCGCGGTCAACAAGGTCGCCTTCGAGCTCGGGGAAGGCGAGATCCTCGGCCTGATCGGGCCGAACGGCTCCGGCAAGAGCACCACCTTCAACCTGATCGCCGGCATGCTCGTGCCGACGGCGGGGTCGATCCGCTTCCGCGACCGCGAGATCGCGGGGCAGGGCGCGAGCCGCGTCGCGCACTACGGCATCGGGCGTACTTTCCAGATCCCGCGCCCGTTCCGCCGGCTGAGCGTGGTCGAGAACGTGGCGCTCGCCGCGTACTACGGGCAGGCCGATCGCCCCTCGCGCGAGGCCGCGTTCGCGCAGGCGAAGGAGGCGCTCGCGCTGGTCGGCCTGCCGGCGGACGAGGCGGCGCGCTGCGACGGCCTGGGCGCGGCGGGCCTCAAGAAGCTCGAGCTCGCGCGCGCGCTTGCGACGCGCCCGCAGCTGCTGCTGGCGGACGAATCGCTCGGCGGCCTCGATCACGCCGAGATGGATCAGGCGGCCGACATGCTCGCGGGGATCCGCGACCAGCGCGGCATCACCATCATCTGGGTCGAGCACATCATGGGCGTGCTGATGCGCGTGGTCGACCGCTGCATCGTGCTCGACCACGGCGAGGTGATCGCCGCCGGCAAGCCCGAGGAAGTGGCGCACGACCGCAGGGTGATCGAGGTGTACCTCGGCACCGACGCGGGCGACGTGCAGGCCACGGTCGCCGCGAGGGCGGACTGATGCTCAGCGTCGCGTCGGTGTCGGCGGGCTACGGCGGCTTCCAGGCGCTGTTCGACGTGAGCCTGGAGGTGAACGCCGGTGAATCGGTCGCCGTCATCGGCCCGAACGGCGCCGGCAAGACGACGCTGCTGCGCGTGATCTCGAAGCTGATCGACCCCCAGTCCGGCGAGATCCGCATGCAGGGCGAGCGCCTGAACGGCGTGCCGGCGCACGAGATCATCGACCGCGGCATCGCGCACGTGCCGGAAAACCGGCGGCTGTTCGCCAAGCTCTCGGTGGAGGACAACCTGCGCATGGGCGCGTTCACGCCGGCTTCGCGTGCGCGCTACGGCGAAAGGCTGGAGTTCGTGTATTCGCTCTTCCCGCGCATGCGCGAGCGGCGCCACCAGATCGCCGGCACGCTCTCGGGCGGCGAGCAGCAGATGTGCGCCATCGGCCGCGCGCTGATGTCGGGGCCGAAGCTGCTGCTCCTGGACGAGCCTTCGGCCGGGCTCGCGCCGGTGGTGGTGCAGTCGATCTTCGAGCTGGTGCGGCGCATCTGCAAAGAGGGCTACACCGTGCTGATCGTCGAGCAGAACATCCGCCAGGTGCTGCAGGTCGCGCACCGCGCCTACCTGCTGGAGACCGGGCGCATCCGGCTCTCGGGCTCGAGCGCGGAGCTCCTGCAGAGCGACCTGATCAAGAAAGCCTACCTGGGA
>DASUFW010000243.1:0-1164 GCA_036274335.1 Burkholderiales bacterium | reverse complement strand
AAGCCCATGATCGCGGTGATCGGCGTGCGCAGCTCGTGCGTCATGTGATTCAGGAACTCGGTCTTCAGGCGCGCGGCTTCCACGGCCGCCGCCTTCTCGTAATGCAGCCGCTGCTTCTCCTGGTAGAGCGCGACGAGCCAGCCGGCGAGCGCAGCGCCATAGGCGGCGAGTCCCGCCACCGTCGTGAACAGCCATCCGACCTCCTGGCCGGCGGCCGCCGCGGCCAGGGTCCCGCCGCTTAGCAGCGCCGCCAGCGCGCCCAGGCCCAGCACGAAATCGCGAGGGCGCGACGCCGCGCCCCGGAAAGCGAGCCCGGCCGGCAGCAGGAGCGCCAGCCCCGCGAACAGGGCGTCCAGCCACACGCGAGGCGGCGCTACCACCATGCCGGAGCGCAAGCTTTCGACGACCAGCGCATTGACGTACAGCCCCGGCAGCCTGCCCGCAGGCGTCAGCGCGATGTCGCCGAGCACGGCGCTCGAGCTGCCCACGAAGACGATCCTGCCGCGCACCAGATCGGCGATGTGTGCGGTGCCCGGCGCGCCGTTCGCCGCGGCGAGCACCTGGAAAAAGGGCACGACGGAAAGGTCCGCGACATTGGCGGCAAGGCGCGGAACGATGCTGCCGTCCCGCGCGACCGGCCAGGACCAGGCGCCCGCGTGCAACCGGCCGTCCTCCGCATGCAGGGTCGCGGCGGGGTCAGCCGCCATCAGGGCGCCGACGGAAAAGGCGGGAAGGATCCTTCCGTAGGCGAGGTGCAGCGGCCTCACGCGCCGCACCACGCCGTCCTCGTCCGGCTTCGTGCTGATCACCGCCACATGGGCGTGGGAGCGGTCCGTCAGCTCAGCGAGCGGCAGCGTCAGGTCGTTCCAGGCGTAGGCGAGCGCGGCGAGCGTGGGCGCCGCCCCGGCGTCGACGGGCGCGACCCGTGCGAGGCGATCGAGGTATTCAGGGGGGCGCGCATACGGGTAAGGGAGGGCGGCAGCGGCCAGCACGCCGTGACGGTCGAGCCCCGCCGCGAACGCCTCGTCGCCTTTGCGCGGCTCCGCGAAGAGGATGTCATAGGCGACCGCGCTCGCGCCGCTGCGCACGAGGAAACGGTGCGCCTTGCCGTACACGTCGCGCGGGTACGGCCAGGCGCCCAGCGTCGGCTGCAGTCGCTGCATG
>DASUFW010000242.1:0-3749 GCA_036274335.1 Burkholderiales bacterium | reverse complement strand
TGCTCGATCCGGAGGTCAACATCTACGTCGGCGCCCAGATCCTGCACGAGTACTACCGCCGGCTGCGCGATGAGGAGCTGGCACTGCAGATGTACGGCGGCGCGTTCGACGAGCCGACCGCCCAGTATGCGGGCAAGGTGTTCGCCGAGCGCGCCCGGCTCGAGCCGATCAGGCGCAAGGCGCGCCAGCAAAGCGCGCAATCCGCCTGACGGCCTCCTCCAGATCTTCCATGCTTCGCGTGTAGGCGAAGCGCACGAAGCGGCCGGTAGCGTTGGCGCCGAAGTCGACTCCGGGCGTCGTCGCCACCGCTTCCTCGTCCAGCAGCGCCAGCGAATATGCGCGGCTGTCCCGTCCGCAATCGGCGTATACATAGAAGGCGCCGTGCGGCTCGGCCGGGATAAACAGTCCCGCTCGCTTCAGCGCCGGCAGCAGGAAATCGCGCCGGCGTGCGAATTCGGCGCGCCGCTGCTCCAGTACCTTCAGGCTGTCGGCGGTGAAAGCGGCGACCGCGGCATGCTGTGCCGCCGCCGGGGCGCTGATGAACAGGTGTTGTGCGAGCTTTTCGAAGCCGCGCACCGCGGTCTGCGGCAGCACTACCCAGCCCAGCCGCCATCCGGTCATGCAAAAGTACTTCGAGAAGCTGTTCACCAGTACCACTTCGCCCGGGAAATCGAGCGCGGTCCAGGGCTCGGTGCCGTACACCAGTCCCTGGTAGATCTCGTCGACCAGCAGGACGCCGCCGCGCTCGGCGATGAAGCCCGCAATCCGGCGCAGCTCGCCAGGATCGATCAGGGTACCGGTGGGATTCGAGGGCGACCCGAGCAGCAGCGCCTTGGTGCGCGGCCCCCACGCGGCGCACACCATGTCCAGGGTCGGCTGGAAGCTCTCCTGGGCACTCACCGCGAGCGGCCTGGCCCTGCCTTCGAAGGCGCGCACGAAATGGCGATAGCCCGGGTAGCCCGGATCGGGCACCAGGATTTCGTCGCCCGCGTCCACGTACAGCGCCGCAACCGTCAGCAAGCCTCCGGAGGCGCCGGCGGTAATGGCGATCCGGCTGCTTGGCACTTTCGTGCCGAACTTCTCGCAGTAGTGCGCCGCGATCGCCTCGCGCAACGCGGGCAGGCCCAGGGTGGCGGTGTACGCGGTCCGGCCGTCGCGCAGCGCACGCACGCCGGCCTCGACCACCGGCTCGGGCGCCGTGAAATCCGGCTCGCCGATCTCCATGTGCACCACGCGGCGGCCGGCGGCTTCGAGCGCGTGCGCGCGCGACAGCACGTCCATCACCTCGAAAGGCTCGATGTCGGCGGTGCGGCGCGAGGCGCGGGCTGCCATGAGAGCGGGGGATTATAATTTTTCGGTGGATGAGGAACTGAAGAAGAACGCGCTGGATTACCACCGGCGCAGCCCGCCCGGCAAGATCTCGATCCTGCCGACCAAGCAGCTTACCAACCAGCGCGACCTCGCGCTCGCCTATTCGCCCGGCGTGGCGGCGGCCTGCGAGGAGATCCGCCAGGACCCGGCCAAGGCGGTGCAGTACACCTCGCGCGCCAACCTCATCGCCGTGGTCACCAACGGTACCGCGGTGCTCGGCCTGGGCCAGATCGGTCCGCTCGCCGCC
Organism: Burkholderiales bacterium; assembly: GCA_036274335.1. Classification (GTDB taxonomy): domain Bacteria; phylum Pseudomonadota; class Gammaproteobacteria; order Burkholderiales; family SG8-39; genus JAABQT01. Next base: position 2,131 of record DASUFW010000242.1, on the reverse strand, counting down.
AAGCCGGTCATGGAAGGCAAGGCGGTGCTGTTCAAGAAGTTCGCCGGCATCGACTGCTTCGACATCGAGGTCAACGAGCGCGATCCCGACAAGCTCGTCGACATCATCGCCAGCCTGGAGCCGACCTTCGGCGGCATCAACCTGGAGGACATCCGCGCGCCCGAGTGCTTCATCGTCGAGCGCAAGCTCCGCCAGCGCCTGAAGATCCCGGTGTTCCACGACGACCAGCACGGCACCGCCATCACCGTCGGCGCCGCCGTGCTGAACGGCCTCAAGGTGGTCGGCAAGGATCTCGACAAGGTCAGGCTGGTGGCCTCGGGCGCGGGCGCGGCCGCGCTCGCCTGCCTCGACCTGCTGGTCAAGATGGGGATGCCGAGCGAGAACATCACCGTCACCGACATCAAGGGCGTCGTGTTCCGCGGCCGCAAGGAGGAGATGGACCCGGACAAGGCGCGCTACGCGAAGGACACCCAGGCGCGCACGCTGGACGAGGTGATCGGCGGCGCCGACGTGTTCCTCGGACTGTCGGCGGGCAACGTGCTGAAGCCGGCGATGGTGAAGAAGATGGCCGAGCGGCCGCTGATCCTCGCGCTCGCCAACCCCGAGCCGGAGATCCGGCCGGAGCTCGCGCGCGAGGCGCGGCCCGACTGCGTGATCGCCACCGGCCGCTCCGACTACCCCAACCAGGTCAACAACGTCCTGTGCTTCCCGTTCATCTTCCGCGGCGCGCTGGACGTGGGCGCGACCACCATCAACGCCGAGATGGAGCTCGCCGCGGTGCGCGCCATCGCCGAGCTCGCGCAGGCCGAGACCTCCGAGCAGGTGGCGATCGCCTACGGCATCGAGTCGATCAGCTTCGGGCCCGAGTACCTGATCCCGCGGCCCTTCGACCCGCGGCTGATCGCGCGCGTCGCGCCCGCGGTGGCCCAGGCGGCGATGGACTCGGGCGTCGCGACGCGGCCGATCGCGGACTTCGACGCCTACCGCCAGTCGCTCGCGCAGTTCGTCTACCACTCGGGCCTCATCATGAAGCCGCTGTTCACGGCGGCCAAGGCGAGCCCCAAGCGCATCGTCTTCGCCGAAGGCGAGGACGAGCGCGTGCTGCGCGCGGTGCAGATCGTGGTCGACGAGGGCCTCGCCCAGCCGGTGCTGATCGGCCGGCCGCCGGTGGTCGAGCAGCGCATCGAGCGGCTGGGTCTGCGCGTGCGGCCGGGCAAGGACTTCGAGCTCGTCAACCCGGAGCTCGACCCGCGCTACCGGGACTACTGGACGACCTACCACCGGCTCACCGAGCGGAAGGGCGTCTCGCCCGACTACGCGCGCCTGGAGATGCGCCGCCGCAACACGCTGATCGGCGCGATGATGATCTACAAGGGCGAGGCGGAGGGCATGCTGTGCGGCACCTTCGCCACACACGCCCTGCACCTGCGCTACGTCGACCAGGTGATCGGCCTGCAGCCCGGCATCCGCGGCTACGCGGCGATGAACGCGCTCATGCTGCCGAACCGCACCGTCTTCATCTGCGACACCTACGTGAACGCCGACCCCGACGCCGAGCAGATCGCCGAGATCACCGTGCTCGCCGCCGAGGAGGTTCGCCGCTTCGGCCTGGTGCCCAAGGTGGCGCTCGTGTCGGCGTCCAACTTCGGCTCGGTCGAGCTGCCCTCGGCGCGCAAGATGCAGAAGGCGCTCGCGCTGCTGCAGGAGCGCGCGCCGGGCCTCGAGGTCGAAGGCGAGATGCACGGCGACGCCGCCATCTCGGAGGAGATCCGCCTGCGGCTGTTTCCGTCGTCGCGCCTGCGCGGCGAGGCGAACCTGCTCATCATGCCGACGCTGGACGCCGCCAACATCTCGTTCAACCTGCTGAAGACCGCGGCCGGCGACGGCGTCACCATCGGGCCCATCCTGCTCGGCGCGGCGCGCGCGGTGCACATCCTCACGCCCTCGGCGACCGTGCGGCGCATCGTCAACATGACCGCGCTCACCGTGGTCGACGTCAACGCGCCGCGCGCCGGCGCGGAACCGAGCCTCTTCTAGCGCCATGGCGGGCCGGCCGCGCGCGGGACTCGTGCTCACCGGCGGCGGGGCGCGCGCCGCGTACCAGGTCGGCGTGCTGAAGGCGGTGCGCGAC
>DASUFW010000241.1:0-5983 GCA_036274335.1 Burkholderiales bacterium | reverse complement strand
GGAACGGGACGAAATGCTTCAGGCCCATGAAAAGGCGCGCGCCCTCTTTCCCACGCTGCACGACGGCAAGGACAGCGGTCCCGGCGCCGCGCTGTCGGCCTCGGCCTTCCCGGCAGCACCGAAGTCCGTCTGGGAGAGGATGGCGGACGCCCTCGACGATCCCTGGTGGGAGGACGAGATGGACAGGGGCGACCGGCTCGGTCCCGCTCTCGTCTCGGCGAGGCGCGCGGCCCAGGCCGCCGCGTATCTTCAGGGCGAGCGGCTTTCCCTCGACGCCGGCCCTGCCATGATCGCCGAGCGCCGTGCGCAAGCCGCCCTCGTCCGTTGCCTTTTTGGAAACCCGTTCCACCCGTTGCCGGCGTGCGGCACATGGCTTACTCGCGAGCTGCGGGCTCTTGCGGACGGCATCTATGCGGAATGCGCTTTCGAGCGCATGGCGCAACTCGCCGACGCCCTCGAAGCCTCGGGCTGCACGAGCGCCGCATTGGTCGAGCACTGCCGGTCGGACCGGGAGCACGCTCGCGGCTGCTGGGTCGTGGATCTGTTGCGGGCGCCTTCCTCACGCCGGACGCTCCTCGCCTACTCGACCGTCGACGGGCACACGCTCTCGATCTGCGAGCGGCTCAAGCAGACGCTGGAGGCGGAAGGGCACGCCGTGCAGCTGCACGAGATCGGCTGCGGCCCCGCACCCGATCTCGATCCGTTCGACACGATCGCCATCGGCGCCAGCATCCGCTACGGCAGGCACCGCCCCGCGGTGTACGGATTCATCGAGGCCCACCGCGAGGTGCTCGACCGCAGGCCGAGCGCCTTCTTCTCCGTCAACGTGGTCGCCCGCAAGCCCGGCAAGGACACGCCCGACACGAATCCGTACCTGCGGGCCTTCCGGCGCAGGACGACCTGGTCGCCCACGGCGCTCGCCGTGTTCGCGGGCGCGATCGACTACCCGCGCTACGGCTGGGTCGACCGCCAGGTGATCCGGTTCATCCTGTGGCTCACCGGCGGCCCGACCGATCCCGCGAACCGCACCGAGTTCACGGACTGGCCGGCGGTGGACCGGTTCGCGCAGCAGCTCGCCCGCCTGCGGATAGAATCGACCGCCCGATGATGCGCGGCCGCGAGGACCTGATCGAGCGCAATCCCGCCCCGGATTCGAGGATTCGCGCCTTCGCGCGATCCGTGCGGCAAACCCAGGAGAAACCAAGATGAGCATCGGTGCCACGCGCGACGCGCTGTCGCGCCTTCTCTACCAGCGCTGCTTCTGGCTGTTCGTGGTGCTGCTCTTCCTCATCGGCGCGGTCTCGTTCGTGCCGGCGACCGACCACGGCCGGCTGTTCCTGAACGCCGTCAACATGCTGCTGCTCATCGCGACGGTCGCGGCGGTCGGCCGCACGACGCTCTCCTTCGTCCTCGCGCTGCTGCTCGCCGTGCCGGCGGTCTGGTTCCAGTACCTGGGCCTGTGGAACGACAGCGACCGCGACCTGGCGGGCTCGTGGGTGTTCAGCGCGGCGCTCTACTTCATCACCACGGCCTACCTGCTGCGCTACGTCTTCCAGCCCAGGGTCATGACGCAGGACAAGCTGTTCGGCGCCGCGGCGGCCTACCTGATGCTCGGCGTGCTCTGGGCCTACCTGTACGCGATCGTCGGCTTCTTCTTCCCGCAGTCGTACATGATCCTCGGGCAGCCGGGAAGCCTGGTGTACGCCGATGCGCTCTACCTCAGCGTCACCGTGCTCACCAGCACGGGCTTCGGCGACGTGACGCCCCTCACGCGCGCGGCGCGCGGCGTATGCATGGTCGAGCAGATCACCGGCGGCCTGTTCGTCGCGATCCTCATCGCCCGCCTGGCCGGGGTGTACCCGCCTCGCGAGAGCTACGTCCGCGACGGCGTGGAGTAGGCGGCGAGCCGCGGCTAGAATCGGGCCGCCGATGAAAAAGACCGCGCCGCGCCACGCCGCCTCCCCCGCCCGCCTGATCGACGCGCGCATCCGCGAGCTCGGCGACTGGCGCGGCCGGCTGCTCGCCCGCCTGCGCGCCCTGATCCTGCAGGCCGACCCGGGGATCGTCGAGGAATGGAAGTGGAGCGTGCCCGTGTGGTCTCGCGGTGGCATCCTCTGCACCGGCGAGACCTACCAGAGCGTCGTGAAGATGACCTTTCCGAAGGGCGCCTCGCTCGAGGACCCGGCCGGCCTCTTCAACTCGAGCCTGGAAGGCAACGTGCGCCGCGCCATCGACTTCCGTGAAGGCGACAAAGTGAACGAAAGAGCCCTCAAGGCGCTCATCCGGGCCGCCGTCCGGGCAAACTCCCGGGGATAAGCGATGTTTTCCCACATCTTCATCGGCGTAACGGACTTCCCGAGGGCGCACGCCTTCTACGCGCCGCTCATGGCGGCGCTCGGCCTGCGGCAGCGCTTCTTCGAGCCGAAGCGCTCGTGGGCCGCCTGGCAGCTGCAGACGGGCGGACGGCCGCTGTTCATCATCGGGCTGCCCTTCGACCGCGCGCCGCACGCCGCGGGCAACGGCCAGATGACCGCCTTCATGGCGAAGGACCGCGGCACGGTGGACCGCGTCCACCGCGCGGCGATCGCCGCGGGCGGCGCGGACGAGGGGCCGCCGGGGCTGCGCCCGCTCTACCACGCGAACTACTACGGCGCGTACTTCCGCGACCTGGACGGCAACAAGCTGTGCGTGGTGTGCCACGATGCGCCGAAGGAGGACTAGGCGTGGACTCGACCTTCATTCCCGTCGTCACGTCGGTGGTCGCCGCGCTCGCGGCGATCGCCGCGGCGCTCATCTCGGCCCACTTCCAGCGCAAGACCGCGCGCGAGACCGCGGACGCGGGCCGGCAGGCCTCGCAGATCGAGAAGCTGAAGCACGACCTGCGGCGCGCCTACGGGCAAGTCGCCGCCTACTATGAGCTGGAGAGCATCGCCGCGGAGGAGCTCGCGGCGCTCACCGGCAAGGCCGCCAAGACCCTGAAGAGCGAGATGCGCGACGAGGTGAGGAGCCGCGGGCTCGAGCGCCCGGAGTGGACGCGCACCGAGTGCGAGCGGCGCGTCGTGGACCTGGGGAGCTAGCCGCATGCCGCTCCTCGGCAGCGCCGCCATGCTGCTCAACTTCGACATCCTCGCCGAGTCGGTCGCCGAGCACGACGACTGGCACACCCACGAGCATTTCCCGGAGCGGCTCTCGATCCCCGGGTTCGTGCGCGGCACGCGCTGGACCGCGGTGCGCGGCGCGCCACGCTACTTCGTCCTCTACGAGGTGGCCGGGCTCGGCGTCCTGACCTCGCCCGCGTACCTCGCGCGCCTCAACCAGCCGACGCCCTGGACCCGCAAGATGATGGCGAGCTACCGCGGCATGCGCCGCGGCTTCTGCGCGGTGACCGGCAGCTTCGGCGCGGGCCTCGGCCAGGCGGCGCGCCTGCTGCACTTCAAGCCCGGCGCGCAGGCGGCGCCGCTTCGCGACTGGCTGCTCGGCGAGCACCTCCCGGCCCTGCCGTCGAAGCCGGGCTTCACCGGCGCCCACCTGCTCGAGGCCGCGGCCACGCCGCCCATGACCGACGAGCAGAAGATCCGCGGCGCGGACGCGTCGGTCGACTGGGCGATCGTGCTCGCCGGCTACGACGAGGACGCGCTCGCGGGCGCGGACCTGCGGGAGCTCGAGCGGCACGGCGCGACCGGGCTGAGCGAGGGCCTCTACCGCCTGCACTACTCGCTCGCGCGTGAGGGATGAGGGGCTCACCCGCCCTCCTGGGTCTGATGTTCCTCGGCGCCTGCGCGGCGACGTCGCCGGCGCCGCCCGTGCCGCCGACGCAGCCGGTGTTCACCGCCGCCGACGGCGCGCGCCTGCCGATGCGCGTGTTTCCCGCCGCCGGCCGGCCGCGGGCAGTGGTCATCGCGCTGCACGGCTTCAACGACTACAGCGGCTTCTTCGAGGAGAGCGCGGGGTATTTCGCGCGCGCCGGCATCACCACGCTCGCCTACGACCAGCGGGGCTTCGGCGCTTCGCCCGGCCGCGGGCGCTGGCCGGGCGAGGCGGCGCTGGTCGACGACTTCCTCGCCTTCGCGCGCGAGGCGCGCCGGCGGCACCCGGGCGTGCCGCTCTACGCGCTCGGCGAGAGCATGGGCGGCGCCGTGGTCGCGCTCGGGCTCGCGCGCGAGCCCGCGCTCCCCGTCGACGGCGCGATCCTCGTCACCCCGGCGATCTGGTCGCGCGACACCATGCCCTGGTACCAGCGCTTCGGCATGTGGCTCGGCTCGAGCCTGACGCCGGGCGTGCGGCTGAACAGCGCCGACTTCGACATCCCGCCGACCGACAACCCCGAGGCGCGCGAGGCCTTCGCGCGCGATCCCCTGACGATCAAGGGCACGCGCTTCGACACCATGGACGCGCTGACCGGCCTGATGGGCGAGGCGATGCGCGCGGTGCCGCAGGTCCGCACGCGCACGCTCTTCCTGTACGGCCTGCAGGACGTCATGATCCCCCGCGCGCCGATGGTCGCGCTGTTCGAGCGCTGGCCGGCGGCGCCGGCCCCCAATTTCCGCTTCGCGCTGTATCCCGACGGCCACCACCTGCTGCTGCGCGACCGGCAGCGCGCGGCCGTCTGGCGCGACATCGTGTCCTGGATCGAGCGCCCGGACGCCCCCCTGCCCTCCGGATTCCAGCGCGACCGCGCCGAGGTGCTGCGCCTGTTGCGGGCTGCACCCTCATGATCCGCGAGGCGGGACCGGCGGACTTCGACGGCCTCTGGCCGATCGTGCAGGCGATCGCCGCCGAAGGCGAGACCTATGCCTACCCGCGCGACCTCGGCAAGGAGGACGCGCGGCGCCTGTGGATGGAAGCGCCCCGCAAGACCTTCGTCGCCGAGGAAGGCGGCCGCATCCTCGGCGGCTACTACCTGAAGACCAACCAGCCGGGCCCGGGCGGGCACGTCTGCAACTGCGGCTACGTGGTCGCGCCGGCGGCGCGCGGCCGCGGCCTCGCCGCCGCGATGTGCGAGCACTCGCAGGAGGTGGCGCGCGCGCTCGGCTACCTCGCCATGCAGTTCAACTTCGTGGCCGCGAGCAACGAGGGCGCGGTGCGCCTGTGGACGCGCCTCGGCTTCGCCACGGTCGGGCGCCTGCCGCGCGCCTTCCGCCATCCGCGCCTCGGCCTGGTCGACGCGCTGGTGATGTACAAATGGCTCGCCGGCTGAGTGCCGGCCGCCGACTTTGAGGGACAATGGCGGTCCGATGAAGCGCGTCCTGCTCCCCGTGCTCGCCGCGGCGCTGCTCGCCGCCGGCGCCCCCGCCCGCGCCGCGGACTTCGAGTTCGAGATGGACGCGCCGAAGCTGCACGTGACGCTCCCCGGGGTCCCGCCCATGAAGATGGCGCCGCACCCGCTGCACGAGAAGCAGGCGCACCTGCGCTACCTCGGCACGCAGGGCCCCTACACGGTGTCCATCATCACGCCGGCCGCCCAGGCGGGCATGACCGCGCTCGAGTGCGCGAGCGCCACCGTGCGCGCCATGGCCAGGCGCCACGGCTTCCCGCCGGACACCGAGGTGTTCAAGACGCGCCTCGACGAGCACACCTACGCGGCCATGTACGCCCTCTCGATCAACGGGGCGGTGCAGCTCAACGCCCACATCCTGTCGGCCGCCGGCGGCAAGTACTGCGTCGAGGTGCAGGCCTCGAAGATGTCCGACTCGCCCGATGAGCTGGTGCCCTGGTTCAAGAGCCTCGAGGGCGCGCGCATCGCGCCGCAGTGAGCGGGCGCCTTGCTGTTCCTCGTCGTCAGCACCCCGCGGCCCGAGCGCCCTTCCACGGTCACGCGCCAGCGCCGCCGCTTCTGGCGCTGGATCGAGCCGAAGCTCGAATCGCGCGAATGCCGCTTCGTGCACGCGCGCGCCGGCCGCGGCGCCGTGGCGCTGTTCGAGGTCCGCTCGCACGAGGCGCTGCACGCGCTGCTGAACGAGTGGGCCGAGCTGATCCCGGCGCA
>DASUFW010000240.1:0-8947 GCA_036274335.1 Burkholderiales bacterium | reverse complement strand
GTGCATCGAGCGCGGGCGCTATTTCCTCGCTGCCTTGCGTGCCGCCGGCTCGGCGTGCTGCGCGCGCTTCGGCGGCTTGCGACCCTCGGCCTTCCTCGCCTCGGCGGGCTTGCGTGCTTCGGCCGGCGCGGCTTTCTTCTTGTCGAGGCTCGCGCGCAGCGCTTCCATGAGGTCGATGACCTGCGCGCCCGGCTCGGGTGCTTCCGGCATCGTGATCTCGTGGCCTTCCACCTTCTTCTGCACCGCGGCTTCGATGCGATCGCGCACTTCGTCCTTGTATGCGGCCGGATCGAATTTGTCGGTCGCCTGCTGCTCGATCAACTGCTGCGCGAGCTTGAGCTCCGCCGGCTTGACGTCGGTTTTCGGGATCTCGATGTCCTTGATCGAGCGAACTTCGGTCGCGTAGAGCAGCTGCTGCATCACGAGGCCGTCCTCGACCGGGCGGATCATGACGATGTACTGCTTGCCGCGCGCGGCCCAGCGGCCGAGCGCACAGCGATTCGATTCGCGCAGCGCTTGCGTGAGCAACGCATAGGGCTTCGCGCCGCCCTTGTCCGGCGCGAGGTAGTAGGCCTTGTCGAAGTACACCGGGTCGATCGAGGCGATCGGCACGAACTCGGTGATCTCCGCCATGTGCGTGCCGGCTTCCTCCAGCGCCTTCAGCTCCTCGGGGCTGAACACCACGTACTGGTCCTTGGCGAACTCGTAGCCCTTGACCATGTCCTCGCGCGCGACGGGCACTTCCTCCTTGATGCAGAAGTACTGCTGCTTGAGGCGCGAGCCGCAGCCCTTGTGCAGCAGGTTGAAGGAGATTGCGCGGCTCGACTCGGTGGCCGAGTAGAGCTTCACCGGAATGGACACCAGACCGAACGAGACGGTCAGGGTGGCGATCGATCGAGCAGCCATGCGCGCCTCCGCGCCGAGCCAGGGGGGAGGGGAGTGTAGCCCAATCAAGGCTTTGCGTGCTCGAGGGCCCCCTCCAGGCTCTGCTTCCGGGACAGGGCATCGGACCAGCGGTCGCCCGTGGCCGACAGGCGCTCGGCGGCGTTGCTGATGCGGAAGTCGAGCGGGTGGGCCGCGGCGAGCTCCTCCCAGTCGAGCGGCATCGACACCGGGCCGCCCGGCGCGCCGCGCGGCGAGTAGGCGGCGTTCAGCGTCTTGCCGCGCACGTTCATGTTGAAGTCCATGAAGATCTTTCCCGTGCGCTTGGGCACGCTCCACTCCTGCGTGATCTCCTTCGGATGCAGGCGCACGAGGTGCCGGCCGACCAGCTCGGAGACGTGGCGCGCGGCCGCGAAGTCGAGGGTGCGCCGGATCGGCACGAACACGTGCAGCCCGGTCTTGCCCGAGGTCTTGACGATCGGCTCGAGCCGCATCGTGTGGAGCAGCTCGCGCAGCCGGAACGCCACCTCCTTGCCCTTCTCGAAGGCGACCGTGTTCAGCTCGGGCTCTTCGCCGGGGGCTTCCTTGCCCGAATAAATGTACGGATCGATGTCGAACACCACGTAGTCCGGATAGCTGAGGATCGAGGCATCGAGCCCCTCCGCGCTCGCGAAGTCGGTGCCGGTGACCGGCGTGTCGGGGCCGGGCTTCGCCCGCGAGTGCCAGACGTGGAACTCGAGCGTGCCGGACTGGGCGAGCCACAGCAGCGTCGCGAGGTTGTTGCACACCAGCACCTCGTGGCTCTCGTCCTTGTGGTCGGAGTGCACCTGCAGGGTGTCGACGAATCCGGGGCGCGCCTGCGTCCAGTGCTTCTGGTAGAAGCGCTCTCCCTCGATGCCCTCGGGCATGCGGATGAGGGTGAGCGGCCGGTCGGCGAGGTGCGGCAGCATGTACGGCGAGATCCGCGCGAGGTAGCGCAGCAGGTCGCGCTTGGTGAGCGCCGGCTGCCGGAGCGCCGGGCTCGCCGGCCAGTAGACGCGATCGAGGTGCGTGAGCTTGATGCGCTCGGCGCCCACCGCGAGGGTGAGCGCGGCCTTCGGCGCGTCGAGCTGGCGGACGATGTCGTCGATCTCGCCGCGCGGGGCGGCCGGCGCAGCCGGGGCGCGCCGCACCTGCCGGGGGTCGAGGTCGTCCCGGAGCCTCAGGAACACCGGCGCCCGCAGGTGCCCGTCCCCGGTCCAGCTGTGGAACTCGATTTCGGCGACGAGCTTCGGCTCGACCCATACGGTGGGGGCATTGCGCTCCGGCTCGTTCGCGAACGGGCGCGTCCTGCGCTCCAGCGGCGCGAGCTTCGCCTTCAACGCCTTCAGCGCGCGATCGTCGAACCCCGAGCCGACGTGCGACGCGTAGACCAGTTTCCCGTCCACCCAGGTGCCCACCAGCAGCGCGCCGAGCGGGGCGCGCGAGCCCTTGCCGCGCGTGTAGCCGCCGATCACGAACTCGGCGCTCTTCACCGGCTTCACCTTGAGCCAGGCGGAAGAGCGCTTGCCGGCCTCGTAGCGGGCGTCCTTGCGCTTGCCGATCACGCCTTCGAACCCGCTCGCCAGCGCTGCGTCGGCGAGCGCGACGCCGTCCTGCTGCGCGTGCACCAGCTGCACGTGCGGCGTGGGCAGCAGACATTGCGCGAGGAAGCGCCGGCGCTCCTCGTAGGGGCGCGCACGCAGGTCGATGCCGGCGAACCAAAGCAGGTCGAACGCGTAGAAGACCGCCGGGTCCTCCGGCCGGCGGTTCTGCATCGCATGGAAGGACGGCCGGCCGGCCGCGTCGAAGGCGACGATCTCGCCGTCGAGGATCATCGGCGCGTCCTGCTGCGCGAGCTCGGCGGCGAGCCGCGGGTACTCGCCGCCGAGCTCCAGCCCGCGGCGCGACCCGAGCCGGACGCCCTCGTCGCCGACGAAAGCGAGCGCGCGGTAGCCATCCAGCTTGGGCTCCCACATCCACCCGGGCCGGTCGAAGGCCTGCTCGCCCGTCTCGGCCAGCATCGGCGAGAGCCTGGCGGGCATCGCCCGGGCTTCGCCTGCCGGCACGAGCTGCGCGGCGGCGATGCGGTGCGCGGGCGCGAACTTCATCTCCGCCACCGCCACGCCCGAGAGCACCGAGCGGTCGCGGCGCGTCGGGTCATCCTTCGTGACGAAGCGGTCCTTGTGCTTGATGAGCAGCCACTCCTTGCCGCTGCTCTTCGCGCCTTTGGTGCGCACCAGCGCGAACGAGCCCTTCAGCTTCTCGCCGCGCAGCTGCACGCCGAGCTTGCCCTTCTCGAGGCCCTCGCGCACTTCGCGCTCGGCGCGCGCGCGATCGTCGAAGCACGTCCCCTTCTCGTCGGGCGAGTACACGCCGCAATCCCAGACGATGACCTCGCCCGCGCCGTACTGCCCCGGGGGGATGACGCCCTCGAACGAGGCGTAGTCGTAGGGATGGTCCTCGGTCTGCACCGCGAGCCGCTTGTCGGCGGGATCGAGCGAGGGCCCCTTGGGCACCGCCCAGGACTTGAGCACGCCGTCGCATTCGAGCCGGAAGTCGAAGTGCAGCCGCCGCGCCGAGTGCTGCTGGACGACGAAGAGGAGCGGCCCGGTGCCCCCGGCCGGAACGACCCCCGCGGGCTCGGGGGTGGCGTCGAAGCGACGCTTGGCGGAGTATTCGCTCAGCTTGGCTTTCGCCATGGCCGGATTCTAGGAGCAAAGACCCTGCGCATCCTCGCTGGCGCCAGCGGCTATTCCTACCGGGAGTGGAAGGGGAGCTTCTATCCGCAGGACATGAAGCCCGAGGGCATGCTCCCGTATTACGCCGCGCGCCTGCCGACGGTGGAGATCAACAACACCTTCTACCGCATGCCGAAGACCTCGGTGCTGGAGGGCTGGGCCGGGGCGGCGCCGGCGGGCTTCCGCTTCGCGATCAAGGCCTCGCGGCGCATCACGCACATCTCGCGCCTGAAAGTGGAGAGCGCGGCCGAGCCGCTGGGGTTCCTGTACAGGGGCTTGGCGGCGCTCGGCGCCAAGCGCGGCCCCGTGCTCTATCAGCTGCCGCCGAACCTCAAGAAGGACCTGCCGCGGCTGGCGGCCTTCCTCGCGCTGCTGCCCGAAGGCCACGGCGCAGCGTTCGAATTTCGCAACGAGACCTGGTTTGCTGATGACGTGTACGACGCGCTCAAAGGGGCGGGCGCGGCGCTCGTCGTCTCGGAGCGCGAGGACGGCACGCCGCCGCCGCTCGTGGAGACCGCGCCCTGGGGCTACGTGCGGCTGCGGCTGGAGCAGTACGCCGGGGCGGATCTCGCGCGCTGGGCGGCGCGCATCGCGGCGACGGGCTGGGGCGAGGCCTTCGTGTACTTCATGCACGAGCCGACCGCGCCGGGCTATGCGGCCGCGCTGATGCGGGCCGCGGCCTAGGGCGCGCTCGACACCTTCTCGTGGCGGGCCTGGCACTGCGCGCAGCGCCGCGCGGTCGGCTTCACTTCGAGGCGCGCGGGCGCGATCGGCTCGCCGCACTCGATGCATTCGCCGTAGGTGCCGTTCTCGACGCGCTGGCGCGCCGCCGCGATGTCGGCCAGCTCGCGCATCGAGATCTCGATCAGGTCGTGCTCGACCTCCGCGCGCGAGCGGCCGAAGGCCTTGTCGGCCACGTCGCCGGCCGGATCGGGCGGGCGCGCCACCCCGTCGAGCGCGTCGCGGCGCTCGGCGATCTTGTCGCGCACGGCCTGCTCGCGCTCGTCGAGCGCGTCCAGCAGTTTCCGGGAGAGCGGGGCCATCCCTCTGTGACAGGCGCCGGGGCTTCGAGTTTCCCTTCGGAAACAGGCGCTTGGTGGATCAGCCCTTGTCGACGGCGGCGAAATCGATGTGCACCGAGTCGAGCCTCACGGAGGCCTTGTCCTTCGCGACGCGGGCCGCGATCGCGGTCGGGTTGAACTCGTAGTTCGCCGCGATGAAGGTCTCGGCGAGCTTGAAGCACAGCTGCGCCACGGCCTTGGGCTGGGGCTTCTCGCCGCCGGCCGAGTAGATGCGGCCGCACAGCGTCACGTACAGCGAGCGCGCCAGCGCCTCGATCGGTTCCTCGTGGGGTGCGGCGGCCGGCTTCTCGGGGGCGCTCATCTCGAACCTCGCGGCGTCTGAAGGTCCCATCCTACCCCGACCGCGTTTTGCAGGGCAGCCTTCGAGCGGTTAGGCTTTGCAAGCGTTCGTGCGACCGACCCATGGGGGTGTCATGAACCGGCAAGCGGTCCTGCAGAAGACCGAGAAGGGCGTGGAGGAGATCAAGACCCGCGCGCACAAGCTCGAGCAGAAGCTGCGCATGCTGCTCATCGTCGTCAACGGCAAGGCCACGGGCGCCGACCTGGCCAAGCAGTTCGAGGCGATCGGCGACATCACGCCGATGCTCGAGCAGCTGATCGCGGACGGCTTCGTGCGCGAGGCGGCGGGCGGGGCGGATCTCAAGGACGTCCGCCTGCGCCTCTCGCAGGCGCTGACCGACGCGATGGGGCCGGCCGGCGACAGCATCGTCATGCAGCTCGAGGGTTGTCGGGACTTCGAGTCGCTGCGGGCTTTCGTCGAGAAGCATCGGGAGGGGCTGAAGGGCGCCTACGGCCGGCGCATGGAAAAGTTCGTCGCGCTGTCGCGGGAGCTGCTCGGCCTGCCTTGAGGAGGGGCGTCAACCGCGGCGCGCGCCGCGGCGTTGTTCGTCCATGTCCCGGCTCGCCTGCCCCCAGCCGCGCGGCGTGCCCTTGCACGTCGTGATGCGCGGCGCCATCCACGACCTCACCGGGGCGGCGCGGGCCGCGGCCTGCGCCGTGCACGCGTATGTCCGCATGGCGACGCACGCGCACGTGCTGATGACGCCGTCGGACGCGGGCGGCGGCACCCGGCTCGCCGCCCTCGCGGGCGCCGAGGACTGCGACGCGACGCCCGTGCTGGCGCGCCGCTACCTGCTCGCGTGCATGCGCTATATCGAGCTGAATCCGGTACGCGCGGGCCTCGTGCGCCACCCGGCGCAGTTCCGCGCCTCGAGCTACCGGGCCAACGCGCTGGGGGAGCCGGACGCGCTGGTCTCGCCGCACGCCGCGTACTGCGCGCTCGGGCGCGACGCGCGCGAGCGCTGTGCGGCCTATCGCGCGGGCTTTCGCGCCGCGCTCAGGATCCCTGGATGACGACGAGCCTGTCGACGACGCCGCCCACGCCTTCCATGCCGGCGACGAAGTCGCGGATCCGGGCGCGCTCCCCGGCCGAGGGCACGGTGCCGTAGAGCGTGACCACGCCGCCGTCCACGGTCGCGTCCACGCCCTGGCCGGCGACGGCGGTCGAGTCGCGCAGGGCGCGCGTGATCCGCGCGGCAAGCGCCGTATCGGGCGAAGGTTGCGCCGCGGCGACGGGCGCCGGCGCGGGGGGTGCCGCCGCCGGCCTCGCCTGGGCGGGCGGCTTCACGATCTCGGAGACGACCGCGGGCTTGGGCGGCTCCGCGGAATCGCAGGCGGCGAGGACGAAGGGCGTGAGGGCGGCAAGAAGGAGGGGGCGCATGCGGCTTCGACCCCGGCCCCGGGCCGCAGTTCGGCCCGTCAGCGACAAATCAGCGAACTGCCCCTACTTTGCCCGCAGTGCTCGCCATACCGCCTCGGGCGTGGCGGGCATGTCGAGCGAAGCCACCCCGCGCGGGGCGAGCGCGTCGAGGACCGCGTTCATGCAGGCCGCCAGCGCGCCGACCGTGCCGGCCTCCCCGGCCCCCTTGACGCCGAGCGGATTGAGCGAGGTCGGCACGGGGTGGCTCGCGACCTGCATCCCCACGAGGTCGCCGGCACGCGGCATCGCGTAGTCCATGAAGGAAGCCGTCAGCAATTGGCCCGTCTCCGGGTCGTACACCATGCGCTCGAGCAGCACCTGCGCCAGGCCCTGCACCACGCCGCCGTGCACCTGGCCCTTCAGCGTGAGCGGATTGAGCACCGTGCCGACGTCGTCCACGACCGAGTAGCCGGTCAGCGCCACGCTGCCGGTCTCGGGGTCGACTTCCACCTCGCATACGTGGCAGCTGTTCGGGAAAGTCTCCTGCGAGGGCGCGAAGCTCGCGCGCTCGTCCAGGCGCGCGGCGCCCGCCACCTCGGCGAGCGACACCGCGCGGTCGGTGCCGGCGATGCGAAAGCGCCCCGCCTCGAACACGAGGTCGGCGGCCGCGGCCTCGAGACGCTCGGCGGCCAGCTCGCGCGCGCGGGCGACGACCTGCGCCGCCGCGAGCGACAAGGCGCTGCCGCCGAGCGCCGCGGAGCGCGAGCCGAAGGTGCCCAGGCCGCTCGCCACGCGATCGGTGTCGCCCTCGACGAAGCCGATGTCCTGCGGCGCGATGCCGAGGCTCGCCGCGGCGATCTGCCGGAACACCGTCTCGTGGCTCTGCCCCTGGCTCTTCGTGCCGAGGTAGAGCGTGGGGCGGCCGGCGGCGTCGAAGGCGATGCGCGCGGCCTCCCCGGCAGGCCCGGCGGCCGCGCGCTCGATGGCGTTGGCGAGGCCGATGCCGCGCAGCTTGCCCCGGCGCGCGGCCTCGGCGCGCCGCGCCTCGAACCCGCGCCAGTCGCCCAGCGCGAGCGCCTCGTCCATCACGCGCTCGAACTCGCCGCAGTCATAGGTGAAGGTGAGCGCGGTCTGGTAGGGCATCGCCGAAGGCGGCACGAGGTTGCGCCGGCGCAGCCCGACGCGGTCGAGGCCCAGCGCGCGCGCGGCGTCGTCCACCAGGCGCTCGAGCACGTAGATCGCCTCGGGGCGCCCCGAGCCGCGGTAGGGCGCGGTGGGGCTGGTGTGCGTGAAGACGCCCGTCACGTGGACATGCGCGGCGGGGAAGGCGTACATGCCGACGAGGGACCCCAGGTTGGCGAAGGTCGGCAGGAGCTGGCGCTCGGTGGAGGCGTAGGCGCCCAGGTTGTTGACGTTGCGCACGCGCAGCGCGAGGAAGCGCCCGTCGGCGTCGAGCGCGAGCTCGGCCTCGCTCGCCATGTCGCGGCCGTGCTCGTCGGCGAGCGGCGCCTCGCTCCGGTCGCAGGTCCACTTCACCGGGCGCCCCAGCTTCTTCGCCAGCCACAGCACGTGCCGGTGCTCGAGGGACGCCCAGCCCTTGCCGCCGAAGGCGCCGCCGACGTCCTCGGACACCACCCGGATCCGCTCGGGCGGGACCTTGAAGATGTCCGCGGCGAGCAGGTCGCGGATGCGATGCGGGTACTGCGAGTCGACGTAGAGCGTGTAGCGCCCGCCCGCCGCGTCCCAGGCGCCCAGCGCGCCGCGCGGCTCCATGAACTGCGCGTGCACGCGCGAGATCGCGTAGCGCCGCCGCACGACATGCGCGGCCCGCGCGAACGCGGCGTCGACGGCCGCGGCGTCTCCGGCCTGATGGACATTGCTGAGGTTGTCCGGACACTCGTCCCACACGGGCGGCGCGCCGGCCCGCAGTGCGGCCGCGGCGTCCACGACCGCGGGCAGCGCTTCGTAGTCGACGGCGACGAGGTCGGCCGCGTCCCGGGCCTGGGCGAGCGTCTCGGCGACCACCGCGGCGACCGGGTCGCCGACGTGGCGCACGCGCTCCCGCGCGAGGCCCGGATGCGCGCGCCAGAACATCGGCGAGCCGTCGGGCCGCTGGCGCGCCAGGGTGACCTTCGAGGTGCCTACGCCGTCCGCGACCAGGTCCTCCGCGGTGAACACGCCGAGGACGCCGGGCGCCGCGCGCGCCGCGGCGGCGTCCACCGACCGGATGCGCGCGTGCGCGTGCGGCGAGCGCACCAGCACGAGGTGCGCCTGGCCCGGGAGCGCGAGGTCGTGGATGAAGCGTCCCGCGCCGCGCAGCAGGCGCGGGTCCTCCAGCCGCTCGAGCGGCTGGCCGATCGCGAACTCACCCATCGGCGGCTTCCGCGACGCCGATCTCCACGCTGCGGATGCCCGCGGGATGCGGCGCCTGCATGCCTCAGTCCTCGCGGTACTGGCGGACGAATCCGGCGGCGTCGAGCGGCGCGCCGAGGTGCCGGCCCTGCAGCAGGTCGCAGCCGAGCGGC
>DASUFW010000239.1:0-4010 GCA_036274335.1 Burkholderiales bacterium | reverse complement strand
ACGCTCGCCACGTCGGCCTTGGTGCGGCCAATGTCCTGGTCGAGCGCGGCGAGCGCCTTGTCGTCGACGTCACAGACGAAGACTTTCGCGCCGGCATCGCGGAACGTGCGCGCGATCGCCAGCCCGATGCCGGCCGCGCCGGCCGTGACGAGGACCCGCAGGCCCTTAGCCGAGGTGTTCATTTCTTCTTGCCTCCCTGTTGCAGAGCCTGCCAGACGCGCTGCGGCGTCATCGGCATGTCGAGATGGGTGACGCCGCGCGAGGCGAGCGCGTCGAGAATTGCGTTGACGCCGGCGGGCAGCGATCCCGCGACGCCGGATTCGCCCGAGCCCTTCACGCCGAGCGGATTGGTGGTGCAGGGCGCCTCGTGGTGCCCGAGCCGCAGCATCGGCAGATCGTCCGCGCGCGGCAGCGGGTAGTCCATGAAGGACGCAGTCAGCAGCTGCCCGTCCGCGGCGTACACGACGTGCTCGCCGAGCACCTGGCCGAGTCCCTGCGCAACGCCGCCGTGGATCTGCCCTTCGACGATGGTCTCGTGCACGATCCGGCCCACATCGTCGACCGCCGCGTAGCCGACCACCGAGACGACACCCGTGTCGGGGTCGACTTCCACCTCGCATACGTGGCAGCCGTTCGGAAAACTCATCTCGGGGGCGGTGAAGGTCGCGACGCTCTTCAGCGCGTCGGCGTTCTTGTTCGCGAGCTCGCCCCAGCCTACGCGGCGGTCGGTGCCCGCGACCCGGAAATCGCCGCTGCCGTACTCGATGTCCGCGACGGCCGCTTCCAGAAGCTCGGCCGCCGCCTCCCGGCCCTTGCGGATCGCCTCGTCGGCGGCAAGCTGCATCGCGCCGCCGACCATCATCGTGGAGCGCGAGGCGACGGTGGGCAGGCCGCCCGGGACCTGGTCGCTGTCACCCTGGATGACGCGGACCTTCGCGGGGTCGATCTGCAGCTGCTTCGAGAGGATGAGGGGCAGCGTGGTCATCTGGCCCTGGCCCATGGCCTGCGCGCCGGTGCGCAGCACCGCCGTGCCGTCGGGCTCGAAGCGCAGGTCCGCCGTCTCGTTGAGCGGCGCGCCGCCCGCCACCTCGAGGAAGCAGCTCATGCCGATGCCGCGGAGGCGCCCTTTCGATTCGGACGCCTTGCGCCGTGCGGGAAAGCCTGTCCAGTCGGCGAGCGCAAGCGCCTTGTCGAGCACGGCCTCGAACTCGCCGCTGTCGTAGGTCTGCCCGCTCGGCGCCTTGTACGGCATCGCCGAGGGCGGGATGAGGTTGCAGCGACGCAGCTCGACGCGATCGACGCCGGTCGCCCGCGCGGCCTCGTCGATCAGCCGCTCCACCAGGTAGATGGCCTCCGGCCGTCCAGCGCCTCGATAGGCCCCGAGCGGCGCGGCATTGGTGAGTGCCATCGTCACTTCTGCGTGGATGGCGGGGATGCGGTAGACGCTCGACAGGCAGTTCTTCGTGTTGTTGGTGGCCACGATGGCCATGTAGGTGGTGGCGTAGGCGCCGATGCCGACGCGCGAGCGCGCGCGCAGCGCGAGGAACCGGCCGTCCCGGTCGAGCGCCAGCTCGCCCTCGAGGACGCAGTCGCGTCCGTGCGTGTCGGTGAGGAAGCTCTCCAGGCGCGTCGCCGTCCAGTGCACGGGCCGGCCGCACCGCCTCGCGGCGTAGAGCAGCGCCGCGTATTCCGAGTACGTCTGCACCTTCATGCCGAAGCCGCCTCCGACGTCTCCGGTCAGCACGCGGATGGTCTCGGGCGCCACCTTGAACACGTTTTCCGCCAGCACCTTGCGCACGAGCGACACGCCCTGGGTGGAGGCAGAGAGGGTGTAGCGGGCCGCGCGCGGATCCCAGGCAGCGGTCGCGGCGCGCGGCTCGAGAGCGCTCGGCGCGAGCCGCGTGTCCTCGAGCCGCACCGACACCGCGTGTGCAGCCGCCCGGAACGCGGCGTCCACGGCCGCCGCGTCCCCGTGCGACCAATCGAGCGCCACGTTCCCGGGGGCGCCGGAAAAGAGCTGGGGCGCGCCTTTGGCGAGCGCGGTGTCGACGTGCGCCGCCGCGGCGAGCGGCTCATAAGCGACCTCCACTGCGTCGGCAGCGTCGAGCGCCTGCGGCAGGGTCTCCGCCACCACCAGCGCGACGGGCTCGCCGACGTATCGCACGCGCTCCACAGCGAGCGGCGGCATGAACGTGCCGAACATCGGCTTCCCGTCACGGCCCGGCAGAAGCACCGCCGGCGGGATCCCGCCCAGGCCGGCGCGCGCCAGCTCGTCGCCGCTGAAGACCGCGATCACGCCCGGCATGGCCTGCGCCGCGGTCGCATCCAGGCCGAGCAATGCAGCGTGCCCGTGCGGCGAGCGCACGAAGGCGGCGCGCGCGTGCTGGGCGCTCTTCAGGTCGTCGGCAAATCGCCCGCGACCGGTGAGCAGGGCATCGTCCTCCGCCCGTGCGCCGCCGCGGTCGCTGCCGAATCTCAGGGAACTGTCCGTCATGGGGCGAGAGTCCGGTAGATTAACCTGTCAGGCGATCTGAGACTCACCAGGGGATGGCGATGGCAAGGCACACACTGCACCCGACACTGGAGAACGTGCACTGGGGCTACTTCGACGCAAAGCTGCCGCCGAGGCTCGAGATCGCCTCCGGCGACACGGTCGTGGTGGACACGGTCTCGGGCTGGGCCGACGTCGCACCCGGCGAGACGCGCTTCAGCCCCGCGCACCGGGAGATCGTCACGAAGCTCAAGCCGCAGCTCGGCCCCCACATCCTGACCGGCCCGGTCGCGGTGCAGGGGGCGATGCCGGGCGACGCGCTCGAGGTGCGAATCAAGGCGATCGAGCTCACCGCGGACTGGGGCTGGAACGTGATCCGGCCGCTGCGCGGCACGCTGCCCGAGGACTTCCCGGAGTTCCAGGCGCGAGTCATCCCCATCGACCGCAGGGCGATGACCGCGAAGCTCGCCTGGGGCCCGCTGATCCCGCTGCAGCCGTTCTTCGGCATCCTGGCGACCGCGCCGCGGCCCGAGTACGGACGCATCTCCAGCGTCGAGCCGCGCGAATTCGGCGGCAACGTCGACTGCAAGGAGTACGTGCCGGGCACCTCGCTCTTCCTGCCGGTGTTCGTGCCGGGCGCGAACTTTTCCTGCGGGGACGGCCACGCCGTGCAGGGCGATGGCGAGGTGTGCCTCACCGCGCTGGAGACCTGCCTGAAGGGCACCTTCGAGCTGGTGGTGCACAAGGGGATGAAGCTCGCCATGCCGCGCGCCCTCACCCCGACGCACCACATCACCATCGGCCTGCACGAGGACCTCGACGACGCCGCCCGGCAGGCGCTGCGGGGGATGATCGCCTGGCTGGTGGAGATGAAGGGCTGGCAGCCCGCCGAGGCCTACGTGTTCTGCAGCCTCGCCTGCGACCTGCACGTGACCCAGCTGGTCGACGGCAACAAGGGCGTGCATGCCATGGTGCATCGCGACCTGCTGAAGTAGGATGGGGCCGTGATCGAACGCGGCCACCACGACATGGGCGGTCAGCCCGCCGGCAAGGTCCGGCGGACCGAGCACGCCTACGAGGACTGGGAGATGCGCGTGGACGCGCTCATGGTCCTGCTCACCGGCATCGGGGGCGGAAAGAAGCGCATGACGGTGGACGAGCTGCGCAAGAACATCGAGTCCCTGCCGCCCGCGGACTACGACCGCATGGGCTACTACGACCGCTGGATCACCTCGCTCACGCAGACCATGATCCAGCGCGGGCTGATCACCACCGACGAGCTCGCCCGCAAGATGGAGGAGGTCGAGAAGCGTGGTCGACGCTAGGTTCCGTCCCGGCGACCGCGTGAAGGTTCGCAAGGCCGCGCCGCTCGGCCACCTCCGCACGCCGTTCTACATCCGCGGCTGCAGCGGCGTGGTGGAGCGGATCTGCGGCGCGTTCCCCAACCCCGAGGAGCTCGCGCAGCAGCGCGACGGCCTGCCCGCGCAGCCGCTCTACCGCGTGCGCTTCCTGCAGCGGC
>DASUFW010000238.1:0-1176 GCA_036274335.1 Burkholderiales bacterium | reverse complement strand
GGACTTCGGCATCGCGCGGATGCGCTTCGCCGACCACAAGACCAGCACCGGCATGGTGCTCGGCACGCCGCGCTACATGTCGCCCGAGCAGATCAGCGGCCAGCCGGTCGACCAGCGCTCGGACATCTTCTCGCTCGGCACGGTGCTCTACGAGATGCTCACGCAGACCTCGCTCTTCGCGGGCCAGAACGTGGAGCAGATCGCGCACAACGTCGCCAACAACGAGCCGGCGCCGCCCTCGCACGCGCACCCCGAGCTGCCGCAGATCCTCGACTTCATCGTCGCGCGGGCCCTGAAGAAGGAGCCCTCGGTGCGCTACCAGGACGCCTACGAGATGGCGGCGGACCTGCGGGACGCCCTGGCCGAGATGCGCGGCAAGACGTCCTCGCGCGGCCAGAAAGAGGACACCACCGAGACGCAGCGCATCGCCGGCCCCGGCGCGGAGAAGCTGCCGGTCGCGCCGGCCGCGAACGCGATCGCGCGCGACACGCGCCTGCCGCTCTCGCGCGTGTTCGACAGCGAGGCCGCGATGGCGCGCATCGAGGCGCCGGGCGAGAAGGACCCGCTGACGCGCGCGCCGCGCCCGGTCGGGTTCTTCCGGCGGCTGCTGTGGGACCGGCTGCCGCGGCGCCTCGCGATCGTCGCGGTGGTCGCCGCGGGGATCGGGGCCCTGATCGCCCTCGGCTAGGCCGCTAGGCCGCCTGCTTGAGCTGCAGCGCCTTGTCGGTCGCTTCCCAGGTGAACTCGGGCTCCTCGCGGCCGAAGTGGCCGTAGGCCGCGGTCTTCTCGTAGATCGGGCGCAGCAGGTCCAGCATCTGGATGATGCCGCGCGGCCGCAGGTCGAAGTTGGCGAGCACGAGCTGGGAAAGCTTGTCGTCGGCGATCCTGCCGGTGCCCTGCGTCGTGACCATGACGCTGGTGGGCCTGGCGACGCCGATGGCGTAGGAGACCTGCACCAGGCACTTGGAGGCGAGGCCCGCGGCGACGATGTTCTTCGCGACATAGCGCGCCGCGTAGGCCGCCGAGCGGTCCACCTTGGAGGGGTCCTTGCCGGAGAAGGCGCCGCCGCCGTGCGGCGCGGAGCCGCCGTAGGTGTCGACGATGATCTTGCGCCCGGTGAGGCCGCAGTCGCCCTTGGGGCCGCCGATCTCGAAGGCGCCGGTGGGGTTGACGAGG
>DASUFW010000237.1:0-1115 GCA_036274335.1 Burkholderiales bacterium | reverse complement strand
GGGTGCTGGCGGCCATCCCCTTCGGGGGCTACGTGAAGATGCTGGACGAACGGGAGGCCCCGGTGCCCGCGGACGAGGTGCACCGCGCGTTCAATCGCCAGGGCGTGCTGCGCCGGCTGCTGATCGTGATCGCCGGTCCGGCCTTCAACTTCCTGTTCGCCATCGCGGTGTATGCGGGGCTCTACATGACCGGGCTGCCCGAGGCCCGGCCGCTGCTGGGCGCGCCGCCGGCGGCGACGCTCGCCGAGTCGGCCGGCCTGCGGCGCGGCGACCTGGTGCGCGCCGTCGACGGCCAGCCCGTCACCACCTGGCAGGAGCTGCGCTGGCGCGTGCTGCAGGCGGCGCTGCAGCGCGAGCGCGTGACGCTGGAAGTCCTCGACGAGCGCGATCATCTTTCGCAGGTCGTGCTCGACCTGAGCGCATACCCCACCGATCAGGTGGAGGCCGACGTGCTGGAGCGCATCGGCCTGCGCCTGTACCGGCCGGTGCTGCCGCCGGTCCTCGGACAGGTGATCGAAGGCGGCGCGGCAGACGCGGCGGGGCTGGAGAAGGGCGACCGCATCGTGCAGGTGGACGGCCAAGCCCTGCAGACTTGGGAAGACCTGGTGCGCGAGGTGCGCCGCCGGCCGGGCGTCGCGGCGCGACTCGAGGTAGAGCGCGCGGGCGCGCGGCGCTCGGTTGAGGTGACGCCCGAGGCCGTGAGCGCGGGGGGCAAGCGCTTCGGTCGCATCGGCGCCGCGCCGGAGATCCCGGCGGCGCATGCCGAGCGCATTCTCGTCGAGGTTCGCTACGGCCCCCTGCAGAGCCTGCGCCTGGGGGCGGCCAAGACGTGGGACATCTCCCTGTTCAGCCTGCGCATGCTCGGCAAGATGCTGCTTGGCGAGGTGTCATGGAAGAACCTGTCGGGGCCGGTCACCATCGCCGACTTCGCCGGCCAGTCGGCGCAGCTCGGCTGGATTCCGTACGTGACCTTTCTTGCGCTGATCAGCATCAGCCTGGGGGTGCTCAACCTGCTGCCGATTCCGCCGCTGGACGGGGGACACCTGCTGTTCTACGTGGTCGAGGCGCTGAAAGGAAGCCCTGCACCCGAGCGGGTCGTCGAATTCGGCCAGCGC
>DASUFW010000236.1:0-9848 GCA_036274335.1 Burkholderiales bacterium | reverse complement strand
GGCAAGGGCCTGTTCAGCGACGACCGGCGCTTCGAGAACGAGGCCGCGCTGGTGGTCGTGCGCTCGCCTTACGCGCATGCAAGGATCAAGTCGGTCGACCTCGCCGCGGTGCGCGCCGCGCCCGGGGTGATCGCCGCCTGGACGATGGCCGAGCTGGCCGCGGACGGGGTGAAGCACATCCCGTATCCGCCGCTCTTCAAGCGCGCCGACGGCCAGCCGATGTCCACGCCGCTGCGCACGCCGCTCGCCGGCGAGCGCGCGTTCTACGTCGGCCACCCCGTCGTGGCGGTGGTCGCCGCGACCCGCGTGCAGGCGCAGGACGCCGCCGAGCTCGCCGAGATCGACTACGAGGAGCTGCCCTGCGTGGTGGACGCGCGCGACGCGGTCAAGCCGGACGCGCCGCAGCTCTGGAAGGAGGCGCCGGGCAACGTCGGCGGCGAGACGCGCTACGGCAAGGCCGACGAGGCGAAGGCCGCCTTCGCGAAGGCCGCGCACGTGACCGAAATCCGGCTGCACAACCAGCGCGTCATCGCCATGGCGATGGAGCCGCGCTGCGCGATCGGCGTGCACGAGAAAGGCCGCACCACGATCTACACGCAGAGCCAGCAGCCCACGGGCGCGCGCGACGCGCTGGCGGCCTGCCTGGGCGCGAAGCCGGCGGAGCTGCGCGTGGTGAACGGCGACATCGGCGGCGGCTTCGGCATGAAGACCGGCGCCACGCCCGAGGAGGCGCTGGTCGCCTACGCGTCGAAGAAGCTCGGCCGCCCGGTGCGCTGGCGCGGCGACCGGAGCGAGGAGTTCCTCGCCGCCCACATGGGCCGCGACATGCACTTCGACGCCGCGCTCGCGCTCGACAAGGACGGGAAGATCCTCGCGCTCAAGCTGCACATGCTCGGCAACATGGGCGCGGTGCCGGTGGGCTCCTCGGCCATGATCCCGCTCTTCATGGTGGCGAAGGTGGCGGCCTCCGTGTACCGCGTGCCCGCGGTGGACTACCACTTCCAGGCGGTGCTCACCAACACGATGGCCACCGGCGCCTACCGCGGCGCCGGCCGGCCCGAGGGCAACTACCTGATCGAGCGCCTGGTGGAGAAGGCGGGGCGCGAGATGGGCATCGGCCCGGTCGAGATCCGGCGCCGCAACCTCCTCCAGCCGGGCGAGTTCCCGCACGCGACGCACGCCGGCGAGGTGTACGACGTCGGCAATTTCCCGCGCATGCTGGACGGGCTGCTGAAGGTCGCCGACTGGGACGGCTACGGCGAGCGCGCGGCGGAAGCGAAGCGGCGCGGCAGGCTGCGCGGGCGGGGCCTTGCCGCCTACCTCGAATGGACCGGCGCGCTGCCCACCGAGACCGTGGACATCGAAGTCGACGCCGAAGGCCGGGTGACGGTGTTCTCCGGCACGCAGGCGATGGGCCAGGGCCTGGAGACGACCTACGTGCAGCTCGTGATGGAGGTGCTGCAGATCCCCGCCGCGAGCGTGACGATCGTGCAGGGCGACACCGACCGTGCGAACGGCGTGGGCAGCGTGGGCTCGCGCTCGGCCTTCGTCGGCGGCTCGGCGGTGGTGGCGGCGGGGCGCACGCTGATCGTGCGCGGCCGCGAGCTCGCCGCCGAGGCGCTCGAAACCTCGAGCACGGACCTCGAGTACCGCGACGGTCGCTTCTTCATCGCAGGCACGGACCGGGCGATCGGCCTCGCCGAGCTCGCCGGCCGCCAGGCGGACAGGCGCGTGCGCGTCTCGGCGACGCAGACGCCCTCGACGCCCTCGTGGCCGAACGGCGTGCAGGCCTGCGAGGTGGAGATCGACCCGGAGACGGGCACGGTGTCGGTCGCGCGCCTGTCGAGCATGGACGACATCGGCCGCATCATCAACCACGCGATCGTCGAGGGCCAGATCCAGGGCGGCATGGCGCAGGGCGTCGGCCAGGCGCTCTACGAGCAGGCGGTCTACGAGCGCGAGTCGGGGCAGCTGCTCAGCGGCTCGCTCATGGACTACGCGGTGCCGCGCGCCGACAATTTCCCGCCCATGACCAACGCCTTCGACGAGAGCGTGCCCTGCACGACCAACCTGCTCGGCGTGAAGGGCTGCGGCGAGATCGGCACCATCGGCGCGGTGCCCGCCGTCGTGCACGCCGTGATCGATGCGCTCGCTGGCCACGGCGTCACGCACCTGGAGATGCCGCTCACGCCCGAGCGCGTGTGGCGGGCGCTGCAGCGAGGCTAGCTGCTATAGTGGCCCGCGCCATGAGCGCGGCCATGCCAGGGGGAGGGCGCATGCGCGATGGAGCCTCGCGCGCGCTTTACCTCGCCTTCGCCGCGTCGGTCCTGCTGCACGCGGCGCTGATCGTCGTCCTGCCGCGCGTACGCGAGCTGTCCGCGCTGGTGCCGCCCGAGCCGCAGCCGCTCGTCGCGCACCTCGTCGAGGCGCCGCCCCCGCCGGCCCCGCCGGAGGAGAAGCCGGCGCCGCCGCCTCCCCGGCGAGCGCCGCCGGTCGCCCAGCCTGCGCCTTCGCCGGAGCCGGCTCCCGAGCCCGCCCCTGCGCCCGTGCTGACCCCCTCACCCCTGGGAGCGCCTGCGCCCGCACCCGCGCGCGAGCCTTCGCTCGCGCCTGCGCCGGCCGTGGCAAGCACGCCGCCCGCGCCCCCCGGTCCGCCGCCCCTCGACGTCTCGGCCATCGACCGCTTCCGCAGCGGCGTCACGCTGCAGGCCGCCGGCTACAAGCGCTATCCGCGCGTCGCCATCGACAACGCCTGGGAGGGCGACGTGCTGGTGCGCATGACAATCGGCGAGGACGGGCGCATCGCCGCGCTGCGGGTCGTGCGCGGCTCGGGCTACGAGGTGCTGGATCGGCAGGCGCTCGAGATGTTCCGCAACGCGAAGCCGCGGGTCGCGGTGCCCGAGGCGCTGCGCGGGCGGCGCTTCGAGCTCGAGCTGCGCGCCGTCTACAGCCTGCGCGGCAACTGAGCTAGAGCGTGGTCGCGGGCCGGATGCGGCGCGCGCCGTCGAAGCGCTTCATCCAGTAGCTGCTGCTGATCGACTCGACGCGCACCTGCGCGCCGGTCTTGGGCGCGTGCACGAAGCGGCCGTCGCCGAGATAGATGCCGACGTGCGAGTAGGGGCGGTGCTGGGTGTTGTAGAACACGAGGTCTCCGGCGCGCAGTTCCGATAGACTGACGCGCGTGCCGTACTCGGCCTGCGCGCGCGCGTTGTGCGGCAGATCGATCCCATAGGCCTCGCGGAAAACGTGCGCCACCAGCCCGCTGCAGTCGAAGCCCCGCTCCATCGACTGGCCCCCGTAGCGGTAGTCCACGCCCAGCGCGAGCAGGGTCTGCAGCAGGGCCTCGGCGCGCTGCTCGCTCATCGGCCCGGTGTCGGGCGGCGGCAGGCGCACGGGGGCCGATCCGCAGCCCACCAGGACCATGAAAACACATAAAATCAGTATCTTGCGCGCCATACCTCAAGCAATTTAGACTAGTTTCCGTGTGAAAGCAACCACTTACGCACTGCTCGTGCTCACGGCTGGCGCCGCCTTTGCGCAGGACCGCCTCGAAGTAATCCCGCTCCGGCACGCCACGGTCGAGCAGGTCCTGCCCGTGCTGCGGCCGCTGCTGGCGCCCGGCGGCGCGATGACCGGCCAGCGCAATCAGCTCATCGTACGGACCACCCCGCAGAACCTCGAGGAACTGCGCCGCGCGCTGGCGGTGATCGACGCGCCGGCGCGGCGCCTGGAGATCCTGGTGCGCTTCGACAGCGCGGGGGAGGACGCCTCGGCCGCGGTGCAGGCGGACGCGCGCGTCTCCAACCGCGGCAGCCGGATCGAGATCCGCGGTGGGGCGTCGCGCTCGAGCGCGTCGGAGCGCGTCGACCAGCGGGTGCAGGTGCTGGAAGGGCGCCGCGCCTGGATTTCGGCCGGCACCAGCCGGCCGTATCGCAATAGTGTGGGCACCGAGTACCACGACGCGGCGAGCGGCTTCGAGGTCGTGCCGCGGATCGCGGGCGGCAGGGTGATCCTGCAGGTCGCCGCGCAGCGCCAGGGCGCGGGCGCCTCGCCCGGCAGCGTCGACAGCTTCGATGCGGCCACCACGGTGCGGGCGGGGCTGGGCGAGTGGGTCGAGATCGGCGGCCTCGCGGCGGCGGCCTCGCGCAGCGACCGGGGACTGGCGGCCGGCGCCGGGCAGTCCGGCTCGAGCGGCCGCCGCATCTGGGTCCGGGTCGACGAGGTCGGCCCCTGAGCGCCGCCGAGCGCGCACTCGAGCGCGTGTTCGCCGAGGGCGGCCCGCTCGCGAGCGAGATCGCCGGCTACCGGCCGCGACCGCAGCAGCTGGAGCTCGCGCAGGCCATCGCGCGCGCGATCGACGCGGACGCGGCGCTCGTCGCCGAGGCGGGCACCGGCACCGGCAAGACGCTCGCCTACCTCGTGCCGGCGCTGCTCTCCGGCGGCAAGGTGATCGTGTCGACCGGCACGAAGACGCTGCAGGACCAGCTCTACGACCGCGACCTGCCGGCCGTGCGCCGCGCGCTCGCCTCGGGCGCCAGCGCCGCGCTGCTCAAGGGCCGCGCCAACTACGTGTGCCTGCATCGCCTGGAGCGCGCGGCGTCGGAGGGGCGCCTCGCAAGCCGCGAGGAAGCCGCGCAGCTGCGTCGCATCGAGCGCTTCGCGCTCTCGACCTCGAGCGGCGACCGCGCCGACCTGCCCGACGTGCCCGAGGACTCGGGCGTCTGGCAGCACGCCACCTCCACGCGCGACAACTGCCTCGGCCAGGAATGCCCGCGCTACGGCGACTGCTTCGTGATGAAGGCACGCCGCGCGGCCCTCGCCGCCGACGTGGTGGTGGTGAACCATCACCTGTTCTTCGCCGACGTGGTGCTGCGCGACGAGGGCGTGGCGGAGCTCCTGCCCGCCTGCAACACGCTGGTGCTCGATGAAGCGCACCAGCTGCCGGAGACGGCCCGCCTGTTCTTCGGCGAGACGCTCTCGAGCGGCCGCCTCGCGGAGCTGGCGCGCGACGTGCGGCTCGAGCTGGTTGCGGCCGGCGGCGCATCCCCCGAGCTGGAGCGCCTGGCCGCCGGGCTCGACAAGGCGGCGCGCGACCTTCGGCTCGCCTTCGCGCACGAGCCGTCGCGTCTCGCCTGGTCGCAGGCCGCCGCGCGGCAGGGCTTCGGGCCGGGGCTCGCCGCGCTCGAGGCCGCGCTCGCCGCGCTCGCCGATCCGCTCGAAGCGCAGGCCGAGAGGAGCGAGGGGCTCAAGTCCTGCGCACGGCGCGCGAGCGAGGCGCGCGCGCTGCTCGAGCGGCTCACGGGCGAGCCCGGCGAGGCGCACGTGCGCTGGGCCGAGGTGTTCGGCCACTCGGTGCAGCTGCATCTCACGCCGCTGTCCAGCGCCGAGCTCTTCCGCCGGCAGCTGGAGGAGTCGCCGCGCAGCTGGATCTTCACCTCGGCGACGCTCTCGGTCGGCGGCAGCTTCGCCCACTACCAGCGCGAGATGGGGCTGGAAGGCGCCGAGGCGCGCAGCTGGCCGAGCCCCTACGACTTCGAGCGCCAGGCGCTGCTCTACGTGCCGCGCGGGCTGCCCGAGGACCCGAACGACCCGGCCTACACCGAGGCGGTGGTCGGGGCGGCGCTGCCCGTGCTCGAGGCGAGCGGCGGCCGCGCCTTCCTGCTGTTTACGACGCTGCGCGCGCTGCGCCGCGCGCACGAGCTGCTGCGCGAGCGCCTGCCGTTCCCGCTCCTCGTGCAGGGCACCGGCTCGCGGAGCGCGCTGCTCGCGCGCTTCCGGGAGCTCGGCAACGCGGTGCTCCTGGGCAGCGCCTCGTTCCGCGAGGGCGTCGACGTGCGCGGCGAAGCGCTCTCGCTGGTGGTCATCGACAAGCTGCCGTTCGCGCCGCCCGACGACCCGGTGCTCGCAGCGCGCATCGACGCGCTGCGTGCGCGCGGCGGCAACCCCTTCACCGAGTTCCAGCTGCCGCAGGCGATCCTGCAGCTCAAGCAGGGCGCCGGCCGGCTGATCCGGGACGAGACCGACCGCGGCGTGCTGATGCTGTGCGACCCGCGCCTGTACTCGCGGCCCTACGGGCGCACCGTGCGCGAGAGCCTGCCGCCGATGAAACCGGTGCGCAGCCTCGCCGAAGTGCAGGCGTTCTTCGCTAGAATCCGCGCATGAAGATCCTCATCACGGGCGGCGGCGGGTTTCTCGGGTTCCGGCTGGCAAGAGCGCTGCTCGCGCGCGGGCAGCTGGGCGGAAAGAGGATCGAGTCGCTCACGCTGCTCGACGGCGCGTTTCCGCCGGCCGCGAAGGACGAGCCGCGCCTGACGGCGGTGGTGGGCGATGTCTCGGACGAGGCGACGATCGCGCGCGTCTGCCCGCCGGACACCGACGCGGTATTCCACCTCGCCGCGGTGGTGAGCGGCGGCGCGGAAGCCGACTTCGACCTCGGCATGCGCGTGAACCTCCTCGGCACGGAGCGCCTGCTCGCGCGCCTGCGGCAGTGCGCGAAGCCGCCGCGCCTGGTGTTCACGAGCTCGGTCGCTGCCTTCGGCGGCGCGCTGCCGCCCGTGCTCGACGATACGACGATCGCCAATCCGCAGACGTCCTACGGCACGCAGAAGGTGGTCGGCGAGTACCTGATCACGGATTATTCGCGCAAGGGCTTCCTCGACGGACGGTCGCTGCGGCTGCCCACCATCGTGGTGCGCGCCGGCAAGCCGAACGCCGCCGCCTCGTCGTTTGCGAGCGGCATCCTGCGCGAGCCGCTGAACGGGGAGGCTTCCGAATGCCCGGTGGCGCCGGAGACCGGCGTCTGGCAACTCTCGCCGCGCCGCGTGGTCGACGCCTTCATCCACGCCTGGGAGCTGCCGGCCGAGGCCTGGGGCACGCAGCGCTGGCTCAACCTCCCCGGTATCACCGCCACGGTGGCCGAGATGATCGAGGCGCTCAGGCGCGTCGCCGGGGACAAGGTCGCGAAGCGGGTCGTCTTCAAGCCCGACGCCCGCATCCAGGCGATCGTGAGGACCTGGCCGGTCAACTTCCGCACGCCCCGGGCGCTCTCGATGGGCTTCCGGGCGGATCCCGACGTCGACACGATCATCCGCAGCTACCTCGAGGACGAGGGGATCCGGCTTTAAGCGCATACTGGGCTTCATGGCCCTGTCGCGACGCTGCCTCGCCGCGCTTCCCGATGGCCTGGCAGCGGGGGTGTTCCTGTTCACCTGGCTGCGCCCGCTCGCCTGGGTCCGCGAGCTGGTCGGCGTGCTGGTGCTCGTGCTGCTGATCGAGTTCGTGGTCATCCAGGCGGGCCCGTTCCTCGGCAAGGTCGTGTACGGCGACCTCCTCGGGCTGTCGCCGGCCGAGCGCCGGCGCAAGGCGCTGGTCCTCGGCGTCGTGTATCTGGTGTTCGCCGGGCTGGCCGCCGGCGCCTTCGACACCTGGTTTCCGGCGCTGCTGTTCGCGTGGCTGTTCGCCGCGAAGGTCTTCGCCGCCGTCCTCGGGCGGCGGGCGGACGCCACTGGCCGCCAGCGCGAGATGGGCTACTGGGTGCTGAGCAACATCCTGTTCTTCGCCGTGGTCTTCGCGGCCATGTGGCTGCCGGTGCCGCCGCTCGGCGTCACGGAAGACGGCGCGTTCTACGGGCTGCGCGGGCTCTACGAGTGGGCCAACCGCCCCTACGAGGCGATGGCGGCCGGGTTCGTCTACTACGCGGTGATGTCGGTCGTGCGCCTGCTCGATCCGCACTTCGGCGTGGATCTGTAGCGCGCGGCTACCAGTCGGGATCCCAGAGCCGCCACCACGCCACGTCGCGCTTCACCGGGCCCTTGTAGTAGCGGCTGTCGGGGAAGTTGAGCCGCATGACCCGCTCCGTGTCGTCGCGCAGGTCGGTGAGCCCCAGCTTGTCGTAGGCCTTGATCATGATGAACAGCGCCTCTTCCGCGGCCGGCGCGGTCGGGTAGTCCTTGACCGCGCGCTGCGCACGGTTGGCGGCGGCGACGTAGGCGCTGCGCTTCATGTAGTAGCGCGCGACGTGCACCTCGTGCCGCGCGAGCGAGTTGACGAGGTAGCGCATGCGCGCGGCCGAGTCGGGCGCGTACTTCGAGTCGGGGAAGCGCGTCACCACCTCCCGGAAGGCCGCGTAGGCCTCGCGCGCCGCGCGCGGGTCGCGCTCGGCCATGTCCGGGTCCGAGAGCATGGCGAACAGGCCCTGGTCCTCGGTGAAGTTGATGAGGCCCTTCAGGTAGTAGGCGTAGTCGAGCGCCTCGTGGTTCGGGTGCAGCTTGATGAAGCGGTCGACGGCCGCGATGGCCGCGGTGCGCTCGTCGTACTTGAAGTGGCAGTACGCCACGTCGAGCTGCGCCTGCTGCGCGAAGCGGCCGTACGGAAAGCGCGCCTCGAGCTTCTCGTACAGGCCGATGGCCTTCTTCCAGTCGTGGTCCTTCATGGCGTCGTGCGCCTCGCCGTACAGGCGCTCGACCGGCCAGCCGGCGGTCTCGTCCGCGGGCTCGACGCCGGCGCATCCGGCGGCCAGCAGCGCGGCGGCGATCAGAGCCAGTACACTTCTTGGCATGGGGCGCGATTATACGGACGACGGCGACGACCACGCCGGCTGGGACGCCGCCTTCGTCGCGCCGATGCGCGCCGAGGCGCCGCGTGCCCTGGCCGGCCTGCGCTTGGACCAGGCGCTCGCGCGCATGTTCCCGCAGTACTCGCGCAGCCGGCTGCAGGCCTGGCTGGCCGAGGGGCACATCCGCGTCGACGGGGCGCGCGCCGAGGCCCGCCGCCTGGTGCGCGGCGGCGAGCGGGTCGACCTGGCGCCGCCGGTGCCGCCGGCCGGGGCGGCGCCGCGCGCGCAGAAGATCCCGCTCAAGGTGGTGTTCGAGGACGAGGCGCTGCTCGTCCTCGACAAGCCGGCGGGCCTGGTGGTGCATCCCGGCGCCGGCGTCCCGGACCGCACGCTGATGAATGCGCTGCTCGCGCACGCGCCGCAGGTCGCCGGCGTGCCGCGCGCGGGCATCGTGCACCGGCTCGACAAGGACACCACCGGCCTGATGGTGGTGGCGAAGACCGTGGAAGCGCAGACCAGCCTCGTGCGCCAGCTCGCCGAGCGGCGCATCCGGCGCGTCTACTGGGCGGTGGTGCACGGCGACCCGCCGGCCGGCGGCACGATCGACGCGCCGGTCGGGCGCGACGCGCGCGCGCGCACGCGCATGGCGGTCACGCGCCGCGGCAAGGACGCGGTGACGCGCTACCGCGTGCTCGAGCGCTACGGGCGGGCGGCGCTGGTGGAATGCCGCCTGGAAACCGGGCGCACGCACCAGATCCGCGTCCACTTCCAGCACATCCGCCATCCGCTGGTGGGCGAGCCGACCTACCGCCGCGGCACGCGCCACGGCGTGACGTTCGGGCGCCAGGCGCTGCACGCGGCGGAGCTCTCGCTCGTGCATCCGGTGAGCGGCCAGCCGATGACCTGGCGCGTGGCGCCGCCGCCCGATTTCAAGCGCCTGGTCGCGGGCCTGCAGCGTGATCATTCCTGACTGGAGCGCGCCGCCGGGCGTACGCGCTCTGGTGACGACGCGCGGCGACGGTCCGCCCGAGCTCCCCGCCCCGCCCGCCTGGCTGCGGCAGGTGCACGGTATCCGCGTCGTGGATGCCGCGGGCGTGCGGGACGAACGGCCGCAGGCGGATGCCTCGTTCGCGCGCGCGCCCGGCGTCGTGTGCGCGGTGCAGGCCGCCGATTGCATGCCGGTGCTGCTCGCCGCCGACGACGGGCGCGTCGTCGCCGCGGCGCACGCCGGCTGGCGCGGGCTCGCCGCGGGCGTGATCGAGGCGGCGATCGCCGCGATGCAGGTTCCGGGCGA
>DASUFW010000235.1:0-9376 GCA_036274335.1 Burkholderiales bacterium | reverse complement strand
CGGTAGATGGCGCGCGTGAGGAGCTCCTCGGCCTTCTTCTCGCCCAGGTCCTCCACCAGCACGTCGTACATCTCCATGTAGACGAGCGCGCGGTTCTTCATCTGCGCGACGAGGTCGCGGCGGTCTTGGTCGCTCATAGGTCCTCCCTCTCTATCGGGGCGGCGTGATGTGCATGCCGCCGTCCACGCAAATCACTTCGCCCGTCACCTGGCGCGCGCCCTCGAGCAGCCACACGACCGCGTCGGCGACATCCTCGGGGCGCGAGTAGTCCTTCATCGGCACGAAGGAGGCATAGCGCTCCGCGGCCGCGCGCGCCTTCTCGGTGCCGAGCATGGCGTGCTGCCACGGCGTGTCGACGAAGCCCGGTGCGACCACGTTGACGCGCACCTCGGGGGCGAGCGAGCGCGCGAGGGAGAACGACATCGCGTTCAGGGCCGCCTTCGACGCGCCGTAGGCCACTGACGAGCCGGTGCCGAGGAGCGACGCCACCGAGGACACATTGACCACCGCGCCGCGCGATTCCTTGAGCGCCGGCGCGCAGGCGCGCGTCATCTGGAAGGCGGCCACGACGTTCATCCGGTAGATGCGCAGGAAGTCTTCGCCGGACAGGCCCTCGAGGTCCGAGTGCTTCACGAATTTCGTGGTGCCCGCGTTGTTCACCAGCGCGTCCAACCGCCCCCACTGGTCGAGCGCCGCCTTCGCGAGCTTGCGGCAGCCGGCATCCTCGCCGACATCGGCCTGCACGGTGATGGCGTTGCCGCACTGCGCGGCGACCTTGCCGGCCTCCGCGGCGCTCTTCGAATAGTTGATCACGACCGCCCAGCCGCGCCTGCCGAGCTCGAGCGCGCAGGCGGCGCCGATGCCCGAGGACGAGCCCGTGACGATCGCGACCTTCATACCGTGGCGACGGCGACCGCGGGCGAGCCGACCGCGCCGGGCAGTCGGAGCGGCGGGGCGGTCAGCAGGAAGCGGTTCCTCCTGTGCTCGCGCAGCCAGTTGGCGAGCTCGGTCAGGTACCAGATCTCGCCGAGGTGGATGCCGTTCTTGAACAGGCAGTGCTCGTGGATCGGCATCAGCGCGTGCGGCATCGGCTTGAACGGGCTGGTGGGAATGATCTCCACGGCGTAGTTGTCGGCGATCAGCGCCGCGCAGCCGCTGTCCGTGATCCACTGCAGGAGCTTCTCGTCGCGGCCCTCGAGCCCGGTGCAGGTGTTGTGGATGAGCTTGGGGTCGGGGTTCTTCTTCAGCTCGAGCAGCACGTCGGCGAAGCCGGTGTAGAAGCAGACGAAGTCGCCCTTCTCCACCGCAACCTTGTCCTTCTCCATGACGCGCATCAGCGCGTCGTACCCGATGGCTTTACGCTCGCGGCCGAAGTGCGCGTGCAGGTCGACCATCACGCCGCGCCCTTGCGCGCCCTGCTCGGCGAGGTTCTGGATGCCGAGCGCCTCGGCGCGCGAGCCCTCGTACTTCGCCCAGCCTTCCACGCCCGGTCGCTCGGTGCCCGGCACCACGTCCTGGCCGCCCCGGTAGCCGTTGTAGAACACGATCTCGGCCTTGCCGTCGCCGTCCGCGTCGAACTTGGCGCCGACGTGCGCGAACGAGTCCCATTGCGTCGAGTACTGCAGGGTGAGCAGCACCAGGTCGTCGCAGACCACGTCGGTGACGTCGCCGACGAACTCGGCGAGCGGCAGGCAGAAGGCCTGCTTGCCCTCGCGGATGGTGGGCGCGAGGCGCGGCGGGTTGCGCCGCGGGTTGAGCGCGTTGCCGCCGGGATAGTCGAGCGGCAGCGACAGGCAGAACGTGCGCCCCTCCTTCACCTCGGCGACGCCCTGCAGCACCTTCTCGCGCGTCACGTAGTTCATGCGCCCGCGCTGGTCGTCGGGGCCGAACTCGCCCCAGTTGGACCCCGGGGGCTTCTGCTTCCAGCGTTGCGCCATGTGGTGTCCCTAGAAGTAGTGCCGGCTGATCGTTTCCGCCACCATCACCGGCTTTTCCTGGTCTTGCCTTTCAATGATCACGCTCCAGGTGGTCTGCACGCCGCCGTCGGGGAGCTTCTCGAACTTCGCCAGCGTGAAGCGGCCGCGGATCTTCGCCCCCGCGGGCACCGGCGCGGTGAAGCGCACCTTGTTGAGGCCGTAGTTGACGCCCATCCTGCGGTCGGAGAACTCGAACGTCGACTCGATCAGCTTCGGCAGCATAGAGAGCGTGAGGAAGCCGTGCGCGATCGTGGTGCCGAAGGGCGAGGACTTCGCGCGCTCGCGGTCGATGTGGATCCACTGGAAGTCCTCGGTGGCCTGCGCGAACAGGTCGATCCTCTCTTGCGGCATGTCCACCCAGGGCGAGAGCGCGATTTCCTCGCCGACGCGCGATTCGAGCTCCCGGATCTTCAGGTCGGTCTTCATCGCCGCATTGTAGAGGCGGTAAAAGCCTCGATCTCCCGGCAGACGAGGTCGGTTCGCTCCCGCGCTATCCAGTGCGAGGCCTCGGGCACGCGCACGAGCTTGAGGTCGGGCACCACTTCGTCCAGCCCCGCCAGGCAGCCGGGCAGGAGCGCGGTGTCCCGCATGCCCCAGAGGACGAGCGTCGGCACGCGCACCACGAAGTCCTGGGCCTTCCACTGGAGCTTCTGCGCGCCGGGATCCTCGGCCGTGGGCGGATAGAGCGCGGAAGCGCGGTAGTAGTTGAGCCCGCCGGTCAGCGCGCCCGGCTGCGACCAGGCCTCGACGAGCGACTTGCGCCAGGCCTCTCCCGCGTCGGCGAAGGCGGACAGCAGCCGCGCGTAGCCGTTCTCCGAGAGCACGCGCTCCGCCTTGGGCGCGCGGAACAGGTTCATGTACTGGCTCGCGGCCTGCTGCGCCGGGTTGTTGCACAGCTCGCGCCAGAAGACGTACGGGTGCGGCGAGTTGAGCATCACCAGCCGGGACAACGCCTTGGGCTTCGCGATGGCCACCCCCCAGGCGACCGCCCCGCCCCAGTCGTGGGCGACCAGCACGAACGGGTCATTGCTGTAGCGCGCGGCGAGCGCCAGCACGTCGGCGCCGAGGTGCCTTGCGTGGTACGCCTGGACGTCCGCGGGCTTCTCCGACAGGTTGTAGCCGCGCATGTCGGGCGCCACCGCGCACCAGCCGCGCGCGCCGAAGTGCTCGAGGATCGGCTTCCACATCTCCCAGTACTCGGGGAAGCCGTGCAGGAACAGCATCAGCGGCCCTTCCCCCGCGCGCGCCACATGCAGGCGCACGCCGTTCACCTGCACGTACTCGTGGACGATCGTCACGAGAACCGCGAGAAATCCGGCTTGCGCTTCTCCATGAAGGCGCTCAAGGCCTCCTTCGCTTCCGGCGAGCGCAGGCGCTCGCCGAACAGGCCGAGCTCCTCGTCCATGCGCTCGCGCACGGCCGGCGCGAGGGCGCGCTTCATGAGCGCCTTGGTCATGCGCACCGAGGCGGGCGGGAGCGCGGCGAGCGCGAGCGCTGCCGCGCGTGCGCGTTCCAGCAGATCGGACTCGGGCACGACCTCGGTGACGATGCCCGCGGCCATCGCCTTCTCCGCGGTGAACGGCTGGCCGAGGAGCAGCAGCTCCGCGGCGCGCTGGTAGCCGGCAATCACCGGCAGCAGCAGGCTGGAGGCCGCCTCGGGCAGCAGGCCCAGCGGCACGAAGGGCAGCTGGAAGCGCGCGTTCGGCGCGGCGTAGATCAGGTCGAAGTGCAGGAGCATCGTGGTGCCGACGCCCACCGCCGGGCCGCCGACCGCGGCGACCACGGGCTTCTGCGCGGCGGCGATCGCGCGCAGGAACCCCGAGGCGGGCGAATCCGCCGGGCCGCGGTCGAGCTCGAGAAAATCCTTCACATCGTTGCCCGAGGTGAAGCAGCCGCTCGTGCCGTGGATCAGCACGGCGCGCACCTCCGCGTCGGCGTCCGCGTCCGCGAAGGCAGCGGCGAGCGCCGCGTACATGTCCGGGCTCAGCGCGTTCTTCTTCTCCGGGCGCGCGAGCTCGATGCGCAGCACGCGCTCCTTCTTGTCCACGCGGACGTGGCTCATGCCGCGGGCAGCCGGTAGTCCTTGAACTTCTCCCGGAGCGTCAGCTTGGAGAGCTTGCCGGTCGCGGTGTGGGGCAGGTCGTCGACGAACACGACGTCGTCCGGCGTCCACCACTTGGCGATCTTGCCCTCGTAGAACTTGAGCAGCTCTTCCTTGGTGAGCGATTGGCCCTTCTTCACGATGGCGACCACTATCGGGCGCTCGTCCCATTTCGGATGCTTGATGCCGATCACCGCAGCCTCCTGCACCGCCGGGTGCGCGACCGCGATGTTCTCCAGGTCGATCGAGCTGATCCACTCGCCGCCCGACTTGATCACGTCCTTGGAGCGGTCGGTGATCTGGATGTAGCCGTCGGCGTCGATCGTGCACACGTCGCCGGTCGGGAACCAGCCGTCCTTCAGGGGGTTGCCGCCTTCGTCCTTGAAGTAGCCGCTCGTGATCCACGGCCCGCGCACCTGCAGGTCGCCGAAGGCCTTGCCGTCGTGCGGCAGCTCCTTGCCGTTCTCGTCGACGATGCGCCAGTCGACGCCGTAGGGCGCGCGTCCCTGCTTCATCAGGATGGCGGTCTGCTGCGCCTTGGGCAGGCGCAGGTGCTTTTCCTTGAGCGTGGCGACGCTGCCGAGCGGACTCATCTCGGTCATGCCCCAGGCATGCAGGACCTGCACGCCGAGCTCGTCGAAGGCGCGCATCATGGCCGGCGGGCAGGCCGAGCCGCCGATCACGACCGCCTTGAGGGTGCTGAACCCGAGCTTGTGCTCCTTCATGTGGTTGAGCAGCCCCAGCCACACGGTCGGCACCCCCGCCGACATGCTCACGCGCTCGGTCTCGAACAGCTCGTGCAGGCTCCTGCCGTCGAGGTGCTGGCCCGGAAAGACCAGCTTGGTGCCCATCGCCGCGCAGGAGTACGGCAGGCCCCAGGCGTTGACGTGGAACATCGGCACCACCGGCAGCACCACGTCCCGCGAGGAGAGGTTGAGCACGTCGGGCAGCGCGCCGCCGTAGGCGTGCAGGATGGTCGAGCGATGGTGGTACAGCACGCCCTTCGGGTTGCCCGTCGTGCCCGAGGTGTAGCACAGGCACGCCGCCGTGCGCTCGTCGAACTCGGGCCATTCGTAGCCGTCGTCCTCCGCCGCGAGCAGCTCCTCGTAGCACTTCAGGCCCGCAATCCCGGTCTTCCCGGGCATGTGCGCGCGGTCGGTCATCAGCACGTAGTGCTTCACCGTCGTCAGCATCGGCGCGAGCTTCTCCACCAGCGGCAGGAAGGTCAGGTCGAAGAACAGGACCCGGTCCTCGGCGTGGTTGGCGATGTAGACGATCTGCTCCGGGAACAGGCGCGGGTTGATCGTGTGGATCACGCTGCCGGTGCCCGCCACCGCGTAGTAGACCTCGAAGTGCCGGTAGCCGTTCCAGGCGAGCGTGCCGGCACGATCGTGCATCTTCACGCCCAGGCGCCCGAGCGCCTTGGCGAGCTTGCGCGCGCGGGCATGCGCCTCCCGGTAGGTGTACCGGTGGAGGTCGCCCTCCACGCGTTTGGAGACGATCTCGGTGTCGCCGTGGTGGCGATCGGCGTGCCGGATCAGGCCGCTGATCAGGAGCGGCATGTCCATCATCAGGCCGTGCATGGGGAATCTCCTCCTTCCGTCAGGAACTTACTGTGCCGGCTTCGGCGCGGTCAAGCCTATCCCGCCGGACAAGCGGAGAGGTAGAATTCGCGCGATCCCCCATCCCGGAGAACGCGCGACCCATGAGCGACGTGGCAGCCTATTCCGTGCGCGACGGCATCGCCGTCATCACCCTCAAGAATCCTCCCGTCAACGGCCTCGGCAACGCCCTGCGCGCGGGCATCTTCGCGGGCCTCGAGCAGGCCGACGCCGATCCCGAGGTCAAGGCCGTGGTGCTGATCGGCTCGAGCAAGGTGTTCTCGGGCGGCGCCGACATCCGCGAGTTCAACACGCCGATGAAGAAGCCGAGCCTCCCGGAGGTCAACGACCTGCAGGACTCGATGCAGAAGCCCCTGGTGGCGGCCATCGGCGGCTTCGCGCTCGGCGGCGGCCTCGAGCTCGCGCTCGGCTGCCACTACCGCATCGCGCTCGACAAGGCGCTGCTCGGCCTGCCCGAGGTGAAGCTCGGCATCCTGCCCGGCTCGGGCGGCACGCAGCGCCTGCCGCGCATCATCCCCGTGCACGAGGCGGCGCGCATGATGACGCTGGGCGACTCGATCCCGGCCGCGCGCGCCAAGGAGCTCGGGCTGGTGGACGAGATCGCCGCCGGCGACCTGCTGGAGAGCGCGATCGCCTACGCGAAGCTCCTGGTCGACTCGGGCAAGGGGCCGCGACGGGTGCGCGACATGAAGCCGCGCGTCGAGGGCGACCAGGCGGCGCTGCTCGCCGCGGTGCCCGAGCAGGCCGCGAAGATCGCCGGCGGCAACCCGGCGCCGGCCGAGATCGCCAAGTGCATCCACGCCGCGGTGACGCTGCCCTTCGACGAAGGGCGCAAGATCGAGCGCGAGCGCTTCGAGTACCTGGTCAACACGACCGAGTCCAAGGCGCTGCGGCACATGTTCTTCGCCGAGCGGCAGACCTCGAAGATCCCGGACGTGCCCGAGGAAACCCCGGTGCGCGACATCCGGAAGGCCGCCGTCATCGGCGCGGGCACCATGGGCGGCGGCATCGCCATGAGCTTCGCCAACGCCGGCATTCCGGTGACGCTGCTCGACGTCTCGCAGGATTCCCTGGACAAGGGTCTAGCCAAGATCAGGAGCAATTACGCGGCGACCGTGTCGAAGGGGCGCCTCGCGCAGAGCGAGATGGACAAGCGCATGGGCCTCATCCACGGCACGATCAACCTCGGCCAGGTCGCGAACGCCGACATCGTCATCGAGGCGGTGTTCGAGCGCATGGACGTGAAGAAGGACATGTTCCGCAAGCTCGACGGCATCGTGCAGCAGGGCGCGATCCTCGCCACCAACACTTCCACGCTCGACGTCGACGAGATCGCCGCGGCGACCACGCGGCCGCAGGAAGTCATCGGCACGCACTTCTTCTCGCCCGCCAACGTGATGCGCCTGCTCGAGGTGGTGCGCGGCAAGAAGACCGACAAGGGGGTGCTCGCCACCACCCTGAAGCTCGGCAAGACGCTGAAGAAGGTGCCGGTGGTCGCGGGCGTGTGCGACGGCTTCATCGGCAACCGCATGCTCGAGAAGTACGGCCAGCAGAGCCTGTTCCTCATCGACGAGGGCGCGAGCCCGCAGCAGGTCGACGCCGCGCTTCACGAGTTCGGCATGGCGATGGGCCCGTTCACCATGTACGACATGGCGGGCAACGACATCGGCTGGGAGGTGCGCAAGCGCCGCTACCGCGAGCGCCCGGACTTCGTCTACTCGAAGGTCGCCGACCGCATCTGCGAGCAGGGCCGCTTCGGGCAGAAGACCGGCAAGGGCTTCTATCGCTACGAGGCGGGCAACCGCAAGCCGATCCCCGACCCTGCCGTGGACGAAATCATTTCTCAGTACAGAAAAGAAATAAAAATCACACCGAGACAAATCAGCGACGACGAGATCGTCGAGCGCCTGATCTACGCGCTGGTGAACGAAGGCGCGCACATCCTCGAGGAAGGCATCGCGCTGCGCGCCTCCGACATCGACATGGTCTATCTCACCGGCTACGGCTTCCCCGCGTACCGCGGCGGGCCGATGTTCTATGCCGATACGGTGGGTCTCGACAAGGTGTTGAAGTCGATCGAAGGATTCCAGAAGGGCTACCAGGGCAAGGCGTGGAAGCCCGCGCCGCTGCTCGTCAAACTCGCGAAAGAAGGACGGAGGTTCAATGACTGAAGCCGTCATCGTTTCCACCGCGCGTACGCCGCTCTGCAAGAGCTGGAAGGGCGCGCTCAACATGACCCACGGGGCGAAGATGGGCGGCCACGTGGTGCATGCCGCGCTCGAGCGCGCCAGGGTCGACGCCGACGAGGTCGAGGACGTGATCATCGGCTGCGCCAACCCGGAAGGCGCCACCGGCTGGAACATCGCGCGGCAGATCTCGATCCGCGCCGGCTGCCCGGTCACGGTGCCGGGCATGACGGTCAACCGCTTCTGCTCCTCCGGCTTGCAGACCATCGCGCTGGCGAGCCAGCGGATCCTGACCGGCGAGGGCAGCGTGTTCGTCGCCGGCGGCGTGGAGTCGATCTCGCTGGTGCAGAACGAGATGAACAAGCACCACTTCCAGGACGAGTGGCTGCACCGCCACAAGCCCGAGAGCTACTGGCCGATGCTGCAGACCGCCGAGTACGTCGCGCGGCAGTACGGCGTCCCCCGCGAGAAGCAGGACGAGTTCGGCGTGCAGAGCCAGCAGCGCGCCGCGAAGGCGCGCGCCGAGGGCAAGTTCAAGGACGAGATCGCGCCGATCACCACCAAGATGAAGGTGGTCGACAAGAACACCGGCACCGAGGCGATGAAGGAAGTGACCGCGGCCGAGGACGAGGGCATCCGCGCCGACACCACCTACCAGGGCGTGTCGCAGATCAAGCCGGCGATCGAGGGCGGCTGCATCGCCGCCGGCAATGCCAGCCAGTTCTCCGACGGCGCCTCGGCTTGCGTCGTGATGTCGGACAAGGAGGCTTCGCGTCGAAACCTGAAGCCCCTGGGGATCTTCCGCGGCTTCGCGGTCGCGGGCTGCGACCCGCGCGAGATGGGCATCGGCCCGGTGTTCGCCGTGCCGAAGCTCCTGGAGCAGACCGGCAAGAAAGTCGCCGACATCGACCTCTGGGAGCTGAACGAGGCCTTCGCGGTGCAGGTGATCTACTGCCGCGACCGGATCGGCATCCCCAACGAGCGGCTGAACGTCAACGGCGGCGCGATCGCGCTCGGCCATCCCTACGGCATGAGCGGCGCGCGCCTCACCGGCCACGCGCTCATCGAAGGCCGGCGGCGGAAGGCGAAATTCGTGGTGGTGACGATGTGCATCGGCGGCGGCATGGGCGCCGCCGGACTTTTCGAGGTGGTGAACTGACATGGCCAGATACGACAACATCCTGCAGACCGTCGGCAACACCCCGGTGGTGAAGATCGGCAAGCTCGCGCCGGCCGGGATCGACCTGTACGTGAAGATCGAGGCGTTCAACCCGCTCGGCTCGGTGAAGGATCGCCTCGCGCTCGGCGTGATCGAGGACGCGGAGCGCAGCGGCAAGCTCAAGCCCGGCCAGACCGTGATCGAGGCGACCAGCGGCAACACCGGCATCGGCCTCGCCATGGTGTGCGCGCAGAAGGGCTATCCGCTGGTGGTGACCATGGCGGAGAGCTTCAGCGTCGAGCGGCGCAAGCTGATGCGCTTCCTCGGCGCCA
>DASUFW010000234.1:0-27961 GCA_036274335.1 Burkholderiales bacterium | reverse complement strand
AGCTGCGGCAGGCTGCCGCCCAGCACGGTGGGCAGCAGCCCGAGCACGCAGGCGAACAGCAGCCCCGCCGCGGCGAGCGTCACCGTCTCGCGCACGTTCGGCCAGCGTCCGGCGAGCGCGATGCCGATCGCGCCCGCGCAGGGCACCAGCAGCGCGCCCGCGATGTAGCCCGCCGGGATCACCGCGGCCCGCCCAGCATGAGCGCGGCCGCGCGCTGCGCGCCCTCGACGGTGAACGAGGTGTCGAAGCCGAACCACAGGCAGGCCGCCACCAGCACCCAGGACGCCACCAGCATGGGCAGCGGCGCCTCGCCCCGGCGCGGCGCCGCCTCGCCGGGCGGGCTGAGGTACGCGGCCTCCACGAACCGCCAGACGTACACGACCGCGATCAGCGACGTGCCGACGACGAGGGCCGCCAGCCACCAGTACCCGGCCTCGATCGAGGCGAGCACCAGGTACCACTTGCTGATGAAGCCCGCGGTGCCCGGCACGCCGATCAGCGACAGCCCGGCGAGCGTGATGCCGAGCGAGGTGACGGGCATGCTGCGCCCGAGCCCGCGCAGGCAGCCGAAGCCCGCGTTGCCCGCCCGCAGCACCACGCCACCCACCAGCATGAACAGCGCGCCCTTGGTGATGCCGT
This sequence comes from Burkholderiales bacterium, assembly GCA_036274335.1. Classification (GTDB taxonomy): domain Bacteria; phylum Pseudomonadota; class Gammaproteobacteria; order Burkholderiales; family SG8-39; genus JAABQT01. The sequence goes on along the minus strand of DASUFW010000234.1, from coordinate 27,322 downwards.
GGTTGAACAGATGCGCGACCGCGGCGGTCAGACCGTCGCGGGTCGCGAGTCCCATGCCGAGCGTGATGTAGCCGATCTGCGCCACGCTCGAGTAGGCGAGCAGGCGCTTGAAGTCGGTCTGCCAGACCGCCACCAGCGAGGCGCTGACGATCGCGGCGACCGACAGCGCGATCAGGATCTCGCGCATCGGCAGGGGATCGGCGAGCGCCGTGCCGCCGAACACGGTGAAGTAGAAGCGCAGCAGCACGTACAGCGACACCTTGGTGGCGGTGGCGGCGAGGAAGCTGGTCGCGGTCGAGGGCGCGTAGGTGTAGGCGTTCGGCAGCCACAGGTGCAGCGGAAAGAGCGCGAGCTTGAGCGACATGCCCACGGTGAGGAACGCGAGCGCCGCCGGCGCCGGCCTGCCTTCCGCGGCGCCCGGCAGGCGCGCCGCCAGGTCGGCGATGTTGAGCGTGCCGGTCTGCAGGTAGAGCAGGCCCACCGCGATCACGTAGAAGGTGGCGCCGATCGTGCCGAGGATGAGGTACTGGTAGGAGGCGAGCAGCGCGCGCCGGTCGCGGCCCAGCGCGATCAGCACATACATGGAGAGCGAGGCGATCTCCATGAACACGAACAGGTTAAAGGCGTCGCCGGTGATCGTCATGCCGAGCAGGCCCGCGAGGCACAGGCTTTGCACCGCGTAGTACAAGTAGCGCTGCTCGCCCGGCACTTCCGCCGCGACGCTGCGCAGCGCATAGGGCGCGACCACGGCGGCCACGCCGGAGACCAGCACCAGCACGAATGCCGAGAGCGCATCGACGCGGTACTCGATGCCCCAGGGCGGCGCCCAGTTCCCCATCTCGTAGGAGATCGGCCCCGAGCCCGCGACCTGCGCGGCGAGCAGCAGGCAGGCGCCGAACGAGAACCACGCGGCCGCCACGGACAGCGCCCAGGCGATGCCGGCACGCCGCAGCAGCACGATGACCGGCGCCGCCGCCAGCGGCACCATCACCGCCAGCGGCGGGAGGTGCGCCGTGATCACCGCTCGGCCTCGCCGCGCGCGTCGGCCGCGACGATCTCGTCTTCCTCGATGCTGCCGTAGGCCTCGCGGATGCGCACGACGATCGCCAGGCCCAGCGCCAGCGTGGCGATGCCCACCACGATGGCGGTGAGGATCAGGACATGCGGCAGCGGGTTCGAATAGACCTGGAAGTGCCGGTCGAGAATCGGCGCCGTGCCGCCAATCAGCTTGCCCGGCGCGATGTAGAGCAGGTAGACCGAGGTCTGGAAGATGGACAGGCCGATCAGCTTCTTCACCAGGTTGCCGCGCGCGATGACGATGTACAGGCCCGCCGCCATCAGCACGACGGTCACCCAGTACGTGTAGTGCCCCGCGTAGTCGGCCACCTCAGTCCTCGCGCCGCCGGCCGGCGAACATGTAGAAGATCTTCAGCATGACGCCGGACACCGTGACCAGCACGCCGATCTCGACCCAGAAGATGCCGCGCTCCTGGCCGTGCACCGGGTCGTGCGACAGCACGAAGTAGTCCAGGAAGTTGCCGCCGAGCAGCAGGCCCGCGAAGCCCACGCTCATGTAGATGAGCGCCCCCGCGGCGACCATGGACTCGACCAGCGCCTCGGGCACCACGCGCCGCGCCGCGGGCAGGCCGAAAATGATGGCGTAGAAGATCACCGACGCGGCGCAGATCACGCCCGCCTGGAAACCCCCGCCGGGCCCGAAGTCGCCGTGGAACTGGACGTACAGGGCGAACACCAGCATGTAGGGAATGAGCAGCTTCCCGACCACGCGCAGCACGGGCTCGCGCTTGATCACGCGACCCCCTTGTCGCGCCGCCGCCGGCGCAGCAGCGCGATGACGCCGATGCCGGCGGTGAACACCACCACCGTCTCGCCGAGCGTGTCGTAGCCGCGGTAGCTGGCGAGCACCGCCGTCACCACGTTCGGCACGCCGGTCTCGAGTTCCGATTTCTCCAGGTAGCGCGGCACGACGTGCGTGTGGATCGGCGCATTCGGGTCGGAGAACGCCGGCAGGCGCAGCGTGCCGTACACGAGCACGCCGACGATGACCAGCGTCACCGCGAGCGGCGCCCACCCGGGGCGCAGGGGCTTGGCCTCTTCGCCGCCGCACAAGTACAGCGCGCCGAGCAGCAGCACCGTGGAGATGCCCGCGCCCACCGAAGCCTCGGTCATCGCGACGTCCACGGCGTCGAGCGCCACCAGCACGGTGGCCATGAGGAAGCTGTAGATGCCCGAGAGCACCACCACGGAGAACAGGTTCCTCTGCACGATGAGGGCCAGCACCAGCACCGCCATCAGGGTGAGCAGGACCTGGATGATCAGCGCTTCGATGGGGCCTCCTCGTCGTCCGTGGCCTCGAGCCTCAGGCCGCGCGCGAGCGCCGCGTTGGCAAGCGCATGCGCCGCGGTCGGCGAGGCGAAGAAGATCAGCACGCCGATCGCCACGAGCTTGACCGCCACCAGCGTCCAACCCGCCTGCAGCAGGAGCCCGGCGAGGATCAGGCCGGCCCCGCCGCCATCGATGACGCTGGAGGCGTGCGTGCGCGGGAAGAAGCCGCGCAGCCGCACCAGCCCGAGCGCCCCGATCACGCAGAACGCGCCGCCCGCCGCGAGCAGCAGCCAGGAGAGGATGTCGACCGCGAGGCTCACCCGGCCTCCTCCTCGCCCGGGTCGCCCAGGTCGCCGACCTTGAAGAACTTCAGCACCGCGATCGTGCTGATCACATTGAGCAGGCCGTACAGGATGGCCAGGTCGAGGAACTCGGGCCGCCCGGTCAGGAAGCCGAACACCGCCAGCATCATCATGGCCAGCGTGCCGATCGAGTTGCCGGCGAGCGCCCGGTCGAACACCGTCGGCCCGCCGATGGCGCGCGCCAGCGCGAGGCCGATCGCGACGAGCAGCGCGAGCGCGGTGACCGCGAACATCATCGGCCGGTCTCGAAGCGCACGACGCGCTTGTCCATCTCGCTGTCGACCGCGGCCTCGGCGCCTTCGCGCGTCAGGCCGTGCACCACGAAGTGGTCGGGCGCGACCTCGACGGACAGCGTCCCCGGGGTGAGGGTAATGGAGTTGGCGTGCGTGACCAGGCCGAGGACCGTCTTCTGCCCCGGGCGGAAGCGCACCACCGTCGGCGAGACCGGCAGGCGCGGGTCGAGGATGCGCTTGGAGACGTCGATCGCCGACTTCAGGATCTCCTTCACCAGCCACGGCCAGTAGGTGAGCGCGGACCGGCCCAGGTGCACCGGCTGCCCCTCGCGATCGGCGAGGTCCATGCGCGCGGCGAACCACACCACCGCCGCGCTCGAGCCCGCGCCCGCCGCGAGCAGGAACGGGGTGTAGTGGCCCGACATGAGGATCCAGAACGCGTAGAACAGGACGAAGAGGATCGTGCGATGCAGCATGGCCGGTCGGTCGTTGGTCGCGGCGATTCTAGCCGCTGGCGCGCGGCTTGTCGCCCGCCCAGCGCGCCGCCGACTCGCGCACCGTGTGCGCGAGCGACTTGTTGGCGGCGAAGCGCTCGCGCAGCCAGTCGGCGTCCGAGTAGCTGCGGCGCACGTCGGCCGCGAGCCCGGCGAGCACCGCGGCGCTGCCCAGCGCCTCGGCCTGTGGCATGACGCCGGCCAGCGCATCGAGCAGGTCGTCGGCGAGCGGGCGCTTCTTCTCGTCGAAGGGATCGATGAACTGCCCGCGCAGGCCGAAGCGCGCCGCCTCGAAGCGGTTGAAGGCGTTCACCAGGTAGACCGCGCGCCGCGCCGGCCGCGGATGCGATTCCAGCAGCCACTTCGCGAGCGCCTGCGCGTAGGCGGCCAGCGCCGCCGCGCGCTCGACCGTGAGCGGCGTGTCGCACACGCGGATCTCGATGGTGCCGTACTCGGGCTTGGGGCGGATGTCCCAGTAGAAGTCCTTCATGCTCTCGACGATGCCGAAGGCGCGCATCTTGTCGAAGTACTCGTTGAACTCCGCCCAGTCCGCGACGAACGGCATGTGGCCGGCGAGGGGAAACGCGTTGACCGCGGTGAGGCGCGCGGACTGGAACTGCGTGTCCTCGCCCTGGTAGAAGGGCGAGGCCGCCGAGAGCGCGATGAAGTGCGGCACGTAGCGCGTCATCTGGTGGACGAGGTACACGGCGGCGTCGCCGTCGGGGCAGCCGAGGTGGATGTGCTGGCCGAAGACGGTGAACTGCTTGGCGAGGTAGCCGTAGCGCTCCAGCACGTGCCGGAAGCGCTCGGTCGGGAAGATGCGGCGCTCGGTCCAGCTGTGGAAGGGATGCGTCCCGCCGCCGCACACGCGCAGGTTCAGCATGCCGGCCTCCTTGACCACCGCGTCGCGCGTCGCCGCCAGCTCCGCGGCGAGCGGATCGTGCCGCGAATGCACCGAGCTGTTCAGCTCGATCATGCTCTCGGTGATCTCGGGCTTGACGGCGCCGGCCAGCTTCACCTGCGCCAGGCGCGCGAGCAGCTCGGCGGCGTCGCGCCCGAGGTCGAAGTCGTGCGCCTGCACCAGCTGCAGCTCGAGCTCGACGCCGAGCGTGAGCTGCGGCGAGGCCGTGAACTCGAGCGTGGCCACGGGCTCAGGCGCTCCCGGCCGCGGGATCGGCTTCGCCCGCGCGCCGCAGGGCGACCTGCGTCGCCACCGGTCCCAGGATCTCGAGCACCGCCACCGCCGAGAGCACCACGGCCGCGAGCTCCCCGCCGAAAGCCGGATACATGGCCGAGGTGTCGAGCACCATGACGACCGCGAGCCCCGACATCGGCGTCAGCGCCAGCGCGAGCAGGGCGGCGTTCGCCGGCCGCACGCCCGACATGCGCCCGAAGGACACGAGCGCGAGACCCTTGCCGACGAAGCGCGCGACGATGAACGCCGCCACGGCGCCGGCCACCGAGGGCAGCGCGCCGAACTCCAGGCTCGCGCCCGTCAGCACGAACAGGATCACGAAGAACAGCTGCCCGCCGTAGCCGAACCGGAGCGGCAGCAGCACGTGCTCGTAGTCGAAGTTGCGCGCCAGCATGCCCAGGGTGATGAGCGTCACCACCACCGACAGGTTGAGGCTGCGCGCGGCGCCCACGGCGAGCACGACCAGCGCGACCAGCAGGATGAACTGCCGGTCCTCGCGCTTGCCCACCCAGCCGGCGAGCCACAGCAGCGCGAGGCTCGCCACGAAGCCGACCAGCGCCGAGCCCGCGAGGATGTAGACGGGGTGCAGCAGCGCCTCGCGCCAGCTCATCGCGTGCTCGAGGTGCAGGAACGGCAGCAGCAGCGTGAGCGCCACGTAGGCGACCACGCAGTTCACCGCGGTGAACAGCAGCATGCGCTCGGTCACCTGCCCCGCCGCGCGCAGCTCGTGCGCGACCAGCAGCACCACGGCGGGCGAGGTCGCAGTGCCGATGGCGGCGGCGGTCGCCGCGAGCAGCGGCTGGAAGCCGAAGGCGAGCAGCGACGTGAAGACCAGCGCGAAGCACAGCAGGCTCTCGGCGAGCGCGGCGGGCAGCAGCCACCGGTTGCGCTGCAGCCACTGGAAGTCGAGCCGATGCCCGAGCTCGAACACGATCAGGCCGAGGGACAGGTCGATCAGCACGCGCGCCTCGAGCAGCGCGCCGGGCGCGAGGAACCCCGACACCTGGGGACCGAGCAGCACGCCGGCCAGCACGTAGCCGGTGATGCGCGGCAGCCCCAGCGTGCGCCGCACGACCTCGCCGCCGAGCAGCCCCGCGAGCAACAGCGCGCCGAACAGGGCGGGCTGCCCGAAGGGCGGCGGCAGGCGCGGGAGGAAGCTCAGCTCCATGCCGGCGTCACGCCGCGCGCTGGGCGGCGCGCAGGAACTCGTCGAGGATGGGGGCGCTGTCGAGGAGCTTCTGGTCGCCGGCGTGAAACTCCGGGTGCCACTGCACGCCGAGCACGAAGCTCCTGCCGGTGCCGCGGATGGACTCGACGACCCGGTCGGAGTCCGACCAGGCCTCGATCGTCAGGTGGCGGCCGAGCGTCTTCACCGACTGGTGGTGGATCGAGGTGACCTGCGCGGACTCGACGCCGGGATACAGCCGCGACAGCCAGCTGCCCGCCTCGAAGCGCAGCGCATGCAAGTGCTTCTCGTAGTCTTCGGTGACGTGGCGCTTCGCCTTCGGCACCTGGCGCACGATGTCCTGGTAGAGCGTCCCGCCGTAGGCGACGTTGATCAGCTGCAGCCCGCGGCAGATGCCGAGCACGGGCTTGCCGGCCTCGATGAAGGCGTGCAGCAGCTCGATCTCGTACTCGTCGCGCAGGCGGTCGCCGATCCACTCCCGCGCGAGCGGCTCCTCGCCGTAGGTCAGCGGACACACATCCGCGCCGCCCTGCAGCATCAGGCCGTCGAGGTGGCGCGCGTAGTCGGCGAGCCGGACTTCGCTGCGGTGCAGGAGCCCGCCCGTGTCCACGGTCGGCACCATCAGCACGAGGACGTTGCGCGACATCAGCCAGTGCGCGGCGGTCTGCTCCAGGTACTGGAGCGTGCGCGACTGCAGCCCCTTCGCGCCGGGCTGCGGATGCAGGATTCTCGCCGAGACGCCGATCTTCAGCGTCGGCGCGCTCATGCGGCGGCCGACGCGGTCGGTCAGGCTTCGAAATCGATCGGCCAGCGAGCGCTGCAAGTGGCTCCCTCCCGGAAAAGTCGCTTGCGGTCCGACCGCGGCGCGCGGCCGGAGTTTCTCAGGCCTTCAGGGCGGCGAGCACTTCCTCGAGCATCTTCTTCGCGTCGCCGAACAGCATGCGGTTATTGTCCTTGTAGAAGAGCGGGTTGTCCACGCCGGCATAGCCCGAGGCCATGCTGCGCTTCATCACGATCGAGGTCTTCGCCTTCCACACTTCCAGCACCGGCATCCCCGCGATCGGACTCGAGGGATCTTCCTGCGCCGCCGGGTTCACGATGTCGTTCGCGCCGATCACCATGGCGACGTCGGTGTCCGGGAAATCGTCGTTGAGCTCGTCCATCTCGAGCACGATGTCGTAAGGAACCTTGGCTTCCGCGAGCAGCACGTTCATGTGGCCCGGCATGCGCCCCGCCACCGGGTGGATGCCGAAGCGCACGCTGACGCCCTTCTCGCGCAGCAGCTTCGTGATCTCGTACACGGTGTGCTGCGCCTGCGCGACCGCCATGCCGTAGCCCGGCACGATGATCACGTTCTTCGCCTCGCGCAGCAGCTCGGCCGTCTCGACCGCGCTGATCGGCGACACTTCGCCCGCCGGCGCCGCGCCCGCGGCGGCGGGCTTGCCGCCCTCGGTGCCGAATCCGCCGGCGATCACCGCGAGGAACTTGCGGTTCATCGCGCGGCACATGATGTAGGAGAGGATCGCGCCCGAGGAGCCGACCAGCGCGCCGGTCACGATCAGCAGGTCGTTGGAGAGCATGAAGCCGGTCGCCGCCGCGGCCCAGCCCGAGTAGCTGTTCAGCATCGACACCACCACCGGCATGTCGGCGCCGCCGATCGCCATCACCATGTGCACGCCGAAGGCGAGCGCGATCGCGGTCATCACGTAGAGCGGCAGCATGCCGTCGGCAATCGAGGGCGACTGGATGAAGCGCCCGCCGAACCAGAGCACCGCCACCAGGCCCGCCAGGTTGATCCAGTGCCGCCCGGGCAGCAGCACCGGCTTGCCGCTGATCTTGGCCGAGAGCTTGCCGAAGGCGATCAGCGAGCCGGAGAACGTGACCGCGCCGATCAGCACGCCGACGTAGATCTCGATCTCGTGGATGGTCTTCTCGGCGCCCTGGTAGTGCGCGGAGGCGGCCGGGTCGATGTAGTTGGCGAAGCCGACCAGCACCGCCGCGAGGCCGACCAGGCTGTGCATCAGCGCGACCAGCTCGGGCATCTGCGTCATCTTCACGGTGCGCGCCGCATACAGGCCGATCGCGGCGCCGACCACCATGGCGCCGACGATCCACGCGTAGCCGGCCGGCGTCACGTGCGGCCCGAAGACGGTCGCCAGCACCGCGATCGTCATGCCGACCACGCCGTACAGGTTGCCGCGCCGGGAGGTCTCGGGATTCGACAGGCCGCCGAGGCTGAGGATGAAGAGGATCGTGGCGCCGACGTAGGCAGCGGTCGTCAGGGTCGAGGACATGGCGCGCCCCTACTTCCGGAACATCTGCAGCATGCGCTGCGTGACCGCAAAGCCGCCGAACATGTTGATCGTCACGAGCGCGATGCTCAGCACCGCGAGCCCGACGATCCACGCGACCGGGCGGTCCGCCGCGGCGGCGAGCGGCGGCGCGACCTGCACCAGCGCGCCGATGGCGATGATGCTGCTGATCGCGTTGGTGACGCTCATGAGGGGCGTGTGCAGCGCGGGCGTCACGTTCCAGATCACCATGTAGCCGACGAAGCAGGCCAGCACGAAGACGGTGAAGTGGGCGAGGAACGCCGGCGGCGCGAAGGCGCCGATGAACCAGAACAGGACCGCGGCGACGAGGAAGAGGACGGCGGTGGCCCTGGCCGGCGCAGGGGCGCCCGCGCCGCCATGCCCGTGCGCCTTCGGCGCGGGGGCCGCGGCCGCCGGCTTGGCGGCCGGCGGCGCCGGCAGCTTGAGGGGCGGCGGCGGCCAGGTGATCGCGCCGTCCTTGACGACCGTCAGGCCGCGGACGGCGTCGTCCTCCATGTTGATGAGGGCGATCCCGTCCTTCGCCTTGCACAGCTCCTCCATGAGGCGGAAGAGGTTCGTCGCGTAGAGCGTCGAGGACTGCTTGGCGAGGCGGCTGGCGAGGTCCGTGTAGCCGATGATGGTGACGCCGTGCTTCACCACGACCCGGCCGGGCTCGGTCAGCTCGCAGTTGCCGCCCTGCTCGGCCGCCATGTCGACGATGACGCTGCCCGCCTTCATGCTCTTCACCATGTCGGCCGTGATCAGGCGCGGCGCGGGCTTGCCGGGAATGAGGGCGGTGGTGACGATGATGTCGACCTCCCTCGCCTGCTTGGCGTACATCTCGCGCTGGGCCTTCTGGAAGCCCTCGCTCATCACCTTGGCGTAGCCGCCGCCGCCGGAGCCCTCTTCCTCGTAGTCGACCTTCACGAACTCGCCGCCCAGCGACACGACCTGGTCGGCCACTTCGGCGCGCGTATCGTTCGCGCGCACGATGGCGCCCAGTCCGGCCGCGGTGCCGATCGCCGAGAGGCCCGCCACGCCGGCCCCGGCGATGAAGACCTTGGCCGGCGGAATCTTGCCGGCGGCGGTCACCTGGCCGTTGAAGAACCGGCCGAAGGCGTTGGCCGCCTCGATGATGGCGCGGTAGCCGGAGATGCTGGCCATCGAGGTCAGCGCGTCCATCTTCTGCGCGCGGCTCAGCATGCGCGGCAGCGAGTCGATCGCCAGCACCGTGGCCTTGCGCGCCGCGAGGCTCTGCATGAGCGCCGGGTTCTGCGCCGGCCAGACGAAGCCGATCAGGATCTGGCCTTCGCGCATCAGGCCGACCTCTTCCGGCGTCGGCGGACGCACCTTGAAGACGAGGTCGGCCTTCGACCACAGGGCCTTGGCGTCAGGCACGATCTCCGCGCCGGCGGCCTGGTACGACGCGTCATCGAAATTCGCCGCATCGCCCGCGCCGGACTGCACGGCCACCCGGAAGCCGAGCTTGGCCAGGCGCGCGGCCACCTCGGGCACCGTCGCCACGCGCTTCTCGCCTGCTGCGGTCTCGCGCGGCACGCCTATGACCTGAGACATGGACTCTCCCGGATCGCTGGATGATGGGTTGGCAACGCCCGCCCGGCGTCTCGCGCACTCTCGCGCACTCTACGTTCGCCCGGGGGCGGCGGTTTGACCTGAATCATACCTCCGCGGGCCGCGCGGCCCGCCGCATCCAGGCGAACCGCCGCTCGGCCAGCTCGAAAGCCCCCTGCACCGCGAGCGCGAGCACCGCCGCCGGCACCGCGCCCGCGAGCAGCAGCGTGCTGTCGTTCAGCGCAAGGCCCGAGGCGATGCGCTCGCCGTAGCCGCCCGCGCCGATGAACGCGGCGATGGTGGCGGTGCCCACGTTGATGACTGCCGAAGTCTTCACGCCCGCGAGGATCGTGGGCAGCGCGAGCGGCAGCTCGATCTTCCACAGCCGCTGCGCGGGCCGCAGCCCGAGCGCCAGCGCGGCGTCGCGCATGCCCCGGCTCACGCCGGCGAGCCCCGCGTGCGTGTTGCGCACGATGGGCAGCAGCGCGTACAGGAACAGCGCCACCAGCGCCGGCAGCGTGCCGATCGCGCCCATCAGCACGATCAGGAAGGCGAACAGCGCGAGCGACGGGATCGTCTGGACCACGCCGACCAGCGCGAGAATCGGCTGCGCCGCCCGCGCCCACTTCGCCGCCGCGGTGCCCAGCGGCACGCCGAGGGCGACGCCGGCGGCGAGCGAAGCGAACACCAGCAGCAGGTGCTCGCGCGTAAGGCGCCCGAGGTCGGGCCCGAGCAGCGCGTCGAGGAAGCCGCGCTCGCCTCCGGCCGCCGGCGAAGAGCCGCGGTGCAGGCGCGCGGCCTCCGCGAAGCTGCGCTCCTCCAGCTCGGCGGCGGCGTTCAGGCGCCGCATCTCGTCCGCGTCGATGCTGCCTTCAAGGCGCAGGAGCGCTTTCCACGCGCGCGCAAAGCGCTGCGGCACGTCCGCGCGGTGCAGCAGCACCGCGTCGTAGGCGGGAAAGAACCCGCGGTCGTCCTCCAGCACGGCGATCCCGTAGCGCCCGATCTTCGCGTCGGTCGAGTACAGGTCGATGACGTCCACCTCGCCTGCGGCGAGCGCCTCGTAGGCAAGGCCGTGGTCCAGCCCGCGCGGCCGCTGCGGCAATCCGTACGCCGCCGACAGGCCCGGCCAGCCGTCGCGCCGCCCGAGGAACTCGTGGCCGAAGCCCAGGCGCAGCCCAGGCTGCGCCTTGAGGTCGGAAATGCGCTTCAGCTTGAGCCGCGCGGCGACCTCGCCGCGCACGCCCAGGGCATAGGTGTTGTTGAAGCCGAGCGGCACCGACACGGCGAGGCCAAGGGGCGCGAGCTTCGCGTTGAGCGCGCGCAGCGTCGGATGCGCCTCGCCCTCCAGCAGCTCGCGCGCGAGCGTGCCCGTGTACTCGGGATACAGGTCGATGGCCCCCGTGCGCACCGCCTCATAGAGGATGGCGGTGCCGCCCATGCCGGGACGGAAGTCGACCTCCGCGCCCGCGGCGCGCGCGGTCTGCGCGATCAGCTCGCCGAGGATGTAGGACTCGGTGAACCGCTTGGAGCCCACCGTGAGCGGTGCCGCCTGCGCGGCCGCGCAGGCGAGCGCGAGCAGCAGGGCGGCGAGCCTCATGCCGCGCGCGCGACCTTTCCCGTCGTGCCGTCGAGGAACTGCAGCTGCGCGAGGCTGGCGTACAGCCCGCCCTGGCGCATCAGCTCGGCATGCGTGCCCTGCGCGACGATCGCGCCGCGGTCCATGACCACGATGCGGTCGGCGTGCTGCACCGTGGCGAGGCGGTGCGCGATGACCAGCGTCGTGCGGCCGTGCTCGAGGCGCTCGAGCGCCTGCTGCACCATGCGCTCGCTTTCGGCGTCCAGCGAGCTGGTCGCCTCGTCCAGCAGCAGGATCGGCCGGTCGGCGAGCAACGCACGCGCGATCGACAGGCGCTGGCGCTGCCCGCCCGACAGCGTCACGCCGCGCTCGCCGAGCGGCGTGTCGAGGCCCTGCGCCAGCCGGGCGACGAATTCCATGGCGAACGCCTGCTCGCAGGCCCGCTCGACCTCCGCCCGCTCCGCGCCGGGCCGGCCGTAGCGCACGTTGTCGAGCACGCTCGCGGCGAAGATCACCGGTTCCTGCGGCACCACCGCCATCAGCGCGCGCGCGGCGCGCGGATCCAGGTCGCGCAGGTCGACCCCGTCGAGGCGGATGCCGCCCGCCTGGGGATCGTAGAAGCGAAGCAGCAGCGCGAGCACCGTGCTCTTGCCCGCACCGGAAGGCCCGACCAGCGCCACGCGCTCGCCCGACGCGATGCGCAGCGCGAAGCGCTCCAGCGCGGGCGCCGCAGACGCCGCGTAGGAAAAGGTCACCCCGTCGAACTCGAGCACGCGCGGCGCGGCGGGCGCCGGCCGCGGCTCGCGCGGCGCCACGATCGCCGGACGCGCATCGAGCAGCTCGAACAGGCGCTCGGTGGCGCCCGCCGCGCGCTGGATGTCGCCCCACACCTCGGATACCGTGCCGGCGCCGATCGCCACCACGCCCGCATAGAACACGAACGCCGACAGCTCCCCGGCCGTCAGCCGCCCGGCGAGCACGTCGCGCCCGCCCACCCACAGGATCACCCCGACGGCGCAGAAAGCGATCAGCATGACCGCCGCGATCAGCGCCGCCCGCTGCCCGAGGCTGGCGGCCGCCGCGGCATACGCGGCTTCCGCATGGCGCGCGAACTGCGCACGGTCGGCGTCCTCGTGCCCGTACGCCTGCACCGTGCGCACCTCGTGCACCGCCTCGTCGACGTGCGCCGAGACGTCCGCGACGCGGTCCTGGCTCGCGCGCGACAGGCGCCGCACGCGCCGGCCGAGCAGCAGGATCGGCACCAGCGTCGCGGGTACGCCGAGCAGCACGAGCAAGGCCAGCTTCCAGCTGGTGAAGAACAGCATCGCCGCCGCGCCCAGCATCATCAGGAGGTTGCGCACGAACATCGACAGCCCGTAGCCGATCACCTGCTGGACCACGGTGGCATCGCCGGTCAGCCGCGACATCACTTCCCCGGTGCGCGTCGACTCGAAGAAGCCGGGCGAAAGCGCAAGCAGGTGATCGAACACCGTGCGCCGCAGGTCCGTGACCACGCGCTCGCCCGTCGTCATCATCAGGTAGAAGCGGAAGTAGGTGGCGACGGAGAGCGTGACCGCCACGGCCACCGCGGCGGCCAGCGCCTGGTCGAGCAGGCGCGGCTCGCCGCTGCCGAACCCGGCATCCACCACGTAGCGCAATCCCTGCCCGAGCGCGAGCACGCCGCCCGCCGCGACCACCAGCGCGACCAGCGCCGCGGCGACGCGAGCACGATAGGGCGCGAGAAAGCGCGCCAGGCGGGCGAGCGAAACCATCGCGCCACTCTACCGCAGCGCCCTAGCGGCCGTAATGCAGGAAGCGGTGACCGCCCGCCTGCTTGGCGCGGTACATGGCGGCGTCGGCATTGCGCAGCAGGGTCTCGCCGTCGCGCGCATCCGCCGGGTACAGCGACACGCCGATGCTCGCGCCCAGGTGCACCTCGTCGCCCTCGACCGGCACCGGCGGCTCGAGCGCGCGCAGGATCTTCTCGGCGACCACCTCGCAATCGGCCTCGTTCGCGAGCTCGGGAATCACCACCACGAACTCGTCGCCGCCCTGGCGCGCGAGCGTATCGGACTTGCGCATGCACCCCGACAGGCGCTGCGCGACCTCGCGCAGCACGGCGTCGCCCGTGTTGTGCCCGAAGCGGTCGTTCACCTGCTTGAAGTCGTCCAGGTCCACGAGCATCACCGCGACGCGCGCGTCGCGGCGCTGCGCGAGGTGCAGGGCCTGCCGCAGCCGGTCGTCGAGCAGGCGCCGGTTGGGCAACCCCGTCAGCGAGTCGTGGTGCGCGAGGAAGCGGTCCTCGGCCTCCCGGCGCTTGCGCTCGGTGATGTCCTGCGACACGCCGATCATGCGGGTGGGGCGCCCCGACGCGTCGAGCACCGTCTTGCCGCGCGATGCGATCCACACTTCCCGGCCGTCCCGCGAAATGACGCGGTACTCGTTGGTGCAGGCGGCGCCGCTCTCCCAGGCAGCGGCGATCTTGGCGAGGTAGCGCTCGCGGTCCTCCGGGTGCACCTGCTCGCGGTACTCGGTCCAGCGCGCGCTGTGTCCCTCCTCGCCCCCGGCGCCCCCGAGCGGCTGGCGGCCCCAGTGCAGCCGGTCGCTGTCGCGATCCCACTCCCAGTAGGTGAGCTCGGCAGCGTCGACCGCGAGGCGCAGCCGTTCCACGGTCTCGGCGAGCGCGTCCGCCGCCGCGCGCTCCTCGCTGATGTCGCGCGCGGTGCCCGTGACGCCGGTCACGGCGCCCGAGTCGTCGCGCAGCGGCACCGCGTTGAACGACAGCGCCACCTTCGAGCCGTCGGCGCGCCGGTGCCGCGTCTCGTGGCGCATGACCGGCTCGCCCGCCAGCGCGCGCGCCACCATCCGGGCGTCCGGCTCGCGCGCCTCCTCGGCAGAGCGGGCGGCGAGCGCCGTCCCCAGCAGGGCCTGCGCCTCCTCGCCGTAGATGCGCCGCGCCGCCGCCGGGCTCAGGTAGGTCCAGCGGCCCTCGCCGTCGACCGCCCAGAGCAGGTCGTGCGTGCTCTCGGCGAGGCTCTTCCAGAAGGCGTCGCTAGGCGGCGGGAAGCGGCTCGAGGCGTTCAACGTGCACCGTGCAGTCGTAGAACGTGGCGCCGCCGCCCAGGTCGGCGATGCGCTGCGCCGTCAGGTTGTTCGCGTTGCCGCCATCCGGAGAGTACTTCTTCCACCAGACCGACGGCGCGACCACCACGCCGCGCCGCGGCCGCTCGTTGACGCGCGCGCGCAGCCGCAGGCTGCCGCGCGCGTTGTGCACGCGCACCAGGTCGCCGTCGCGGATGCCGCGCTCGGCCGCGTCCGCCGGGTGCATCTCGAGCCGCGGCTCGCCCTCCAGGTCGCGGAAGCGCTTGAGGTGCGCGAAACTCGAATTGAGGAAATTGCGCGCCGGCGGCGACAGGAACGCGAGCGCCCCCGGTGCCGCGCCCTCCGCGGGCGGGTTGTAGAACGGCAGCGGGTCGATGCCCCGCGCCTCGAGCGCGGCGCTGTAGAACTCGCACTTGCCCGAGGGCGTGGGAAAGCCGCCCTCGGCGAAGGGCGCGTAGCGCGCCGGCACGTTGAGCCGCTGCCAGCCCTTCTGCTTGAGTGCGTCCCAGTCGATGCCCTGCATGCGCGGCGCCCTGGAGGCGAGCGCCGTGCGGCAGATGTCCTCGTCGCTGTCCCGGAAGCAGGGCTCGTCGAAGCCCATGCGCGCCGCGAGCCGCCGGAACACTTCCGAGTTCGGCAGCGACTCGCCGACCGGCGCGATCGCCGGATTGTTGGCGACCGCGTACAGGTGGCCGTAGGACTTGTGCACGTCGTAGTGCTCGAGCTGCGTGGTGGCCGGCAGCACGAGGTCCGCGTAGTCCGCGGTATCGGTCATGAACGAGTCCATCACGACGCAGTAGAGGTCCTCGCGGCGAAAGCCCGCCAGCACCTTCTCCGAGTCCGGGCACACGGCGACCGGGTTGTTGTTGTAGACGAGCACCGCCTTCACCGGCGGTTGCGCCGCGGTGAGCGCATCGCCGAGCGCGGCGTGGTTGATGACGCGCGGGCGGCGAGCGCCGAGCAGGTCGGGACGCTCGAGCGCGGCGTGGTCGAAGCCATAGAAATCGGCCGTGGTGAGCACGATGCCGCCCGCCGGGTCGCGCCACGCGCCGGTCAGCGCCGGCAGGCAAGCAATGGTGCGCGCCGCGATGCCGCCGCCCGCGTGCCGCTGCATGCCGTAATTGAGACGGATGGCGGCCGGCTTCACGGTGCCGTACTCGCGCGCGAGCTGCACGATGACCTGCGCGTCGATCCCGCAGATCTGCGCCGCCCACTGGGGCGTGTGCTGCTTCACGCGCTCGCGCAGCGCGTCGAACCCCACGGTGTGGCGGGCGAGGTAGTCGTGGTCGAGCAGGTCCTCGGCGATCAGCACGTGCATCATCGCCAGCGCGAACGCGCCGTCGGTGCCGGGCAGCAGCGCCACGTGCTGCGTGCACTTCTCCGCCGACAGGCTCCGGTACGGGTCGATGGCGACGACCTTGGCGCCGCGGCGCTTGGCTTCCTGCACGCGCGACCACAGGTGCAGGTTGGAGACCACCGGGTTCGCGCCCCACAGCAGGATCAGCTTTGCTTCGTCGAAGCGCTCCGGGTCCATGCCCACCGAGCCGCCGAGCGTGACCTTGATGCCCGCCTTGCCGGCGGACGAACAAAGCGTGCGGTCGAGCTGCGAGCTGCCGAGCCGGTGGAAGAAGCGCCGGTCCATCGAGCTGTACTGCACCATGCCCATGGTGCCGGCGTAGCTGAGCGGCAGGATGGTCTCGGGATCCTCGGCGGCCAGCGCCTTCAGCCGCGCCGCGATCTCGTCGAGTGCGGCGTCCCAGGAGATGCGCTCGAATTTCCCGCTGCCCTTGGGACCGACGCGCTTCAGGGGATGGCGAAGGCGGTCGGGCGCATAGGTGCGCTCGAGGTAGTGGGCGACCTTCGTGCACAGCGTGCCGTCGGTGAACGGCATCTCCGGGTCGCCCTGGATGCGGACCGCGACCCCGTCCTCCACGGTCACCAGCATGCCGCAGGTGTCGGGACAATCGTGCGGGCAGGCGGCGCGGACCAGCATCCGTGAAATATTACACGCGCAGCGCCTCGTCGAGCAGTTCGATCCAGTGGCACACGGGCACCTGGGCCTCGCCCTGCAGGTGCACCAGGCAGCCGATGTTGGCCGTCACGATGCCCACCGGCTGCCCGCTTTGCAGCGCCGCCACCTTGCGGCGCCGCAGCTCCCCGGAAAGCCCGGGCTGCAGGATCGAGTAGGTGCCCGCCGAGCCGCAGCACAGGTGGGCGTCCGGCACCGGGGTGAGCTCGAAGCCGGCGCGACGCAGCAGGGCCTCGACGCCGCCGCGCAGCTGCTGGCCGTGCTGCAGCGAACAGGGTGAATGGCAGGCCACGCGGCTGACGCCGGCGCGCGCGGGCAGCGCCTCGGGCGGAATCACCTCGCTCAGGTCGCGCGTCAGCGCGGACACGCGCGCGGCCTTGTCGCGGTAGTCCGGATCGTGGGCGAGCAGATGGCCGTACTCGCGCACCGTGACGCCGCAGCCGCTGGCCGTCATCACGATGCCCTCCACTTCGCCGCGCTCGATCGAGGGCCACCAGGCGTCGATGACGCGGCGCATGTCATCCAGTCCCGCGGCCTGATCGTTGAGGTGGTAGCGCAGCGCGCCGCAGCAGCCCGCGCCCGGCGCCTCCACCAGCGAGATGCCGATGCGGTCCAGCACGCGCGCGGCCGCCGCATTGATGCGCGGCGCGAGCGCCGGCTGCACGCAGCCCGCCAGCACGAGCATCCTGCGCGGGTGGCGCGGCGCCGGCCAGTCGCCGGCGGGCGCGGCGGGCGCCGGCACCCGGCGCGGCAGGAGGAAACGGAACGGCCGTCCCATCCCGAGCAGGAACGCAAACAGCCCGCGGCGCGGGAGCGCGAAGGCGAGCGCGCCGCGGCGCAGCCGCTGCCAGAGGCTGCGCGGCACGCGCGCCTCCACCAGGCCGCGGCCGATGTCGGCGAGCCGCCCGTAGCGCACGCCCGACGGGCAGGTGGTCTCGCAGCTCCGGCAGGTGAGGCAGCGGTCGAGGTGCAGCTGGGTCCGTGCGGTCGGCGCCACGCCTTCCAGCACCTGCTTGATCAGGTAGATCCTCCCGCGCGGGCCGTCGAGCTCGTCGCCAAGCAGCTGGTAAGTCGGGCAGGTGGCCGTGCAAAATCCGCAGTGCACGCACTTGCGCAGGATGGCGTCGGCCTCCCGGCCCTCGGGGGTATCGCGGATGAAATCGGCGAGCTCGGTCTGCATGGCTGGGCCGCTATACTGCCCGCCGCATGTCCACGCTGGTCACGCTCGGGACGCTGATCACCTTCGCCGCGGCGATCGGCTGGGTCGTGTACAGCCTGCGCAAGTACCAGGCCCGCAAGGTCCTCGAGCGCGAGCGCGAAGCACAGTTCGTGGCCGAGATGCTGCGGGCGAAGCCCCAGGTCCCCGTCGCACCCGCCGCGCCACCCGCAGCCGCAGCCGCAGGGCCTGCAGCGGCGGCCGCGGCGCCGCCGCCCCCGCCGCCTTCGGACCCGATCGAGGCCGCCGCACAGAGCATCCGCAGCGCCCTTTCCGCCGGCCGCGCGGCGGACGCGACCCAGGCCTTCCTCGGCGTGCTCGCCGAGCGCACCAAGCTCACGCTGGAGCCGCCGGTCTGGGAAGGCCTCGGGCGCGCCCTGCTCGAGCAGGGCGCCTTCATGGAAGCCGCCTGGGCGCTGCACGCGGGCGCCGCGCTCGCGGGCGACCTGCCCGTCGCGCAGAAGCGGCTGGTGGAGGTCGCCAACCGGGCGGGCGACGCGGGCCAGCCGCAGCACGCCATCAAGCTGTACCAGACGCTGCTCGCCAAGTACCCGCAGTCGCAATACGCCGACTTCGTGCGCGCCAACATCCGGGAGCAGGAAAGGAAGCTCAAGGGATGAGAGTCCGGGCCTAGAGCTCCGGGTAGAGGCGCCCGGGGTTGAAGATGCCCGCCGGATCGAAGGCCGACTTGAGCCCGCGGTGCAGGCGCGCAGCCGCCGGCGCGAGCGGCGTGAACACGCCCGCCGCCTTGTCGCCGCCGCGAAACAGCGTCGCGTGGCCGCCCGCAGACGCAGCGGCCGCGCGAATGGCCGCGGGCTCGCCCGCGGCGCGCAGCCAGCGCAGGGCGCCGCCCCATTCGATCAGCGTATCGCCGGCCAGTGCCAGCGGCGCGGTCGGCGAAGGCACGGAGATGCGCCACAGGGGCGCATCGCCCGCAAAGAACGGATGCGTCTGGTCGCGCACGCTTTCCCAGAAGGACGCCGCCGTCCCGGGCGCGACCGGCTCGCCGCCGATCTGGCGCGCGGCCGAGCGCAGCGCCGCCGCTGCGCCGGACAGGCGCAGGTGCAGCTCGCCGTCGCGCCAGGCGCACGCCGAGACCGGCAGCGGCTGGCCCGCCCACCGGTTGAGCGCCGCGAGCGCCTTGTCCTGCGGCAGCTCGAGCCGCAGCGTCTCCTCGGCCGCGGGCCGCGGCAGCACCTTGAGCGACACTTCGAGGATCAGCCCGAGCGTGCCGAGCGAGCCGGCGAGCACGCGCGCCACGTCGTAGCCCGCGACGTTCTTCATCACGCGTCCGCCGAAGGCGACCTCGTCCCCGCGTCCGTCGAGCAGCCTCGCGCCGAGCACGTAGTCGCGCACCGCGCCGGCCGCGGCGCGCCGCGGCCCCGAGAGACCCGCGGCCACGCAGCCGCCGAGCGTCGCGCCCGCCGCGAAGTGCGGCGGCTCGAAGGGCAGCATCTGTTCGCGCTCGGCGAGCAGCGCCTCCAGCTCGGCGAGCGGGGTGCCGCAGCGCGCGGTCACCACCAGCTCGGTCGGCTCGTACTCGACCACGCCCGCGAAGCCGCGCGCGTCGAGCAGCTCGCCGCGCGGCTCGCCGCCGTAGAAGTCCTTGCTGCCGCCGCCGCGCAGCCGCAGCGGCGTGCGCCGGCCCGCCGCCTCGCGCACGCGCTCGCGCAGGGGCTCGAGCATCAGAAGCGCGGCAGGCCGGGGTGCGCGGCCGCCGAGGCGACGTGCACGTGGCGGTGGCCGAACTCGGCGCAGCGCGCGAGCGTCGGCACGGCCTTGCCCGGGTTGAGCAGGCCCGCCGGATCGAAGACCCGCTTCACGGCGTGAAAGAGTTCGAGCTCCGCGTCGCCGAACTGCACGCACATCTGGTTGATCTTCTCCACGCCGACGCCGTGCTCGCCCGTGATGGTGCCGCCGACCGCGACGCACTTTTCCAGCACCTCGGCCGCGAATTCCTCGGTGCGGCGCAGCTCGTCCGCGTTGTTGGCGTCGAAGAGGATGAGGGGATGCAGGTTCCCGTCGCCGGCGTGGAACACGTTCGGGCAGCGCAGGCCGTACTTGCCCTCGAGCTCGCCGATGAAGCGCAGCACCTCGCCCAGCCGCGCGCGCGGAATGGTGCCGTCCATGCAGTAGTAGTCCGGCGAAATGCGGCCGACCGCCGGGAACGCCGCCTTGCGGCCCGACCAGAAGCGCAGCCGCTCCGCCTCGCTCTGCGACACGGTGAGCCGGGTCGCCCCCGCGCGCTCCAGCACGGCCTTCACCTTGGCGATCTCCTCCTCCACCTCTTCCGGCGTGCCGTCCGACTCGCACAGCAGGATCGCCGCCGCCTCGAGGTCGTAGCCCGCGCCGACGAACTCCTCGGCCGCCCGCGTCGCGGGCCGGTCCATCATCTCCAGGCCGGCCGGCACGATGCCCGCCGCGATCACCGCGGCGACCGCGTCGCCGGCCTTCTGCACGTCGTCGAAGGAGGCCATCACGACGCGCGCGGCCGGCGGCCGGGGCAGCAGCTTGACGGTGATCTCGGTGGCCACCGCGAGCAGCCCTTCCGAGCCGATCATCAGCGCGAGCAGGTCGAGCCCGGGCGCATCGAGCGCCTCCGACCCGAAGTCGACGGGCTCGCCGTCCATGGTGAATCCCCGCACGCGCATCACGTTGTGCACCGTCAGGCCGTACTTCAGGCAGTGCACGCCGCCCGAATTCTCGGCCACGTTGCCGCCGATCGAGCAGGCAATCTGGCTCGAGGGATCGGGCGCGTAGTACAGCCCGAGCGGCGCGGCGGCATCGGTGATCGCCGCGTTGCGCACGCCGGGCTGCACCACCGCGACGCGCGCGACCGGATCCACGCGCAGGATGCGCATGAACTTCGCCATCGAGAGCAGCACGCCGTCGCCCGGCGGCAGTGCGCCGCCCGAGAGCCCGGTGCCGGCGCCGCGCGGCACCACCGGCACGCCCAGCGCCTGGCACGCGCGCAGCACCTCCTGCACCTGCGCCTCGGTCTCGGGAAGCGCGACCACCATGGGCAGGCGCCGGTACGCGGTCAGCCCGTCGCATTCGTAGGGCCGCGTGTCCTCTTCCTGCCAGAGCACCGAGCGCTCGGGCAGGAGGGTGCGCAGGCGCCGCGCGACCTCGCGCTGACGCTCGGGATCTATGCGAGGTAAGGCCGCGCCCACTTCAGGCCCTCTACCGTGTCGCCCTTCGGGATGTACTCGCAGCCCATCCAGCCACGATAGCCGAGGCGGTCGATTTCCTTCAGCAGGAAGTCGTAGTTGATCTCCCCGGTGCCCGGCTCGTGCCGGTCGGGCACGTCGGCCAGCTGCATGTGGCCGATCCTCGGCAGCAGCCGCTCGATGGTCTTCGCCAGGTCGCCTTCGACGATCTGCATGTGGAAGAGGTCGTACTGCAGCTGGAGGTTCGGCGCGCCGGCGGCGTCGATCGCCTCGATCGCCTGGCGCGAGGTGCTGAGATAGAAACCGGGGATCGTGCGCCGGTTCGCCGGCTCGGTGAGCAGGGTGAGGCCGGCCGCCTGCAACCGGCCGGCCGCGTAGCGGAGGTTCTCCACCAGCGTTTCGAACAGCAGCTCGGGTGCGGCCTCGACGGGCGCGATGCCGGCAAGCGCGTTGAGCCGCGGGCAGCCCGCGGCCTTCGCGTACTCGATCGCGCGATCGACGCCCTCGCGGAATTCCGCGACGCGCGCCGGCTGGCAGGCGATGCCGCGGTCCCCCTTGGCCGCGTCCCCGCCCGGCAGGTTGTGCAGCACCACCTCGACCCCCGCCTCGCGCGCGCGCTCGCCCACCTCGGCGGCGCTGCCGAAGCCGTAGGGGAACTGGTATTCGACGTAGCGGAACCCGGCGCGCGCGGCCGCCTTGAATCGGTCCATAAAAGCGATCTGCGGGAACAGCAGCGAAAGGTTTGCGGCAAGCCGGGGCATGCAAGGGTATGTTAGCTAAGATTGGGGCACACACGAACCCCGGACCCCCTTGGCCGCGACGCACGCTCTCCGGCGATTCCTGCCGTTCCTCGACTGGCTGCCCGGCGTAAGCCGGAGCTCCCTGCGCGCAGACGCCGCGGCCGGCCTGATCGGCGCGGTGGTCGTGCTGCCGCAGGGCGTCGCGTTCGCCACCCTCGCCGGCCTGCCGCCCGCGATGGGCCTGTATTGCGCCATGGTGCCGACCCTGGTGGCGGCGCTGTTCGGCTCGTCCCTGCACGCGGTGTCCGGGCCCACGAACGCCGTGTCGTTGATGGTGCTGACCGCGCTCGCGCCGCTCGCGGTCCCCGGCACCGAGGCCTACGCCGGGAAAGCCCTTACCCTGGCGCTGATATGCGGACTGCTGATGCTGGCAGTCGGCGCCTTCCGGCTGGGCACGCTGCTGCGCTTCGTCTCGGACGGCGTGATCGTCGGCTTCGCCGGCGGGCTGGGGCTGCTGATCGTCGTCAGCCAGCTCGCGCCGCTGGTGGGCGCACCCCCGGCGCACGCCACGTCCTTCATCGGCATCGCGCGGGCCTCGCTCGCGCGCCTCGCAGACACCCAGGCCTGGCCGCTCGCGGTCGGCGCGGTGACGCTGGCCGCCGGGATCGTCGCGCCGCGCCTGCAGCGCCGCGTCCCCGCCGTCGTCGTGGCGACGGTCGTCGGCACCGCCTTCGCCGCTGCCGTGAACATGCTCGTCGGCCAGGACGTCTCGGGCATCCGGACGCTCGGCGCGCTGCCCGGCGCGCTGCCGCCGCTGTCGCACCCGGACCTGAGCGCGACGACGCTGCTCAGCCTCGCCGGCCCCGCGCTCGGCGTCACCATCCTCGCGGTCACGCAGGCGCTCGCGATCGTGCGCGCCATCTCGCTGCGCTCGGGACAGCGCATCGACAGCAACCAGGAGCTGATCGGCCAGGGGCTGGCCAACCTCGCGGCGGCCTTCTTCTCCGGCTACCCGACCAGCGCGTCGGTGAACCGCTGCGGCATCAACTACGAAGCCGGCGCGCGCACCCCGCTGTCGGCGGTGGTCTCGGTGGTCGTGCTCATCGCCATGCTGCTGCTGCTCGCGCCCGTGGCGGGACTGCTGCCGTATCCCGCGATCGCGGCGCTGCTGATCCTCGCCGGCTGGGGACTGATCGACCTGCCGCGCATCCGCAGCTACCTGCGCGCGAGCCGCCAGGAGGCCGCCGTGCTCGGCGTGAGCTTCCTCGCGACGCTGGCGCTGCCCCTGCCCACCGCCATCCTGGTCGGGGTGATCGCTTCACTCGTCGTGTATCTCAACCGCACCTCCCGGCCGCAGATGCGCGTCGTCGCGCCCGACCCGCGGCACAGCCTGCGGCGCTTCGGTCCCGTGGCGCAGGGCGTCGTCGAGTGCCCGCAGCTCAAGATCGTCGCCATCGAGGGCTCGATCTATTTCGGCGCCGTCGAGCACGTCGAGATGCACCTGGCGACGCTGCGCGAGGTGTCCCGCGACCAGCGCCACCTGCTGGTCGTGGCGCGCAACATCAACTTCCTCGATGTCGCGGGCGCGGAGGCGCTGGTGCGCGAAGCGCGCGCGCGCCGCTGGAGCGGCGGCCGGCTGTGGCTGCAGGGGCTGCGCCTGCCGGCCGAGGACGTGCTGCGCAAGGGGGGCTTCCTCGCCGAGATCGGCGAAGATGCGGTGTTCCG
The DNA here is from genome assembly GCA_036274335.1 of Burkholderiales bacterium. Classification (GTDB taxonomy): domain Bacteria; phylum Pseudomonadota; class Gammaproteobacteria; order Burkholderiales; family SG8-39; genus JAABQT01. Next base: position 4,064 of record DASUFW010000234.1, on the reverse strand, counting down.
CGAGAAGCGCGAGGCGATCACGCGCGTGTTCGAGGCGCTCGATGCCGGCATCTGCGCGCGATGCCGAGCGCGTATCTTCGAGGAATGTGCCTCGCGGCCGTTGCGCGAGCCCGCGCGCCCGGGCTAGACTGGCCGGGACTTTATCCCGGGGGACCCCATGAAGACTCGTCTCGCGCTTGCCGCCGCCGCGTTGCTGGCGAGCGGCGCCCTGCACGCCCAGTCCACGTTGAATGCCGTGAAGGCCAAGGGCTACGTCCAGTGCGGCGTGAACACCGGCCTCGCCGGGTTCTCGCAGCCCGACTCGAAGGGCGTGTGGAAGGGCATCGACGTGGACGTGTGCCGCGCGGTTGCGGCCGCCGTGTTCGGCGACGCCGGCAAGGTCCGCTATACGCCGCTCACCGCCCAGCAGCGCTTCACCGCCCTGCAGTCGGGCGAAGTCGACATCCTCTCGCGCAACACCACCTGGACCCTGTCGCGCGACACGAGCCTCGGCCTCAACTTCGCCGGCGTGAACTACTACGACGGCCAGGGCTTCATGGTGCCGAAGAAGCTCGGCGTGAAGAGCGCCCGGCAGCTGAACGGGGCCACGATCTGCGTGCAGCCCGGCACCACCACCGAGCTCAACCTCGCCGACTACTTCCGCGCCAACAAGATGAGCTTCAAGCCGGTGGTGATCGAGAAGCTGGAGGAGGTGACCAACGCCTACTTCTCCGGCCGCTGCGACGTCTACACGACGGACGTCTCGGGCCTGGTGTCGACGCGCGGCTCGCGCGCGCCCAACCCCGCCGACCACGTCATCCTGCCCGAGGTGATCTCCAAGGAGCCGCTCGGGCCGGTCGTGCGCCACGGCGACGACGGCTGGTTCGACATCGTCAAGTGGTCCCTGTTCGCGATGCTGGAGGCCGAGGAGCTCGGCCTCACCTCGAAGAACATCGACCAGCAGGTCTCCAGCACCAACCCGTCCATCCAGCGCTTCGTGGGCGCGAGCGGCGGGCTGGGCAAGATGATGGGGCTGGATGACCGCTGGGCCTACAACATCGTCAAGCAGGTCGGCAACTACGGCGAGTCGTTCGAGGCCAACCTCAAGCCGCTCGGCTTCGACCGCGGCCTGAACAACCTCTGGACCCAGGGCGGCCTGATGTACGCGCCGCCGCTCCGCTAGAGACGCGCCGCGTGCGCTGGCGCGCGGCCGCCCTCCAGGCGCTCCTGGTGGCGGCCGTGGCGTTCGCCGTCTGGACGCTGGCGGCGAACACCGCGCACAACCTCGAAGCCCGCAAGATCGCGAGCGGCCTCGGCTTCCTGCAGCGCGAGGCCGGGTTCGAGATCGGCGAGTCGCCGTTCCTGTCCTACAGCGCGGCGGACTCCTACGCCCGCGCCCTTTCGGTCGGCCTGATCAACACCTTCCGGGTCGCGCTGATCGGCATCGTGGTGGCGAGCGTGCTGGGCACGCTGATCGGGCTCGCGCGGCTGTCGCGCAACTGGCTGCTGGCGAAGCTCGCCGCGGGCTACGTCGAGCTGCTGCGCAACGTCCCGCTGCTGGTGCAGCTGTTCTTCCTGTACGCGCTCATTACCGAGAACCTGCCCGGGCCGCGCGCGGCGCTCCATCCGCTGCCCGGGGTCTACCTGAGCAACCGCGGCTTCGCCTTCCCTCTGCCGGCGCCGGACCCGGTGCACGGCGGGATGGCGCTCGCGCTGATCGCCGGCGCGATCCTCGCGCTGCTGCTCGCCCGCTGGGCGCGCGCCCGGCAGGCGCGCACCGGCCAGCCGTTCCCCGCGTTCGCCGCGGGCGCGGGCCTGATCCTCGGACTGCCGCTGCTCGTGTTCCTCGCGGCGGGGACGCCGCACGCGCTGGCGGTGCCGACGCTGCAGGGATTCAACTTCGCAGGCGGCGGCGCCCTGACGCCCGAATTCGCCGCGCTGCTCGGCGGCCTGTCGCTGTACACGGCGGCCTTCATCGCCGAGATCGTTCGCGCCGGCGTGCTGGCGGTGGACCGCGGCCAGTTCGAGGCGTCGGCCGCGCTCGGCCTGCCGCGCCGCCGGGCGATGCGCCTGGTGATCCTGCCGCAGGCGCTGCGGGTCATCGTGCCGCCGCTCACCAGCCAGTACCTCAACCTCACGAAGAACAGCTCGCTGGCGGTCGCCATCGGCTATCCGGACCTCGTCTCGATCGCCAACACCACCCTGAACCAGACCGGCCAGGCGATTGAGGGGATCGCCATCATCATGGCCGTCTACCTCACGATCAGCCTGTCGATCTCCGCGCTGATGAACGGGTACAACCGGCGCATCGCGCTGAAGGGCGCCCGCCGATGAAGTGGCTGCGCGAGAACCTGTTCTCGGGCTGGCCGAGCGCGCTCGCGACGCTCGCCATCCTGTGGCTCGCCTGGACGCTGCTGCCGCCCTTCGTGCACTGGGCCTTCCTGGATGCGGTGTGGTTCTCGCCCGACGGCCGGGCCTGCCGCGCGCCGGGCGCCGGCGCCTGCTGGGCGCTGATCACCGAGAAGCACCGCTTCATCCTGTTCGGCACCTACCCCTACGAAGAGCAGTGGCGCCCCGCGCTCGGCATCGTGGTGCTGGTCGCGCTGTACGTCGCGAGCGCGATGCGGCGCTTCTGGCGGATCGAGCTCGCGCTCGCGTGGGCCGCCGGGCTGGCCCTGATCGGCGTGCTGATGTGGGGCGGCGTGCCTGGCCTGCCGTACGTCGAGAACGAGCGCTGGGGCGGGCTGATGCTGACGCTGCTGCTCGCCACCTTCGGCATCTCCTTCGCCTTCCCGATCTCGATCCTGCTCGCGCTCGGCCGGCGCTCGCGGCTGCCCGCGGTGCGCGCCCTCTCCATCCTGTGGATCGAGCTGGTGCGCGGCGTACCGCTCATCAGCCTGCTCTTCATGGCCTCGGTGATGCTGCCGCTGTTCCTGCCCGAAGGGGTGACCATCGACAAGCTGCTGCGCGCCCTGATCGCCATGATCGTGTTCGCGGCAGCGTATCTCGCCGAGGTGGTGCGCGGCGGGCTGCAGTCGCTCGCGCACGGACAGGAAGAGGCGGCCGATGCGCTGGGACTCTCCTACTGGAAGAAGACCCTGCTGGTGCTGCTGCCGCAGGCGCTGCGCGTCGCCATCCCGCCGCTGGTCAACACTTTCATCGCCTTTTTCAAGGATACTTCCCTGGTGGTGATCATCGGCCTGTTCGACCTGCTGACCTCCATCAAGGTGGCGCTGACCGAGCCCGCCTGGTCCGGCTTCGGGGTCGAGGCCTACCTGTTCGCGTCGCTGGTGTACTTCTGCTTCTGCTTCGCGATGTCGCGCTACAGCCAGAACCTCGAGCGCGACCTGGGTTTCGGCCGTTCGCACGCACGGGAGGGCTGAGGTGGCGGGCGCGATGATCGAGATGCGCGGCGTGGGCAAGTGGTTCGGCCGCTTCCAGGTGCTGAAAGGCATCGAGCTGTCGGTCGCGCAGGGCGAGAAGATCGTCCTGTGCGGCCCGTCGGGCTCGGGCAAGTCGACGCTGGTGCGGCTGGTGAACGCGCTCGAGCCCTACCAGGAAGGCAAGGTGGTCGTCGACGGCATCGAGCTGCGTGGCGACCCCAAGGCCGTCGAGGCGGTGCGCCGCGAGGTCGGCATGGTCTTCCAGAGCTTCAACCTGTTCCCGCATCTCACGGTGCTGGAGAACCTGACGCTCGCGCCGGTGTGGGTGCGCCGGGCGCCGAAGCAGGAGGCCGAGGCGCTCGCGTTGCAGCTCCTCGAGCGTGTGCGCATCGCCGAGCAGGCGCACAAGTATCCGGCGCAGCTCTCGGGCGGCCAGCAGCAGCGCGTGGCGATCGCGCGCGCGCTCGCCATGCGCCCGAAGATCATGCTGTTCGACGAGCCCACCTCGGCGCTCGATCCCGAGATGATCAAGGAGGTGCTCGACGTGATGGTCGAGCTGGCGGCGGAAGGCATGACCATGGTCGTGGTGACGCACGAGATGGGATTCGCTCGCACGGTCGCCGACCGCGTGGTGTTCATGGATCGCGGCGAGATCGTGGAGTCGGCGCCGCCCGCGACGTTCTTCGAGGCGCCGCGCACCGA
>DASUFW010000233.1:0-3776 GCA_036274335.1 Burkholderiales bacterium | reverse complement strand
CGGCGTATGGAACCAGGCGTGCGCGACGATCGCGCTCGGCATCCCGGTGAGGCGATGCTGCGCCGACAGCCAGTCGGTCTCCGCGACCTGCTGGTCGCGCGCGCACTCGGCCTCGACGTGCACCGTCTTCACGATTTCGAGCCCCGCCGCGTCGCGCCGGTAGTCGGCAGGCAGGTAGTTGCGCCGGATCGGCGAGTTGTCGCCGAGGAAGAACGCGTGCGGATCCTCCTCCTGCAGCCACGGGTAGCGCAGCGGTCCGCCCGTGAGGTCCCACAGGTGGTGATGCGCGTCGACGATCAAGGGAAGAATTTCGCGTCCTGCTCGTCGCGCAGCCGCCACAGCGCCGAATCGCGCGGCGCCTCCAGCATCTCGCGCGTGATCAGCGCGCCCGCCGGCACCGCCGCCCGCAGGCGACAGCCGGCCGCAAGGTAGTACGGCACCGGGTTCGCGCCGCGCGCCGGCGCGGCATCGGCGAGCTCCGGCGCCACGCCGAGCACCGTGTGCCGCTCGCCCAGCGCCAGCGTCGTCCCCGCGGCCAGCGGCTGCCCGGCACGCGCCACCAGGTCGCAACGCGGGGCGAGCTTGGCCGCCGGCTGCTTGAGCGCGAGGGCCTGCAGCAGCGTGATCGGCGCCTCGATGCCGAGCAGGTGCACGGGGTTGTGCAGCAGCGCCACGCGGCCGTCCGCGCTCGAGGGGATGCCCTTGTCCTTGAGGAGCGCCCAGGTGGCCGCGTCGTCGCAGCGCACCGTGACGAACACGCCGCCCGCGAAGCTCGCCTCGTCCGCGCGCCGGAAGCAGTTGAACAGGTCGACGACGCCCGGCCGCGAAAGCAGCCCGCCCTCCTCGCCCGGCCGGAAGAGATCCGGGAGCTCGAGGGTCTTGGCGACGGGCGCGTGCAGGCGCGGCGCATCGGGCTTCAGGCCGGTCGCGTTCGCCACGATGCCGAGCTCGCACAGGTCGGGCGGCGTGCGCCGCGGCCGTCCGCTCCAGAAGCCGTCGCGATCGCGCACCGCGGAGTTCCATTGCGCATCGCTCTCGCTGACGAAGTCGAACTCACTCGCCTTGCCGGCGCAGAGGATCTCCAGACCCAGCGTGCGCGCCCAGGTCACCAGCCCGACCAGCAGGCTCGGCTGGTCGCCATCGACCGCCGTGTAGACCAGCCCGGCCTCGGCGGCCCTCGCCTGCAGGATCACCCCGACCGCCGAGTCGCACTCCTTGCTGACCATCGCCACGTGCTTGCCCGCGCCGATCGCGGCGAGCGCGGTGCGCGCCCCCGCTTCCGGGGAGCCGGTGGCTTCGACCACGAAGTCGAGGTCCAGGGCGCAGATCACCGCCGCATCCTCGGCGACGACGAAGTCGCCGCGCGCGAAGGCCTGCTTCGCCTGCGCCTCGCTGCCACAGCGCACGATCCGGTCCGCGGCGACGCCGGCGCGCCCGGCGGCGCGCACGGCGCGCGCCGGATCGGCGTCCACGGCGGCAGCGACGCGCAGGCCCGGAACACGCGAGGAGCGGAAGATGAAGGACGCGCCGAACTCGCCGACGCCGACCACCGCGGCGACGAGGCTGCCCGAACCCGCCAGCAGGGCCGCGTGATCCATGCCGGCCACTATAGCAGCGCCGACTCCCCTTAGAATGGGGGATCGATGAAGACCGACCTCTGCGACCTGACCGCCACCGAGCTGCTCGACGCATACCGCGCGAAACGCGTTTCGCCCGTCGAGGCGACGCGCGCCGCGCTCGAGCGCATCGCGAAGCTCAACCCGATCCTCAACTGCTTCAACGTGGTCGACGAGCGATCGGCGCTCGCCGCCGCGCGCGCGAGCGAGGCGCGCTGGCGCTCGGGCACGCCGCTCGGCCTGCTCGACGGCGTGCCGACCTCGATCAAGGACCTGCTGCTCACGCGCGGCTGGCCGACGCGGCGCGGCTCGAAGACCGTCGACCCCAAGGGCCCGTGGCGCGACGATGCGCCCGCGGTCGCGCGCCTGCGCGAGCACGGCGCGGTGCTGCTCGGCAAGACCACGACGCCCGAATTCGGCTGGAAGGGCGTCACCGACAGCCCGCTCACGGGCATTACGCGCAATCCCTGGGACCCGTCGAAGACCCCGGGCGGCTCCTCCGGCGGCGGCGCGGCGGCCGTCGCCTCGGGCATGGGCGCGCTCACGGTCGGCACCGACGGCGGCGGCTCGATCCGCATCCCCTGCGGCTTCACGGGCCTGTTCGGCCTGAAGCCCACCTTCGGCCGCGTGCCGGCGTGGCCGCTGTCGCCCTTCGGCACCGTGGCGCACGTGGGGCCGATGACACGCTCGGTCGCGGACGCGGCGCTGATGATGAACGTGCTGTCGCTCCCCGACGTGCGCGACTGGCACGCGCTGCCCTACGACCCGCGCGACTACCGGGTGGGCCTGGAAGACGGCGTGCGGGGCCTGCGCATCGCCTACTCGCCCAGCCTCGGCTACGCGCGCGTGGACCGCGAGGTCGCCGCGCTCGTGAAGAAGGCCGTCCACGTGTTCGAGAGCCTCGGTGCGCAGGTCGAGGAGCAGGATCCGGAATTCGAGGACCAGCAGCTCACCTTCACGCTGCACTGGTTCCCGGGCGCCGCCTACGTGGTCGGCTCGATCCCCGAGGCGAAGCGCAAGCTCATGGACCCCGGCCTGCTGGAAGTGGCGCGCGCGGGCGAGAAGTACGGCGTGCGGGAGATCCAGGACGCCGCGCTGCGGCGCGGCGCGCTCGGCGTGCACATGCACCGCTTCCACGAGAAATACGACCTGCTGCTCACCCCGACCCTGCCGCTGCCCGCCTTCGAGGCCGGCAAGGAAGTGGACGACGTGGTTCGCGAGCGCCGCTGGACCGACTGGACGCCCTTCTCCTATCCGTTCAACCTCACCCAGCAGCCGGCGGCGACCGTCCCCTGCGGGCTCACCAGGGACGGCCTGCCCGCGGGGTTGCAGATCGTCGGGCCGAAGTATGCCGACGCCCTGGTGCTGCGCGCGGCCCGCGCCTACGAGTCCGCGCAGCCGATCGCGCTGCCCGATGTGTCGCGCCTGAAGCGCTAGCGCGCGCCCGCCTTCTCCAGGATCGCCGCCATCTCGCGGTAGCCGCGTCCCCGCGCCAGTGCAAGCGGCGTGGTGCCGCTGCGGTCGGCGAGGTTGACGTTGGCGCCCGCCCCGACCAGCGCTCCGAGCGTCGCGGTATGCCGCGGGCCGCCGTCGCCGAGCACGATCGATTCGATGAGCGCGGTCCAGCCGAGGTTGTTCACATGATCGAGCGGCGCCCCGGCGCGGATCAGGGTTCTGACCACCTCGTCGTGGCCGAGGTGCGCCGCCGCGATCAGCGCGGTGCCGTCGTAGCGGCTGGTGACGTTGCCGGGGCTCGCGCCGAGCTCGAGCGAGAGCCTCAAGGTGGGTAGGTCGTCGGCCACCGCGGCGATGGTGACGATGTCGTAGCGGTCGGCCTCGAGCGCGTTCGGATCGGCGCCCGCCTTCACCAGCGCGCGCATCGCCGCCCGCTGGGACTGGTAGGCGGCGACGTGCAGCGGCGTGCGGCGGTAGCGGTCGCGCACGTCGGGCTTCGCGCCCGCGGCGACGAGCCGCCCGATCTCCGCGACGTCGCCCTGGGCCGCGGCGGCGTGCAATCCGGTGTAGGCGCGCAGCTCCGCCGCCGAGGGCGGCACCTGCGCCTGGGCGAGCGCCGGCAGCGCCAGCGCGATCAGCAGGGTGCGGATCTTCATGTCGGTCTCCTCGTCATGCGTGGTCCGCATTGTCGGCTTGACGCCGGCG
>DASUFW010000232.1:0-11796 GCA_036274335.1 Burkholderiales bacterium | reverse complement strand
GCGCATCGCCATCTTCGCGCTGCCGTAGTCCTGCGTATGGCCGCCGAACGGCCGCTGGTAGATCTTGCCGTTCTCGAGCCGGTCGAAGGGCATGCCCATGTGCTCGAGCTCGACCACCACCTCGTTGGCGCGCCGGCACATGTACTCGATCGCGTCCTGGTCGCCGAGGTAGTCCGACCCCTTCACGGTGTCGTACATGTGCCAGTGCCAGTTGTCCTCGGTGGAGTTGGCGAGCGGCGCGGCGATGCCGCCCTGCGCGGCCACCGTGTGCGAGCGGGTCGGAAACACCTTCGAGAGCACCGCCACCTTGAGGTTGGCGCGCGAGAGCTCCAACGCCGCGCGCATCCCCGAGCCGCCCGCCCCCACCACGATCGCATCGAACCGCCGCACCGTCAGCGCCACGCTCATCTCCAGAGGATCTGCACGGTCCAGCCCAGGTAGCCGGCGAGCGCCAGCAGGACCGCGACTTCCAGTGCGAGGCGCACGCCCACGGGCTTGACGTAGTCCATCAGGATGTCGCGCATGCCCACCCAGGCGTGCCAGGCGAGGCTCGCCGCGAACAATAGCGTCGCGACGCGCATCCAGCCCTGCGCGAACAGGTCCTTCCACACGGCGTAGCTGATCGGCCGCGCCCCCATCAGCACCACCAGCGCGATGACGCAGTACACGGCCATCACCGCTGCGGTAATGCGCTGCGCGAGCCAGTCGCGCAAGCCGTAGCGCGCGCCGACGACGATCCGGTCTACCAAAGCCGCGTCCCCAGCCAGGCGGTCAGCAGCAGGCTCGCAGCGAGCACGAGCCACGACGTGACACGTGCGGTCGCCAGGTCCACGCCCCTGTCGAGATCCAGGAAGAGGTATCGGATGCCCGCGCAGAAGTGATGGCAGAAGGCCCACAGCAGCACGAGCAGCGCGAGCTTCACGGGCAGCAGGCCCGCGTAGTGCCGCACCGCCTCGAAGCCGGCCTGCGAGGCGAGGCTGCGATCGAGCAGGTACAGCAGCCACACCACGGCCAGGAAGAGCAGCGCGCCGCTGATGCGGTGCAGGATGGACACCCAGCCCGGGAGCGGCAGCCGGATTTCGAACAGGAGCGCCGTCAGGCTGAGGTACTTAGGTCTTGATTTTCTTGCGGCTGCGTTCGCCATGGACGGTGTGGGCGCGCGGGGCGACCGATAACGATTATAGCTCCGCAGCGCATTGATTGACCTGCCGAACCGCCCGTTTGTGCACTGCGTTTCGCGCGCGCCGCTGCGGTAGAATGACCGCCCACGCCGCGAACCGAATCCGGAGCCTTCCAAGATGACCAAAGCGCCCGTCCGCGTCGCCGTCACCGGCGCCGCCGGACAGATCGGCTACTCGCTTCTTTTCCGCATCGCCAGCGGGGACATGCTCGGCGCCGACCAGCCCGTGATCCTGCAGCTGCTGGAGATTCCCGACGAGAAGGCGCAGAAGGCGTTGAAGGGCGTCATGATGGAACTGGACGACTGCGCGTTCCCGCTGCTCTACGGCATGACGCCGTCCTCGGACCCGATGGACGCCTTCAAGGATGCAGACGTCGCGCTGCTGGTGGGGGCACGGCCGCGCGGCCCCGGGATGGAGCGCAAGGACCTGCTGGAAGCGAACGGCAAGATCTTCGGGCCCCAGGGCAAGGCGCTCGACAAGGTCGCCAAGCGCGACGTGAAGGTGCTGGTGGTCGGCAACCCGGCGAACACCAACTGCCTGATTGCCATGAAGAATGCACCGAGCCTGAAGCCCGGCCAGTTCACCGCCATGATGCGGCTGGACCACAACCGCGCCACCTCGCAGATCGCACAGAAGATCGGCAAGCCCAACGCGGCGGTGAAGAAGGTGACGGTGTGGGGCAACCACTCGGCCACGCAGTATCCCGACGTGTTCCAGGCCGAATGCGAGGGCAGGAAGGTGTGGCCGATGATCAACGACCAGGCCTGGCTCGAGGGCACGTTCATCCCGACCGTGCAGAAGCGCGGCGCGGCGATCATCGAGGCGCGCGGCCTGTCCTCGGCGGCGAGCGCCGCCAACGCCGCCATCGACCACGTGCGCGACTGGGTGAAGGGCACGCCCGAGGGCACCTGGGTCAGCATGGGCATCCCGTCGGACGGCAGCTACGGCATCCCGGAGGGCGTCCTGTACGGCTACCCCGTGACCTGCAAGGGCGGACAGATCCAGATCGTCAAGGGGCTCGAGGTCTCCGAGTTCAGCCGCAAGCGCATGGACGCCACGCTGAAGGAGCTGCATGAGGAGCGTGACGGCGTGAAGCACCTGCTCGGCGCATGACGCCCGGCGCGGCCTTCCGGCAGGCGGTGCGGGACGAGCGCCCGCTGCAGGTCATCGGCGCGATCTGCGCCTACCACGCGCTGCTCGCCAGGCGAACAGGCTACCGCGCCCTGTACCTCTCGGGCGGCGGCGTCGCCGCCGGCTCGCTGGGCATGCCCGACCTCGGCATCTCCAACCTCGACGACGTCCTGATCGACGTGCGGCGCATCACCGACGTCTGCGACCTGCCGCTGCTGGTGGACTCGGACACCGGCTTCGGCGCGAGCGCGTTCAATGTCGGGCGCACGGTGCGCGCGCTGACCAAGGCCGGCGCCGCGGCCACCCACATCGAGGACCAGGTCGGCGCCAAGCGCTGCGGCCACCGCCCCGGCAAGGAGCTGGTCTCGGCCGACGAGATGTGCGACCGGATCAAGGCGGCCGTGGACGCGCGCACCGACCCGAGCTTCGTCATCATGGCGCGCACCGACGGGCTCGCCGGCGAGGGGCTCGAGCCGGCGCTGGCGCGCGCCGTGCGCTACGCGGAGGCCGGCGCCGACATGATCTTCCCCGAGGCGGTCACCGAGCTCGGCCAGTACCGCAAGTTCGTCGACGCGGTGAAAGTGCCGGTGCTCGCCAACATCACCGAGTTCGGCAAGACCCCGCTCTTCACCGTCGAGGAGCTGCGCTCGGCCGGCGTGTCCATCGCGCTGTATCCGTTGTCGGCGTTCCGCGCCATGAACAAGGCGGCGCTCGCCGTGTACGAATCGGTGCGCCATCGCGGCACGCAGAAGGACGTGGTCGGCGCGATGCAGACGCGCGACGAGCTGTACGACTTCCTCGACTACCACAGCTACGAGAGGAAACTGGATGAGCTCTTCGCCCGTAGGTAGCACTGCGGCTCCCAAGCCCAAGAAGTCGGTCGCCCTGTCGGGCGTGCCGGCGGGCAACACCGCCCTGTGCACGGTGGGCCGCACCGGCAACGACCTGCATTACCGGGGCTACGACATCCTCGACTTCGCCGGCGAGGCCGAGTTCGAGGAGGTGGCCTACCTGCTGGTGCACGAGAAGCTGCCGACCGCCGCCGAGCTCGCCGCGTACAAGGCGTCGCTGAGGAAGCTGCGCGGCCTGCCCGCGCCGCTGCGCGCTGTGCTCGAGCAAATTCCTAAAAATGCGCACCCCATGGACGTGCTGCGCACCGGGTGCTCCATGCTCGGCACGCTGGAGCCGGAGGGCGCGGAGCACGAGACCTCGGGCGCGCAGCACATCGCCGACCGGCTGATGGCCTGCTTCGGCGCCATGCTGCTCTACTGGTACCACTTCAGCCACCACGGCAAGCGCATCGAGGTGGAGACCGACGACGACTCGATCGGCGGCCACTTCCTGCACCTGCTGCACGGCAAGCCGCCTTCGGCCTCGCACGTGCGCGCCATGCACACCTCGCTCATCCTCTACGCCGAGCACGAGTTCAACGCCAGCACCTTCACCTGCCGCGTCGTCGCCGGCACGGGCGCGGACATGTACTCGGCGATCACCGGCGGCATCGGCGCGCTGCGCGGCCCCAAGCACGGCGGCGCGAACGAAGTGTCCTACGAGATCCAGGGCCGCTACCGGACGCCCGACGAGGCCGAGGCCGACATCCGGCGGCGCGTCGCGGCCAGGGAGGTGGTCATCGGCTTCGGCCACCCGGTCTACACGATCGCCGACCCGCGCAACGAGGTGATCAAGGCCGTGGCGCGCCAGCTGTCCGAGGAGTCCGGCGACACGACGCTCTACCGGATCGCCGAGCGCATCGAATCGGTGATGGCCGCCGAGAAGAAGATGTTCGCCAACCTCGACTGGTACAGCGCCGTCTCGTACCACAAGATGGGCGTGCCGACGCTGATGTTCACGCCGCTGTTCGTCATCGCGCGCACCAGCGGCTGGTCGGCGCACGTCATCGAGCAGCGCATCGACGGCAAGATCATCCGCCCCGGCGCCAACTACACCGGACCCGAGAACGTGAAGTGGGTTCCCCTCAAGGACAGGACCTAGGCATGTACGAGTCCGACCTCACGAAGTTCATGCGCCGCTACCTGGAAGAGCACCCCGAGGAGGTCGAGTCGCAGAAGCGCGGCCGCGCCATCTGGTGGGACAAGGGCCCGGGATCGCGCAACGCGCCGCCGCCGGCGCAGCACACGCCCCACTCGGGCGGCGCCGAGCACACCTTCGCGCGCGTGCAGGACGAGAAGTCCTGATGTCGGCGCACATCTCCAACGTGCGGCCCAAGCCGGACCAGGTCCTGAAGCTCATCGCCGACTACGCCACGAAGTACGAGGTCAAGAGCGTCGAGGCCTACGAGACGGCGCGCTTCTGCCTCATGGACACGCTGGGCTGCGGGTTCGAGGCGCTCGAATACCCGGCCTGCACCAAGCTGCTGGGGCCCATCGATCCGGAGACCGTCACGCCGCGCGGCGCGAAGGTCCCGGGCACCACGTTCCAGCTCGACCCGGTGCAGGCTGCCTTCAACCTCGGCGCCATGATCCGCTGGCTCGACTTCAACGACACCTGGCTCGCCGCCGAGTGGGGCCACCCCTCGGACAACCTCGGCGGCATCCTCGCGACCGCCGACTGGCTGTCGAGGAACGGCCAGGCGGTCACGATGCGCGAGGTGCTCACCGCGATGATCAAGGCGCACGAGATCCAGGGCGTGATCGCGCTGGAGAACTCGTTCAACCGGGTGGGCCTCGACCACGTGGTGCTGGTGAAAGTCGCCTCCACCGCCGTCGTCGCGCACATGCTCGGCTGCACCTACGACCAGGTCGTGAACGCGATCTCGCAGGCGTGGGTCGACGGGCAGTCGCTGCGCACCTACCGGCATGCGCCCAACACGGGATCGCGCAAGAGCTGGGCGGCGGGCGACGCCACCAGCCGCGCCGTGCGCCTGGCGCTCATTTCCCGCACCGGCGAGATGGGCTACCCGTCGGTGCTGACCGCGAAGACCTGGGGCTTCTACGACGTGCTCTTCAAGGGCAAGCCGTTCCGGTTCCAGCGCAAGTTCGGCAGCTACGTCATGGAGAACGTGCTGTTCAAGATCTCGTTCCCGGCGGAATTCCACTCGCAGACGGCGGTCGAATGCGCCATGCAGCTGCACCCGCTGGTCCGGAACCGCATCCAGGACATCAAGCGCATCCGGATCCGCACGCACGAGGCGGCGATCCGCATCATCGACAAGAAGGGGCCGCTCAACAATCCGGCGGACCGCGACCACTGCATCCAGTACATGGTGGCCGTCCCCCTGCTGTTCGGCCGCCTCACCGCCGCCGACTACGAGGACGGCATCGCGAAGGACCCGCGCATCGACGCGCTGCGCGACAAGATCGTGTGCGTCGAGGACAAGCGCTTCACGCGCGACTACCATGATCCGAAGAAGCGCTCGATCGCCAACGCGCTCACCGTCGAGTTCAGGGACGGCACCCGGCTCAAGGAAGTGGTGTGCGAGTACCCGATCGGCCACAAGCGCCGGCGCAAGGAAGGCATGCCGGTGCTGGTGGAGAAGTTCAGGACCAACCTCGCGCGCCGGTTCGCGCCGACGCGGCAGCGCGCCATCCTCGAGGCGTGCCTGGACAGCGGGCGCCTGCAGGCCATGCCGGTGCGCGAATTCGTGGACCTGATGGTGATCTAGATGCGCAGGCTCGCGCCCGCCGCGCTCGCCGCCCTGCTCACCGGGTGCACCACGACCTACGGGCTGACCCTGATGCCGCGCAACAGCGGCAAGCTCTACCAGGGCGAGGCCACCGGCCAGACCGGCGGCGACATGAAGGTCAGCGTGACGATCGACGATCGCGTCTATCACGGCAACTGGGTCGTGGCGGACCCGCCGCCCTCGACCGGCTTCGTGATCGGCGGCGCCTTCGGGGGCCGCGGGCCGGCGATCGGCACCTCGGTGGTCATCGACGACCGGGCGGGGACGGAGGCCAAGGCCCTGCTGCGCGCCGAGGACGGCAGCGGACTGCGCTGCGACTTTCACGGCGTGCAGGGCGTGTCGGGGACCGGCAACTGCTACGACGACAGCGGCCTCACCTACGACGTGCAGCTGAGGCGGAAGTAGGCGATGGCGACGATCGCGGAGCTCCGCCAGCGGCTCGCGGCCCTGTCGCTCGAGATCCGGCACTACCCCACCCCCATCGCGCGCTGCGACGACCAGCTGGCCGGGCTGATCGAGCAGCGGGCGAAGCTGCGCGACGAACTGGACGCGCTCGAGTCGCGGGAAGCCTGCGGCCCGGACGCCCGATGGACCAACGACGGAGGCATGAATGCCGCATAACCTGCTCGACACCCTGCAGCCGCTGAAGGGCGGCAAGTTCTATTCGCTGCCCAGGCTGGGCAGGGCGCTCGGCCTGCCGCTCGAGCGGCTGCCGGTGTCGATCCGCATCGTGCTCGAATCCGTGCTGCGCAACTGCGACGGGAAGAAGGTCACCGAGGCCCACGTCCGGCAGCTGGCCGGGTGGCAGGCGAGCGCGCCGCGCACCGAGGAGATCCCATTCGTGCTGGCGCGCATCGTGCTGCAGGACTTCACCGGCGTGCCCCTGCTCTGCGACCTCGCCGCGATGCGCGGCGTCGCGAAGAAGATGGGCAAGGACCCCAAGACGATCGAGCCGCTGGTGCCGGTCGACCTGGTGGTCGACCACTCGGTGCAGATCGACCACTACGGCACCAAGAACGCGCTCGACCTCAACATGCAGCTCGAGTTCAAGCGCAACCAGGAGCGCTACCAGTTCATGAAGTGGGGCATGCAGGCGTTCGACACCTTCAAGGTCGTGCCGCCGGGCATCGGCATCGTGCACCAGGTGAACCTGGAGTACCTGGCGCGCGGCGTGCACAAGTCGAAGGACGGCGTCTACTACCCGGACACCCTGGTCGGCACCGACAGCCACACGACGATGATCAACGGCATCGGCGTGGTCGGCTGGGGCGTGGGCGGCATCGAGGCCGAGGCCGGCATGCTCGGCCAGCCCGTCTACATCCTCACGCCGGACGTGGTGGGCGTGAACCTGACCGGCAAGCTGCATCCGGCCTGCACGGCGACCGACCTCGTGCTGACCGTCACCGAGATGCTGCGCAAGGCCAAGGTCGTCGGCAAGTTCGTGGAGTTCTTCGGCGAAGGCACCTCGACCCTCAGCGTCACCGACCGGGCCACGCTGGCCAACATGGCGCCGGAGTACGGCGCGACCATGGGCTTCTTTCCGGTCGACGAGAAGACCCTCGAGTACTTCCGCGGCACCGGCCGCACCGACGCCGAGATCGACGCGCTCTCGGCCTACTTCAAGGCGCAGGGCATGTTCGGCGTGCCGCGCAAGGGTGACATCGACTACAGCCAGGTGCTGGAGCTCGACCTGGCGACGGTCATGCCCTCGCTCGCCGGTCCCAAGCGCCCGCAGGACCGCATCGAGCTCGAGCGCGTGAAATCCACCTTCACGTCGCTCTTCACCCGGCCGGTGCTCGAGAACGGCTTCGCCAAGAGGGCCGAGGACCTCGGCCGCGCGTACAAGGCCTACGACGGCACCGAGATCCGCAACGGCGACGTGCTGATCGCCGCCATCACCTCCTGCACCAACACCTCCAACCCCGGCGTGCTGCTCGCCGCGGGGCTGCTCGCGAAGAAGGCGGTCGAGCTCGGCCTGTCGGTGAAGCCGCACGTGAAGACCTCGCTCGCGCCGGGCTCGCGCGTGGTCACCGAGTACCTGACCAAGGCGGGCCTCATGCCCTACCTGGAGAAGCTCGGCTTCAACCTCGCCGCCTACGGCTGCACGACCTGCATCGGCAACGCCGGGCCGCTCGCCCAGCCGCTCGAGGAGGCGATCGTCAAGAACGACCTGGTGTGCGCGGCGGTGCTCTCCGGCAACCGCAATTTCGAGGCGCGCATCCACCCGAACATCCGCGCCAACTTCCTCGCCAGCCCGCCGCTGGTGGTGGCCTACGCGATCGCCGGCACCATGCTGCGGGACTTCCGCACCGAGCCCCTGGGCAAGTCGAAGGACGGCCAGGACGTGTACATCGGCCACATCTGGCCGGGCGCGGACGAAGTGAAGGCGCTCATGAAGCTCGCGATGGACGCCCCGACCTTCCGGCGCCTGTACTCGAACCTGGGCGAGGCGAACCCGCTGTGGAAGAAGATCTCGGCGCCGTCCGGCCAGGTCTACAGCTGGCCGGCCTCGACCTACATCGCCGAGCCGCCGTTCTTCGCGGACTTCTCCATGCGGCCGGGCACGCCGGGCGACGTGCGCGGCGCGAAGATCCTCGGCATCTTCGGCGACTCGGTGACCACCGACCACATCTCCCCGGCGGGCTCGATCAAGCCGACCTCGCCGGCCGGCCTGTACCTGCAGGAGCACGACGTCACCGTGGCCGACTTCAACAGCTACGGGGCGCGCCGCGGCAACCACGAGGTCATGATGCGCGGCACGTTTGCCAACGTGCGCATCAAGAACCTGATGCTGGGCGGCAAGGAAGGCGGCTTCACGAAGTACGGCGGCGAGGAGCTGCCGATCTACGACGCCGCCCTCCGCTACATGGCCGACCGCATCCCGACCGTGGTGTTCGGCGGCGAGGAATACGGCACCGGCTCCTCGCGCGACTGGGCGGCCAAGGGCACGCAGCTCCTCGGCGTGAAGGCGGTGATCGCGCGCAGCTTCGAGCGCATCCACCGTTCCAACCTGGTCGGCATGGGCGTGCTGCCGCTGCAGTTCCTCGGCAGCGACTCGGCGAAGTCGCTCGGCCTGAAGGGCGACGAGACCATCGACGTCCTGGGGCTGGACGACCTGCAGCCGCAGCAGGCCCTGACGCTGGTCGTCACGCGCGCCGACGGCTCGAAGCAGCAGCTGAAGGTGAAGTCGCGCATCGACACCGCCATCGAGGTCGACTACTACCGCCACGGCGGGATCCTGCCCTACGTGCTGCGCGAGCTGATGGCGAAGCCCGGCTCCTCGGCGGCGCGCGCCGCCTAGGGAAGCCGCGCCAGGTAGCGCGCCAGCAGCTGCAGGTCGGCGTCGGCGATGCCGTAGAGCGCGGCCGCCATCAGGGTGTCGCCGCCCGAGCGCCGGTTGTCGCGGTAGGCGCGCATTGCCTCGAGCAGGTACTCCTCGCGCTGGCCCGCCAGCCGCGGGATCTGCTCGCGGCCCGCGAAGTCCGGCAGGTGGCAGCTCGCGCAGTGCGCCTTGCGGACGATCGTCTTCGCGCGCTTCGCCGTCTGCGCGTCCGGCGGCTCTGCCGGGCGCGGCGGCGCCAGCGCGGCATAGTGCTTCGCGAGCGCCCGGATTTCGGCGTCCCGGATGCCCTTCAGCGCCGCCGCCATCGCCGGGTTCACCTCGCGCACGCCCTCCCGGATCAGCACCAGCTGGTTCTCGACGAACAGCGCCGGCTGCGCGGCGAGCGAGGGCGTGCCGGGGACCGCGGAGACGCCCGCGGCCCCGTGGCAGGCCGCGCACGGGGCCAGCCGCTCCGCGGCGGGCTGGGCCTGCGCCGCGGCAATGAAAAAGGCGGTGAGCCAGGCCCACCGCCCCGCTCGCGCCAGGCGCACTACTTCTTGCCGCTGTAGCTGATGCGGTAGATCGCCCCCATCTGCTCGTCCGTGACCAGCACGGCGCCGTCCGGCATCTGCAGGAAGTAGGTGGGCCGTCCCCAGAACTTGCCCGCCTTCGCGTCCTCGAGGAAGCCGGTCATGAAGGGCTTCACCGAGACCTTCTTGCCGTCCTTGCTCGGACGGACGTTCACGACGTCGAAGCCGAACTTGACCGTGCGGTTCCACGAGCCCTTGCGGGCGACGAACATCGTGTTCCGGTACTCCTTGGGAAACATGTCGCCCGTGTAGAACAGGATCCCCATGACCGCCGCGTGCGGCCCCATGGTGGCGACCGGCAGCGTCACGCCCTTGCAGGCGTCGGCCTTCTTGAAGTCCACGTCCTGCACGCCCTTCGCGTGGCAGTACGGGTAGCCGAAGTTGAGCCCGACCTTGGTCATGCGGTTCAGCTCGTCCTCGGGCCCGTTGTCGCCCATCCAGTCGCGCCCGTGGTCGGTGAACCACAGCTCGCCGGTCTTCGGGTGCCAGGCGAAGCCCTGGGTGTTGCGGATGCCGCGCGCGACCACCTCCATCCCGGAGCCGTCCGCGTTGTAGCGGCGCAGCTGCGCGTATTCCTTCGGCGGCTCGCAGATGTTGCACGGCGCGCCGAACGGAACGTACAGCTTGCCGTCGGGGCCGAAGGCGACGAACTTCCAGTTGTGGTGCTGCTCGGGCGGCAGGTCGAACGCGGCGGTCATGTCCACCGGCGCGACCGCGGCGTTCTTCTCGATGCCGTCGAAGCGCAGCACCTTGTCGATCGCGAAGACGTACAGCGACCCGCCGTGCATGGCGACGCCCGACGGCTGCGTCAGCTTGTCGACGACGACGCGGTGGGTGCGCTTGGCGCCCTCGTCCGTCACCTCGTACACGCGGCCGATGGCGCGCGTGCCGATGTAGATCTTGCCGTCGTCGCCGCGCGCCATGGCGCGCGCGCCGGGCATGCCGCTCGCCCACATCTCGGCCTTGAAGCCCTTGGGCAGCTTCAGCTTGCCGACGGGGATCTCGTCGGCCGGCGTCTCGGTCATGCGCCCCGGCAGCGGCGCGAGCTTCGAGTCCGCCAGCGCCGGCGGCTTGCCCTGGTGCCAGGCGGGCGGGGGCTTCTGCTGCGCGAACACCGGCAGCGCCGCGAGCAGCGCTGCGGCCAGCAACGTACGTTTCATTGTGGGTCTCCTCCCTGAATGGGAGAGGAATACTAATCCCGGAGACCGCGGCCGCGCCTGACTAGAACGTCAGGCTTCCCTGCAGGCCCAGCAGGTAGTTGCGCCCCGGGGAAGGCTCGTAATAGCGCCCGTTGGCGTCGTTGACGATCACCGAGCCGACGTAGGCCTGGTCGCCGAGGTTGTCGACCCGCAGGAACTCGGTCAGCCGCCAGCGGGCGCCGCGCTGCTCGAATCCGGCGATGGCGTTGACCACCGTGAAGCCGGCGGCGAACTCGCTGTTGGCGTCGTTGACCGCGACCTGGCTGCGATAGAGAAGCTCCAGGCCCACGCGCAGCCCGGTGGGGGCGTGCCGCCACGAACCTTCGGCATAGAACTGGTGCTCGGGGACGCCGGGCAGCACGTTCCCCGCCGAGGCCGTTCCGAAGGCCTCGTCATAGGTGGCGTCGAGCCACGTGTAGGCGGCGCGCGCCTGGAACGGGCCGCTCAGCAGCGTCTCGCCGAGCAGTTCGAGGCCGTGGCGGGACGTGCCGCCCGCGTTTCGATACGTCGTGCGGCCGCCCGAGGCCTGGTCGACCACGATCTCGTTCTCGGTGGCGACGCGGAACACGGCGGCGTTGACCCGCCCGAGGTTGGGCCGCACGGCCTTGAACCCCGCCTCGACGTGCCGGCTCTGCGACGGCTGCAGGGCGAAATTCAGCCCGGTGCCGCCCGGCCGGTAGGCGAGCTCCGCGAAGGTCGGCGTCTCGAACCCCTGCCCGTAGTTGGCGTA
>DASUFW010000231.1:0-10418 GCA_036274335.1 Burkholderiales bacterium | reverse complement strand
GCGCGGAACGACACCGGCTGGTAGAACTCCGTGGACAGTCGATCGCGGTAGCCCAGCTGCAGGTAGTTGCGCCACTCGCCGCCCAGCCGGTTGATCCACGGCGCGCGGTGGCTCACCGCGACGTTGAAGCGCGTCTGGCTGGAGTCCGCCTCCATGCTCAGGCCGAACTTGAGGAAGTCCGGCCCCCAGCTCTTCTCGTGCCCGCTCACCAGCACGGTGCGCTGGCCGTTGCGATCGAGCATCTCGTAGTCCATGCGCTCGAAGTCGCCGCCGCCGTACACCTGCTCGAGGCGCGAATGCAGGTTCGTCAGGCTGAAGTCGGTTTCCGGGCGCCGCCGCAGGTCGATGCCCGGCGCTTCGGCAAGCTCGCGCTCGATGACCTCCGGATTGACCCGGCCGGCGTCCGTCGCCACGCGCACGTCCGTGACCGGCGGCACCGTCGGCAGGCGCGAGTCGAGGCGCGCGCGCCAGGCCTTGTACTCCGCCTCGGACACCGACAGCCGGCTCAGCGCGATGGATTGCGCACGTGCCGCGACCTCGCCGGTCTCGACCAGCGACAAGGCGTCGTCGAAATCGGCCGCGCTGTAGGCGCCCAGCACCGGGGTGATCAGCACATCGGTCGGCTTGAGCGAGGCGAGCGACTGGCGGACGTTCTGCTCCATCAGCACGTTGACCATCTGCAGCGAGATGTTGAGCGCGGAGGCGAGCTCCTTGCGGCCGAGCAACCCGCTGCCGACGTTCACCGCGATCACCACGTCGGCGCAGGTATCGCGCGCCGCCGCCACCGGCAGGTTCTGCAGCAGCCCCCCGTCGACGTAGAGCGACCCCCCGATCTCGACCGGCGCGATGGCGCCCGGCACCGACATGCTGGCGCGCATCACCTTGGCGAGGTCGCCGCGGCGGAACACCTTGCTGGTGCCGTCCTCGATGTCGGTGGCGAGCGCCCGGTACGGGATCGGCAGCCTGTCGAAATCCTGGTCGGCGAAGTTACCGGCTCCCGCGACCAGCTCTCGAAGCAGGAACTCGAACTTGTAGCCGGCGGTCCCGCCCGGCGGCAGCTGCAGCTGTCCCCCGCGCAGGCCGAGCTCGAAATGGAACAGGTTGCGGGAGTCGTCGCGCTTGGCGCGATACGGCTTCTGCACGCGCGGCGGGTCGTCCACGAAGAGCGCGTTCCAGTCGACGCGCGACAGCCGGTCGATCATCGCGTCGGTGGCGACGCCCGAGGCGTACACGCCGCCGACCAGCGCCCCCATGCTGGTGCCCGAGATGCAGTCGACCGGAACGCGCAGGCGCTCGAGCTCCTTCAGCACGCCGATGTGCGCCACGCCGCGCGCGCCGCCGCCGCCCAGCACCAGACCAATGCGCGGCCGCTCGGCGCCGGCGACGCCCGGCGCCAATGCAAGCACCGCGAGCATCAGGAGAAACGGGAGTCGGAGGCGCACGGGCGCGGGTACCATAGCATGCGTATGAGGCATGAAGTCCAGTTCCCGGGCCGCGCTCGGCGGCCGAGCCGGCTCGGGATCGGCCTCGCCTTCGCCCTGCTGGGCACGCTGCTGGCGTGGCGGGTCGCGGTGCCCGTCGCGCCCGCCTGGCTGGACGCGATCCTGCTCGCCGCGGTAGGGGTCATGCTGCTCAGGCTGCGCACGTACCTGCGCGGCCCCCGCAAGCCGCCGGACGGCTGACCGCCGGCAACGATTCCACGGACCGGCGGTCACACGGATAGGCATTCAGGAAAGGAGCCCCTCATGAAACTGCGTCCTTACGCCTTCGCCGTCGCCGCCGGCCTGCTCTGGGGCGGCGCCCTGCTGCTCGTCTCGCTGGCGCACGCAATCTGGCCGCCGTACGGCGGTGCATTCCTCTCGGCGGTCGCCTCGGTGTATCCGGGGTATGCCGCGGACGGCGGCGCTTCGATCATCGTCGCCGCGCTCTACGGGCTCGTGGACGGCGGCATCGCGGGCCTGATCCTCGCCTGGCTCTACAACCTGCTCGCCGACAAGTTCACGCACGGCGCGTGATCCGCACATGGCCGACCCCAAGCCGCAGCCCTACAAGGTGCGCTCGATCCACGTGGTCGCGAAGAGCGACGACGTCCTCGTGCGCGAGTACACCCTCGACCCGGGCGAAGTGATCCCCTGGCATCGTCATTCGCACGTCGCGGACTACTACTACGGCCTCGAAGGCACCGTGGTCGTCGAGACGCGCAATCCGCCGGCACGCCACGAGATCGCCGCCGGAAGATCGGCGACGGTCACACCGCCGACCGTGCACCAGGTCTCGAACGGCGGGCGCCAGCCGTGCCGCTTCCTCCTGGTGCAGGGCGTCGGCAAGTACGACTTCGTACCGGCGCCGGGCGGCGGAATCTGAGACACTCGCCGCATGGCCGCCTGGCTCGTTCCCGCGCTCAAAGCCGTCCTCCCGCACCTGGGCACGATCGTGCAGGTCGCGATGCCCGTGTTCACCAAGAAGAGCGCCGAGGCCGCCAGCCAGGCGCAGCTCCTGCAGCAGCAGATCGGCGAGCTGCAGGCGGCGGCGACGCAGAATGCGCAGCACGTCAAGTCGCTCGCCGAGGAGCTGCAGACGACGGTCGTGGCGCTCAACCAGGCCGCGGCCGTCGCGGATGCGCGCCTGCGCCGCGCATTCGCCCTGTGCATCGCCGCGATCAGCCTGTCCGCGGCGGCGCTGCTCGCCGCCGTGTACCTGTTCCTCGCGCGATAGCCGCGTCGCGCGCGAGGCTGTAAGCTCCGCGCCCGCCGAACCGACCAAGCCGAGGACCCCATGGACACGTACTACAAGCCGCAGCACCTGGCCGACTTCGGCCGCATCACGGAAACCAGCCCCGAGCTCGGCAAGAAGTTCTTCGACTGGTACGGCGCGGTATTCGCCGACGGCGCCCTGACCGCGCGCGAGAAGAGCCTCATCGCCCTCGCGGTCGCGCACACGGTCCAATGCCCCTACTGCATCGACGCCTACACGGTCGACTGCCAGCAGAAGGGCGCCGACGTGGAGCAGATGACGGAAGCCGTGCACGTGGCGGCCGCGATCCGCGGCGGCTCCTCGCTCGTGCACGGCCTGCAGATGCGCGAGCACGCGAAGAAGCTGGGGATGTAGTGCGGCCGGCGTCGCTCCCCATCCGCCTGGTCGAGGTGGCGGCCGACCTCGCCGGGGACGACGAGAGCCCGCGGCCGGCGCAGAGCCTGCGCCGCCGCCACGCGCCGCTCGCCGTGCCGGCCGAGCAGCTGAAGCTTCTCGCCTCGGTGCCGCTCGCCGCGGAGTTCGGGGCGCTCGCGCCCGCGCTCGCGCCGGCGGCGCTTGAGATCTTCCAGGTGAACCTCGGCAAGCTCTGCAACATGACCTGCCGGCACTGCCATGTGGACGCAGGCCCCGACCGCACCGACGCGATGATGGACGATGCCACGGTCGGACAGGTGATGGCGGCGATCCGGCGCACGCGTGCGCACACGGTGGACCTGACCGGCGGCGCGCCCGAACTGCACCCGCGCTTTCGCGATCTCGTGAAGGCCGCCGTCGATGCGGGCAAGCATGTCATGGACCGCTGCAACCTCACGGTCCTGCTGCTGCCGAGGAACGCCGGCCTGGTCGACTGGCTGGCCGAACGCGGCGTCGAGATCGTGGCCTCGCTCCCCCACTACCGGCGCCCCAACACCGACGCGCAGCGCGGCGAAGGGGTCTACGAGCGGTCGCTGCGCGCGCTGCGCGTGCTGAATGCCGCGGGCTACGGGCGCGGCGATCCCCGCCGCCGGCTCACGCTGGTGTCGAACCCGGCCGGCGCGTTCCTCGGCGCCTCGCAGGCGAGCGTCGAGCGCGAATGGCGTGAGGGACTGGCGCGCAACTGCGGCGTGACGTTCGACCGCCTGTTCGTGCTGAACAACATGCCGATTTCGCGCTTCCTCGAGTGGCTGCAGGAGTCGGGCAACCTGGAGGCCTACCTGCAGCGGCTGGCGAACGCGTTCAATCCCGCCGCCGTCGATGGCCTCATGTGCCGCAATACGCTGTCGGTCGGCTGGGACGGCCGGCTGTATGACTGCGACTTCAATCAGATGCTGGAGCTCGCGCTCTCCCCGGAAGCGGGCCTGCACGTGCGCGACTTCGACGAGCCCGCCTGGCATCGCCGCCGCATCGTGACCGCGCGCCACTGCTTCGGCTGCACCGCGGGCGCAGGCAGCTCCTGCGGCGGTCAGACCGCCTAGGGGACTGACCCTATTTAGCCTGCCTTTCGGCTAAATGGGGTCTGTCCCCCGCTTCACTGCCGCCAAACAATCTTCCCGCCGGCCTCCTTCGCCATCCCGTCGAGGTAGGACTCGTGCAGGCGCAGCTCCGCTTCGCTCGCGCGCACGACGCGCAGCTGCGAGGCGTCGATGCGCGCAGCGGCTGCCCGCTCCGCCGGCAGGTCGAGCGCCATCATCAGGCTGTCCTG
Source organism: Burkholderiales bacterium (assembly GCA_036274335.1). Classification (GTDB taxonomy): domain Bacteria; phylum Pseudomonadota; class Gammaproteobacteria; order Burkholderiales; family SG8-39; genus JAABQT01. Next base: position 5,983 of record DASUFW010000231.1, on the reverse strand, counting down.
CCCGCGGGTCATCGCCAGGTACACCTCGGCGAGCAGGCGCGCGTCGAGCAGCGCGCCGTGCAGCGTGCGGTGCGCGTTCTCCACGGCGTAGCGCTCGCAGAGCGCGTCCAGCGAGTTCCGCCTGCCGGGGTGCAGCTCGCGTGCGAGCGCCAGCGTGTCGACGACCCCGGCCACGTGGTCCGCGAGCCGTCCCAGCCCGGCGCGGCCGAGCTCGGCGTCCAGGAACTCGACGTCGAACGCGGCGTTGTGGATGACCAGCTCGGCGCCGCGGACGTAGTCGAGGAACTCGGCGGCCACCTCCGCGAACTTCGGCTTGTCCGCGAGGAACTCGTCGCTCAGGCCGTGCACCTTGAGCGCGCCCTCGTCGTTCGGCCGCTCCGGATTCAGGTACTGGTGGAAATGGCGCTCGGTCGGACGGCGGCTGAGCAGCTCGATGCAGCCGATCTCGATCACGCGGTCGCCGAGCCCCGCGCTGAGTCCGGTGGTTTCGGTGTCGAGGACGACCTGCCTAGGAACGGACATTCGCCTCTTTCCTAGGCGCCAAGATCGATGGCCTTGTTGGCGAGCGCGTCGGCGCGCTCGTTCTCCGGATGTCCGGCGTGGCCCTTCACCCAGTGCCACTCGACCTGGTGGCCCCGCGCGAGCTCGTCGAGCCGCATCCACAGGTCCTGGTTCTTGACCGGCTTCTTGTCCGCCGTGCGCCAGCCGCGGCGCTTCCAGTCATGGATCCATTCGCTGATGCCCTTCTGCACGTACTGCGAGTCGGTGTAGGCGCGCACCTGCGCGCCGGGCGCAAGCGCTTCCAGCGCGCGGATCACCGCGGTCAGCTCCATCCGGTTGTTGGTGGTGGCCGGGTCGAAGCCGCGCAGCTCGCGCTCGCGCGCGCCTTCGCGCAGCACCACGCCCCAGCCGCCCGGTCCCGGATTGCCGCGGCAGGCGCCGTCGGCGTAGATCTCCACCGACTCAGCGCCCATGCCGCCGCTGGGTCACGTGGCCGTTCTTCTGGGGAAGGGGCGCCACCAGACGCCGCCGCCGCGCGCGCTCCTTGCGCCAGGCCGGCGTGATCAGGCGCATGCCGTGCACGCGCTTCACGGCGCGCACCACGTACAGCCCGCCGAGGATCGGCCACCAGCGCGGGCCGGCCCGATCCATGAACTCGAATCGATCGCGCCACACCGGGTTGGCGAGCGGCGGCGCGTAGCAGCCGAAGCGTCCGCCGTTGAGCTCGAACGACAGCAGCTGCAGCCAGTCCTTCAGCCGCAGCAGGCCGATGAAGCGCGCCTCCCACGGCGCGCCGCCGCGCCCGCGGGTGAACCAGCGGCGCAGGCCCCACAGCGAGGCGTTGTTGAATCCGGAAATGACCACTTGTCCCTCGGGGCGCAGCACGCGCTCGGTTTCGCGCAGCAGCGCATGCGGATCCAGGTGCGACTCCAGCGCGTGCGGCAGCGCCACCAGGTCGAGGCTCTGCGAGGCGACCGGCAGCTGCAGCGGGTCGGCGGCCACCGCGGCGCCCGACTCGAGCGCCAGCGTGAAGCGGTACGGGATGCGGTTCTGGCGCAGGAAGTCCTGCTCCGGCATGCCGACCTGCATGGCGCGAAAGCCGAACACGTCCTCGACCGCGCTGTCGAACTGGCCGCGCTCCCAATCGAGGACGTAGCGGCCAAGCGGGGTCCTGCCCCATTCTTCGAACGACGCGCGCTCGCCGCTATACTTGGCCGCCGGCTCCGACACGAAAGACTGGCGATCCATGCTCGATATCGTTCCGCTACCCGCGCTTCGCGACAACTACATCTGGACGCTGCGCAACGCACGGCATGCGGCCGTGGTGGACCCCGGCGAAGCGAAGCCGGTGCTCGACTATTTGGCGCGCGAGAAGCTGACGCTCGCGGCCATCCTGGCCACGCACCACCATCCCGATCACGTGGGCGGCATTCCCGAGCTGCTGCGGCACGGCCCGGTGCCCGTGTACGGCCCGAAGCGCGAACCCATTGCCACCCTGACCAACCCGGTGGCCGAAGGCGACACGGTGGAAATTCCGGCGCTCGACCTCGCGCTCACGGTGCTCGACATCCCCGGCCATACGCGAGCGCATGTGGCCTATTATGGCGCAGGGAGCCTCTTCTGCGGCGACACGCTCTTCGCGTGCGGCTGCGGGCGGCTGTTCGAGGGCACGGCCGAGCAGATGGTCGCGTCGCTCGGCAAGCTCGCGGCGCTGCCCGACGACACCCGGGTGTACTGCGGCCACGAATACACCCTCGCCAACATCGCGTTCGCGCAGCAGGTGGAACCCGGCAACGCCGTGCTCGCCGCGCGTCTCGAGCGCGCGCGGGCGCAGCGGGCCGAAGGGCGCCCCACGCTGCCCTCCACCCTGGGCGAAGAGCGCGCGTCGAACCCTTTCTTGCGATGGGGGGAGCCCGCTGTCATCGATTCTGCGAACAAGTACCTTGGCGCCCGGGTCTCGGACCCGGTAAAGGTGTTCTCTGCCATCCGGGAGTGGAAGAACCGCGGCTGACCTAGTATTATCGCCCTGCATGCAAGGACTTAGAAGGGGGATTAAAAGTGGTTTCGTGGGCGCGGCGCTGACGCTGCTGGCAGCGTGCGCGTCCACGCCCCCGCTCGCCCCCGAAGCCCCTGCGCCCGCGCAGCCCGAAGCCCCGACCCCGGCGGCCCAGGCCCAGACGGACCCTGCGCCGCCGCCAGAGGTGCTCAAGACGCCTGCGCCTGCGCTGCCGGTGGCGCGGCTGCTCGACGCCACGAACCTGCCGCCGTTCGAGGGCGAACGGCGCGACCTGCGCGAGCCGCAGACGGTGGCGAAGGTCGATCGCACCGCGCCCACCGATGATCTCTGGCTGCGCCTGCGGCGCGGCTTCGCGATGCCCGACATCCGCTCGCCGCTCGTCGACGAGCGCATGCGCTGGTACGTCGCCAACCAGGACTACCTGCAGCGCATGTTCGAGCGCACGCGGCGCTACCTCTTCTACATCGTCGAGCAGCTCGAGGACCGCAACATGCCCACCGAGCTCGCCCTGCTGCCGATGGTGGAGAGCGCGTTCAACCCGATGGCCTATTCGCGCTCGCACGCGGTCGGCCTGTGGCAGTTCATCCCGGGCACCGGCAAGCGCTACGAGCTGACCCAGAACTGGTGGTACGACGGCCGCCGCGACGTGGTCGCGTCGACCGACGCGGCGCTCGACTACCTGCAGGACCTGTACGAGATGCACGGCGACTGGCAGCTGGCGCTCGCCTCCTACAACTGGGGCGAGAACAACGTGGCGCGCGCGGTGGCCAAGAACCGCAAGGCGGGCAAGCCCACCGACTACCTGAGCCTGCCGATGCCCCGCGAGACGCGCGGCTACCTCCCCAAGCTGCAGGCGCTCAAGAACCTCATCGCCAACCCGGGCGCCTACGGCATCACGCTGGCGCCGATCCCCAACGAGCCGTACTTCGTGGCGATCGAGAAGACGCGCGACATCGACGTGCTGCTCGCCGCCAAGCTCGCCGAGATGTCGGTCGAGGACTTCGTCAACCTCAACCCCGGGTTCAGCCGGCCGCTGATCCGCTCCGACGTGGCGCCGCGCATCGTGCTGCCCGCCGACAAGGTGCAGGTGTTCCAGGCCAACCTGGCCGAGCTCGACGAGGATGAGCTGGTGTCCTGGAAGACCTACCACCCGCGGCGCGGCGACTCGCTCGCCTCGATCGCCCGCACGCACGGCCTCACCCTCGCCCAGCTGCGGGAGGTGAACGGCATCTCGCGGCATTCCGACCGCGTGCCCAAGCAGCTCATCGTGCCCATCGAAAGCGACGCCCAGGCGTTCGCCCCGATGCCGATCATGTACGCGCCGCCGATGCCGAGCGGCGGGCGCACGCACATCGTGCGCCGCGGCGAGACGCCCTGGAGCATCGCGCGGCAGTACGGCGTGCCCCTCAAGGACCTGCAGCGCTGGAACCGCATCAAGACCCACATCCGTGCGGGCCAGCGCCTCGTGATCTTCTAGCCGAGCTTCGGTACGGCCTCCAGCAGCGCGCGCGTATAGGGATGGCGCGGGCTGCGCAATACTTCGGCGGCCGGTCCGTGCTCGACGATCTTCCCTCCGGTCATCACGGCCACCTCGTGCGCCAGGTACTCCACCACCGCCAGGTTGTGCGTGATGAAGAGGTAGGCGAGCCCCAGCCGCTCCTGCAGCGAGCGCAGCAGGTTGAGGATCTGCGCCTGCACCGAGACGTCGAGCGCACTGGTCGGCTCGTCGCAGACGATGAGGCGGGGCTCGACCGCCAGCGCCCGGGCGATGGCGATGCGCTGCCGCTGCCCGCCGGAAAATTCGTGCGGGTAGCGCGCCTTTGCGGTCGCCGGCAGCCCCACCTGATCGAGCAGCGTGTCGAGCCGCTGCCCGCGGTCGGCCTCGCTGCTGCCGACGCCGAGGCTGCGCATGCCCTCGGCGAGGATGTCGCCGACCCGCATGCGTGGATTGAGCGAGGCGTAGGGATCCTGGAACACGATCTGCATCGCCGCCCGGTGGCGCCGGAGCGACGCGCGGGAAAGCCCCGTCAGCTCCTCGCCGCGGTAGCGCACGCTGCCGGCCGTGGGCCGGATGAGCTGCAGGATCGCCTTGCCCACCGTGGTCTTGCCCGAGCCCGACTCCCCGACCAGCGCCAGCGTGCGCCCTTCGCGCACCGCCATCGACACTCCATCCACCGCCTTCACGTGGCCGACCGTGCGCCGGAACACACCGCGCCGGATGGGGAAGTGCACCTTGAGATCGCTGACTTCGACGATCGCGGCCGCCTCCCCGGATGGCGGCGCCTCGGCCCCCCCGCCCGGTGCGGCACGGGGCCCGGCCCGGTCGCGCTCTCGCAGGTGGCAGCGCGCCCGGTGTCCTGCGCCGAGGTCGACGAGCCGCGGCACCTCTTGCGGGCAGCGCTCGAAGGCGAACTCGCAGCGCTCGGTGAACCGGCAGCCCGAGAAATGCCCGGTGAGGGGCGGCACCTGCCCGGGAATCTGCGCGAGCGGGCCTGCGCGCGGCGCCGCGCCGGGCAGCGCCGCGAAGAGCTTCTGCGAGTAAGGGTGCTGCGGCGCGCGGAAGAACGGCTCGCGCGGCGCCACTTCCACGATCTCCCCGGCGTACATCACCGCCACCCGGTCGGCCATCTTCGCGACGATGCCGAGGTCGTGGGTGATGAGGAGCAGCGCCATGCCGCGCTCGCGCTGCAGCTTCGCCAGCAGCTCGAGGATCTGGGCCTGGATGGTGACGTCGAGCGCGGTGGTGGGCTCGTCGGCGATCAGCACTTCCGGGTCCACCGCCAGCGCGCCGGCGATCATGGCGCGCTGGCGCAGCCCGCCCGAGAGCTGAAACGCGTACTCGTGCATGCGCCGCCCGGGCTCGGGGATGCCCACCGCGTCGAGCAGCTCGAGCACGCGGCGGCGCAGCGCGCCACCCCGGAGCGCCGTGTGGCGCCGGATGACCTCGCCGACCTGGTCTCCGATGGTCAGCACCGGATTGAGCGCAGTGGCCGGCTCCTGGAAGATCATCGCGACGCGCTTGCCACGCACCATCCGCATGGCGGCTTCGGGCAGCGCGAGCAGGTCGCGGCCGTCCAGGCGCACCTCGCCGTCCGCGATGCGCCCCGCCTCGGGCAGGAGCCTCAGGATGGACAGCGCGGTCATCGACTTGCCGCAGCCCGATTCGCCCACCAGCGCGAAGCATTCGCCCCCGGCGATCGCGAGGTCGACGCCGTCCACCGCGTGCAGCGCCCCTTCGGGCGTATCGAGCACGGTGCGCAGCTTCTCGATCTCGAGCATCGCGCTCATACGCGCACCCGCGGGTCGAAGCCGTCGCGCACCGCATCGGCGAACAGGTTCGCGGCCAGCACCAGCGTGAACATGAAGACGAAGGCCGCCGCGAGCGACCACCAGACCATCGGCTCGCGCGCCATCTCCATGCGCGCGGCGTTGATCATGGTGCCGAAGCTGATGGTGGACGGATCG
>DASUFW010000230.1:0-1233 GCA_036274335.1 Burkholderiales bacterium | reverse complement strand
CTCTCTACAGGACAAAAAATGAGGCGGAATCTGCTCTATGACATAAAGCGCTCTAAACAAATGGCGTCCCTGTTGGACCAAAATGGGGATATTGAATTGTGGTCATAGCTGATTAGGCCATCGTGCGATTAAACTTTCGGTCGACGAAAACTGAAAGGAGATCGCACGATGACCGACATCCGCTCGCTTGAGCGAACGTTGCTTGACAATTTACCTTGGAACAAAGCCCGCATCAAATTTGTAGCCCGCTTTCTCTTGGCGATCTACGCCAAGCAGACGGTCAATCTTTCGATTCTGGCCACCGCTTTCTCCGGCCATGCCAAGGAGGAATCGAACTACAAACGGCTCCAACGCTTTCTGCGCGAATTCGAGATGCCCTATGCCGAACTCGCGCTATTTATCGTGAAGTTGCTTGGCGTTCCTGGGCCTTACACCCTGGCATTGGATCGAACAAACTGGAAAGTTGGCGCCGTTGACCTCAACATCCTGATGCTTTCGATTGTTTATCGCGGTATCGGAATCCCGGTGGTTTGGATCGTTTTGCCCAAAGCGGGCAATTCCTCAACCAGCGAACGGACAACGGTCATGGAAATCTTCCTTGACCTGTTCGGCGCGCAAAACATCGCGTGTTTATTAGGCGATCGTGAATTCGTCGGACGCGAATGGTTTCGCTTCCTCAAGAAGCATCGGATCAAATTCCAGATGCGCCTGCACAAGAACACGCTGGTCCGCAACGGGCGGGGGCAGTATGCGCATGCCTGGCGGTTGTTTTGCCGGACGCGCATCAATTGCCCGATGGTCATCCCTGAAGCCCGCAAGATGTGGGGCATGGAACTCTACTTGAGCGGATGCCGCTTGAAGGACGGCGAGTATTTGATTCTGGTCTCGTCCGAGTTTTGCGAGAGGCCGCACGAGCAATATTGTAAACGCTGGGGAATTGAATCCCTGTTTGGAGCTTTAAAATCACGCGGCTTCAACCTCGAAGACACGCATTTGAAAGACTCGGAACGCTTGAGCCGCTTGCTTGGGTTACTGGCGCTGGCCTTCACTTGGGCCTTTGTCGTCGGCCTCTGGCAAGCGAGTGTCAAAGAACTGAAACTGAAGAAACATGGCTATCCGCCAAAGAGCATTTTCCGCCGCGGCCTCGATATCTTGTGCCGTTTAGTGACCAACTTCGAGCGCTTCGATGTTGCTGTCTGGCGGAAAGTTATCAAACTTTTGTCCTGTACTTAG
>DASUFW010000229.1:0-1545 GCA_036274335.1 Burkholderiales bacterium | reverse complement strand
GTACTGCCGCACGCGGGCCGAAGGCTTCGGCGCCGAGGTGCAGCGGCGCATCCTGGTCGGGACCTACGTGCTGTCCCATGGCTACTACGACGCCTACTACCTGCAGGCGCAGAAGGTCCGGCGCCTGATCGCGCGCGACTTTGCCGCGGCCTTCGAGCGCTGCGACCTGATCCTCGGGCCGACGACGCCGACGACCGCGTTCCCGATCGGCGCGAAGATGGACGACCCCGTGCAGATGTACCTGAACGACATCTTCACCATCCCGGCGCCGCTGGCGGGGCTGCCGGCGCTCTCGATCCCCTGCGGATTCGACTCGCGCGGCCTGCCCGTGGGGCTGCAGTTGATGGGTCCGCATTTCGCGGAGGCCCGGCTGCTGGGGGCGGCGGACGCCTACCAGCGCGATACCGACTTTCACCGCCGGGTGCCGCGCGAGGCGCCGCTGTGAGGGCGCTCGTGCTCCTCGTGCTGCTCGCCGGGCCGGTGGCGGCCGAAGAGGACGCAGGGCGCAGCCGCGAGCTGGTGGGACAACTCGGCGGCCGCACGGCGCTGCTGCAGCTCTTCGAATCCCCGCGCGCCGACGGTTCGGCGCGCCTGTCCGGCGAGTACTGGATCCTGATGCCGCTGCTCCAGCGCTTCCTCGAAGGCGAGCGCAGCAAGCAGCTCGGGGTGACCTTCCTGAAGGAGGGCAGCTCGCCCATCCTGTACGGGCGGCCGGGCACCGCGACGCTGCAGGGCACCTGGTCGGACGGCACGCTGCGCGGCACGCGCTACGCGCCCGGCGGGCAGGAGCGTGAGCGCTTCGAGTTCAGCGAGAAGTTTCCCTCCATGCAGGGCTACGGCGCGCAGGTTCGCTGCGAGCTCGCGGAAGGGCGCTACCGCTCGTCGCTCGAGTACGAGGTCGCCGACGGCCGGCTGAAGCGGCTCGACTGGCGCTCGCGCGTCGAGCCCAGCGGCCACACCTGCTCGATCGCCAATCCCGCGCAGCAGCCTTTCGAGGGCGGGCTGCGCTTTGCCCAGGGAGACTGCAGCGTCACGATGCGCGAAGTGGGCGACTACGTCCGCCTGAGCGCCGAGCGCTGCACCGCCCAGTGCGGCTCGCAGGCCTACCTCGAGCCGGTGCTGGTGGAGAAATCCGGCAGCTGCCTGCTGCTGCGGCCGCAGGAGCGCTAGCGCGATGGCCTGGGAGATCGTCGTCGGCCTCGAGACGCACGCGCAGCTCGCGACGCGCAGCAAGATCTTCTCGGGGGCGGCCACCGCCTTCGGCGCCGCGCCCAATACGCAGGCCTGCGCGGTGGACGTGGCGCTGCCCGGCGTGCTGCCGGTGCTCAACCGCGCGGCGGTGGACATGGCGATCCGCTTCGGCCTCGCGGTGGGCGCGACGATCCAGCGGCGCTCGGTGTTCGCGCGCAAGAACTACTTCTACCCCGACCTTCCCAAGGGCTACCAGATCAGCCAGTACGAGATCCCGGTGGTGCAGGGCGGCTCGGTCGTCATCCGCGGCGGCGAGGGCGAGAAGCGCGTGCGGCTGACGCGCGCGCACCTCGA
>DASUFW010000228.1:0-1055 GCA_036274335.1 Burkholderiales bacterium | reverse complement strand
GGCGCTCCGCGCAGGCGAGGCCGATGCCGCTCGCCGCGCCGGTGACGAGCGCGACCCGGGTCATGTCAGCGGCAGGTCGACGTGCTTCACGAACGGTGGCCGCTGGCGCAGCCGCTCGAACCACGCCTCGAGGTGCGGCCGGGAGGGTCGCTCGATCGGCACCCGCAGGTAGCGCTGCACCTCGCAGCCGATCGGGATGTCGCCCATGGTGAACGCGTCGCCGGCCACGAACGGCCGCCCGGCAAGCACGCCGTCGAGCATGCCGGCGAGCTCATGGCTCGCCTTGACGCCGGCGTCGATGGCTTTCTGGTCGCGCTTGTCCGGCGGCGTGCGGATCAGGCCCCAGAAGACATCGCGCATCGCGTTCTGGAACGTGAACGCCCAGTCCATCCAGCGCTCGGCGTCGGCGCGCACGCGCAGGTCCGACGGGCAGAGCTTGCCCATCGAGTGCTTGGCGCACAGGTACCGCACGATGCTGTGCGACTCCCACAGGACGAAGCCGTCGTCCTCGATCGTCGGCACCCGGCCGTTCGGGTTCATCCTGCGGTACTCGGGCGTGTTGACCACGCCGAACGCCATGCCGGCGTCCAGGCGCTCGTAGGGAATCCCGAGCTCTCCCAGGCACCACAGCGCCTTCTTCACGTTGACCGAATTGGTCCTGCCCCACAGCTTCAGCATGTCACCCCCAAAAATAGGGACAGACCCTATTTATCGCATCGTGAAAAATAGGGTCTGTCCCTGTTTTTCTAGAACCCGACGGCCTGGCCGTCGCGGCGCGGGTCGCTGGCGGCGATGTAGCCGCCCTCGGTCTTCCAGATGAGCTGCGCGCAGCCGAACTGGTTGTAGTCGTCCACCTTCACGAGGCGGTGGCCGCGGCGCTGCAGCGCCTCGAGCGTCGTCGCCGAGAAGCCGCCTTCCTCCACGCTCACGTCCATGCCCTGCACCAAGCGGAAGCGCGGCCCGTCGCAGGCCGCCTGCGGGTGCTGCTCGTAGTCGGCGATGCGCACCAGCACCTGGGCGTGCCCCTGCGGCTGCATGGTGCCGCCCATCACGCC
>DASUFW010000227.1:0-19611 GCA_036274335.1 Burkholderiales bacterium | reverse complement strand
GGCCAGGAAATCGGGATTCGGCCGGCCGCCAGGATAGGTCTGCCATTCGATCGCCACGCTGCCCGGGATCTTGCCGACGTACTGCAGCTCGGGCCGGGTACGGACGTCCACCAGGCGGACGCCGGCCTGCATCAGCGCGTGCGCCTCGGCCGGCAGGAGCGCGCCGGCGTAAGCCAGGCCCAGCTTCTCGCCTCGTCCGGCCGCCGCCTTCTTGAGGTCGTCCACGCGAGGCATTATAGGGGTGCAGCCTGCGCACCGAACTTGTGCGCGTCGCGCGCGAATGCCCTTATGCGGTGCGTTTGCCTTGGGTAGAATTCCCGCCTTCCCACAGGATAAGTACGGCGACGCTTTGGCATGGAATCTGCAGGTGTCGCCGGTCCACTACCACCACCATTACACAAAACGCTCAGGAGACATCGATGGCGATGACGCCGGATGACGTATTGAAGTTGATCAAGGACAAGGAGGTGAAGTTCGTCGACCTCCGGTTCACGGACACCCGCGGCAAGGAGCAGCACGTCAGCGTCCCGGTGAAGCACTTCGGCAAGGACAAGTTCGAGGAAGGCCACGCGTTCGACGGCTCTTCGATCGCCGGCTGGAAGGGCATCCAGGCCTCCGACATGCTGCTGATGCCCGACGCCGCTTCGGCGCGCATGGACCCGTTCACCGACGAGCCGGTGCTCAACATCACCTGCGACGTCTACGAGCCGCAGGACGGCAAGCCCTACGACCGCGACCCGCGTTCCATCGCCAAGAAGGCCGAGGCCTACCTGAAGTCGACCGGCCTGGGCGAGGTCTGCTACTTCGGCCCCGAGCCCGAGTTCTTCATCTTCGACGGCGTGACCTGGAGCGTCGACATGTCCGGGTGCTTCGTGAAGATCAAGTCCGAGGAAGCGCCGTGGTCGACCGGGATCGACTATGAGTCGGGCAACATGGGCCATCGCGCGCCCGTGAAGGGCGGGTACTTCCCTGTCCCGCCGCAGGACTCGCTGATGGACGTGCGCAATGCAATGTGCCTTGCGCTGGAGCAGCAGGGCGTGGAGGTCGAGGTTCACCACCACGAAGTCGCGGCGGCCGGCCAGTGCGAGATCGGCACGCGGTTCGCTCCCCTCGTGCAGCGGGCGGACTGGCTGCAGATTCTCAAGTACACCGTGTGGAACGTGGCGGCCTCGTACGGCAAGACCGCCACCTTCATGCCCAAGCCCGTCGTCGGCGACAACGGCTCGGGCATGCACGTGCACCAGTCGGTGTGGAAGGGCGGCCAGAACCAGTTCGCCGGCAACGGCTACTCGGGGCTGTCCGAGTTCGCGCTGCACTACATCGGCGGCATCATCAAGCACGCCAAGGCGCTCAACGCCATCACCAACCCGGGCACCAACAGCTACAAGCGCCTGGTGCCGGGGTTCGAAGCGCCGATCAACCTGGCGTACTCGGCGAAGAACCGCTCGGCGTCCTGCCGCATCCCGTACGTCTCGAACCCGAAGGCGCGCCGCGTCGAGGTCCGCTTCCCGGATCCCACGGCCAACGCCTACCTCGCGTTCGCGGCCATGCTGATGGCGGGCCTGGACGGCGTGCAGAACAAGATCCATCCGGGCGACCCGATCGACAAGAACCTGTACGACCTGCCGCCGGAAGAGGCGGCCAAAGTGCCGACGGTATGCCATTCGCTCGACCAGGCGCTGGCCGAGCTCAACAAGGACCGCGCCTTCCTGACCAAGGGCGGCGTGTTCTCGGACGATTTCCTCGACTCGTACGTCGTGCTCAAGGAGGAAGAGGTCACGCGGTTCCGCATGACCACGCACCCGGTCGAGTTCGACATGTACTACTCGTCCTGAAATCCTCACAATCCCGCACGGTGTCGCGGGGACGGGCTCGCCCGTCCCCGTTTCATTTCTGGTATGTTATTGATCGTGCGCCGATTTTTGCTCGCTCCCCTCGCCGTCCTGATCGCCTGGCCGGTGCACGCGGTGGCGCAGGCAACCACCGAGTCGACGATCTGGAGCTGTCGCGACAAAGAGGGTCGCACCAACGTCACCAACCTGCCCGAGGACACCCGCGGCAAGGACTGCCGCGTGATCCGGCAGACGCGCGTCCAGGTCGTCCCGGCGCCCAGCCGTTCCGACCCCTCCGCGCGCAAGTCCGCCCCGACCGCGTTTCCGAAGGAGGACTCGCAGGCGCGCGCCTCCGCGCGGGACCGGCAGCGGGAGATTCTCGAGCAGGAGCTCGCCCAGGAGCAGAAGTCGCTCGACCAGGCGCGCAAGGAGCTGGAGGAGCAGGAGTCGGTGCGCTACGGCGACGAGCGCAACTACGCGCGGGTCCTCGAGCGGCTGCAGAAGTACAAGGACGCCGTGGGCCTTCACGAGAAGAACGTCGAGTCGCTCAGGCAAGAACTCGCGAACCTGTCCCGGTAGGTCTCCCGGCCTGAACGATGGCCGCGACATTCTCGGGGCTCGAGCTGCTGGCGACGGCGGTGGTGGTGCTGGACGCCGAGCAGGAGGTGCGCTACGCCAATTCCGCCGCCGAGAACCTCCTCGGCGCGGGGGCCAAGAGCCTGATCGGCCAGCCCTTCGTTCCTATGTTCGAGTCGGACCCGGCCCTCGAGACGGCGCTGTCGGACGCACTGGTGACCCACTGGGACTACTCGGCGCAGGTCGTCAACTACCTCCGGCCGGGCCGCGAGTCGCTGGCCCTGTCCTGCGTGCTGACGCGCACGGACGTGGCCGAGCTGCCGCTGCTCGCCGAGCTGCGCCCGATCGAGCAGCAGCTGCGCCAGGCGCGCGAGGAGCGGCTGCTCGGCGAGCAGCAGGCCAACCGCGAGCTGATCCGCAACCTCGCGCACGAGATCAAGAATCCGCTCGGGGGGCTACGCGGTTCCGCGCAGCTCCTCGAGCGCGAGCTCGACCGGCCCGAGCTCCATGAATACACCCAAGTGATCATCAAGGAGGCCGACCGGCTGCAGGCGCTCATGGACCGGCTGCTCACCCCCCACCGGCAGCCGCGCCTGCAGCGCGTGGGCATCCACGAGGTGCTCGAACGGGTGCGCAGCCTGGTGCTCGCCGAGTTCGCGCACGGGATCGAGGTCGAGTGCGACTACGATCCCAGCCTCCCGGACCTCGAGGGGGACCTCGAGCAGCTGATCCAGGCGGTCCTGAATGTCGTCCGCAACGCCGCGCAGGCCGCCACCGGGGGCGGCCGGACCGGCCACATCACCCTGCGCACGCGCGCCATCCGGCAGGTGACGCTGCTCCGGCAGCGCTACAGGCTGGCACTAGAATTGCAAGTGATCGATGACGGGCCCGGCGTCCCCGAGGACATCCGGGATCGGATTTTCAACCCCCTGGTTTCGGGGCGGGACGGCGGCAGCGGGCTGGGACTTTCGCTTGCCCAGAGCTTCGTCCACTACCACCGGGGACTGATCGAGTGCGACAGCCGCCCCGGGCGCACCATATTCAGGATCATATTGCCGCTGGCATGAAACCGGTCTGGATCGTCGACGACGACCGCTCCATCCGCTGGGTGTTCGAAAAGGCGCTCGGCCGGGAGGGTATCGCTTTCAACTCCTTCAGCTCGGCCGATGAAGCGCTCAGCGCGCTGCGCGGAGGCCCGCCCCAGGTGCTGGTGAGCGATATCCGCATGCCGGGGCCGTCGGGGCTCGAGCTGCTGCAGACGGTCAAGACACGGCATCCCGCCGTCCCCGTGATCGTCATGACCGCGTACTCGGACCTCGAATCCGCCGTGGCGGCGTTCCAGGGCGGCGCCTTCGAGTACCTGCCCAAGCCCTTCGACGTCGACCAGGCGGTCGACCTGATCCGGCGTGCCCTCGATGAAAGCCAGCGCGACGAGGAAATCGTCGAGCCGCTTCCCGAAGCGCCGGAAATCCTCGGCCAGGCACCGGCCATGCAGGAGGTGTTTCGCGCCATCGGCCGGCTGTCGCAGTCCAGCGCGACCGTGCTGATCACCGGGGAGTCCGGTTCCGGCAAGGAGCTCGTCGCCCGCGCGCTGCACCGGCATAGTGCGCGCGCCGCGCGACCCTTCGTCGCGATCAACACGGCGGCCATGCCGAAGGATCTGCTGGAGTCGGAGCTTTTCGGCCATGAGCGGGGCGCGTTCACCGGCGCGCAGCAGATGCGCCGCGGGCGATTCGAGCAGGCCGAAGGCGGCACGCTGTTCCTCGACGAGATCGGCGACATGCCCGCTGACCTGCAGACCCGGCTGCTGCGCGTGCTCTCCGAGAGCAGCTTCTATCGCGTGGGCGGCCACCAGCCGATCAAGACCAACGTGCGGGTGATCGCGGCCACGCATCAGAATCTGGAGGCGCGCGTGCGCGAGGGCGCCTTCCGCGAGGACCTGTACCACCGGCTGAACGTCATCCGCATCCGCCTGCCCTCGCTGAAGGACCGGCGCGAGGATATCCCCCTGCTCGCGCGCCATTTCCTCGCGCGGAGCGCGAAGCAGCTCGGCGTCGAGGCCAAGCGCCTGGCCGACGACGCGGTCGAGCACCTGTCGCGTCTCGATTTTCCCGGCAACGTCCGCCAGCTCGAGAACCTCTGCCACTGGCTGACCGTGATGGCGCCGGGCCAGGTCGTGGAGCTCGGCGACCTGCCGGCGGAATTCCGCGACCCGGCTGCCGCCACCACGGCCTCCGACTGGGTTGCGGCGCTCGAGCAGGAGGCCGAACGGCGCCTCGCGCGCGGCGAGACGGGCATTTTGGACGCGCTCGGCCGGCAATTCGAGCGCAGCCTTATCCAGCGCGCGCTCGCGCGCACCGCGGGGCGGCGCATCGAGGCGGCGCAGCTCCTGGGCATGGGCCGCAACACCATTACCCGCAAGATCCAGGAGCTCGGGATCGAGGGCGGCGGGGACGAGGAGAAGTAGGGCCCTCGTCAGGCGGCGAGGCGGGACTCGTCGCGGGTTTCGCGTTTCAAATCGATCTCGTGATTTCTGGCCGGGTGAATCTACCGGCCAGAAATCACGAGACCATAGGGAAACCGACGCAGGCACCGACGTCTTCGCGACGCCGGCCCCGCCTTCAGCTCAAGCCGCCTTCCGATTCAACGCCAGCTGCGCATCGACCAGCGCGACCACTTCGTCGAGCGCCGGCGAGGACTTGCCCTTCTGCTTCGCGATCGTCTGCACCAGCCGGTCCACGCGCTCGATGTTGGGCGCGCCGCCGTAGAGCGCGCGCGCAGCCGACGACGGGCCGGTGAGGCCGTTCGCGGCCGCGGCGTACTTCTCGAACGGCACGAGGTCGGCCGCATCGGCGCCAAGGGACTTGCAGAGCTCGACGACCCACTCGTACACCGTGCGCGTCGCCTGAAGGTCGGTGTGCACGGCGTCCTTGATCGAGCGGATGCCGCCCTTGGTGATGCAGCGGTAGTTGCCGGCCATCAGCATGGCCCACTTGGCGAGCGGCACGAACACGGACTCGTGCACCTTGAGCTTCACCGGCAGCTCGATTCTCTCGCCGCCGACCTCGAAGCGCGCCGCCTCGATGTCCGCTTCGAGCCGGCGCAGGATCGCCGTGTGCGCCTCCGACGGGAAGCGCGCCGATTTGAAGTTGGTCGGCAGCCGCACCTGCAGGACGTTCACCTTTTCCTCCGGCGGGCGCGAGGCCTGCGGATCGGGGCTGCACAGCGTGACCAGGGACGGATCGAAATTCGCCCAGACGGACGCATCTGTGTAGCAATCGCGGCAGCCCGCGGCGTTGACGCCCGGGATGCGCGCGAGGTACGGCAGCGGCGGCATGTTCATGATCGACATGCACGGCCGCTTCGCGCGAGCGACGGCGTCCAGCAGATCGCGAACGCCGGGCGCCTTGTACTGCGGTTCCTGCATGGCCAGGGCGACCAGATCGTAGTCGGACGGCTTGACGTCCTTCGTCCCGCCCGCGGTGATCCTGCCGGGGAGCTTGCGCGAGTCGACTTCCACGAGCCCCTGCCGGCCCTTCACCGGCATGCGCACGCGCGCGCCTTCCTGGTTGATGAGGTCGGCTTCGGCGGGCAGGCAGATGAGATGCGCCGAGTGCCCCGCCAGGCCGAGCTTGGTCGCCAGCAGCGAGCCGTACGATGCGCCGAAGATCAGAATTTTGTATGGACGATTCATATGCGTACCTCTCTATCGGCAATTCCCACGATGTGAAACGGGACCCCGCTTATTGGGAACACTACCGATATCTCCCTGATTTTTCATGTTGCGCCGCCGCATTTCGCTCCCTAGAATGCAGTCATGCACATGTCGACTCCACTCCCCCAGGGCGTTTCCATCTCCGGCCGCATGAGCGCGGAGTTCGAGCAGATCCTTACGCACGACGCGCTGGCGTTCGTCGCGAAGCTGCACCGGCAGTTCGAGCCGCGGCGGCAGGCGCTGCTGGCCGCGCGTGCGGCGCGCCAGGTGGAATTCGACGGCGGCAAGCTTCCCGATTTTCTCGGCGCGACGAAATCGGTACGCGAATCCGACTGGAAGATCGCCCCGCAGCCGAAGGACATGCTCGACCGGCGCGTCGAAATCACGGGGCCGACCGACCGCAAGATGGTCATCAATGCGCTGAACAGCGGAGCCTCGACCTTCATGGCGGACTTCGAGGACGCCAACTGCCCGACCTGGCACAACATGATCGACGGGCAGATCAATATCCGCGATGCGGTCCGCCGCACCATCCGATTTCAGCAGGGCGACAAGTCCTACGCCCTGAACGACGACAGCGCGGTCCTCATCCCGCGGCCGCGGGGCTGGCACCTCGACGAAAAGCACGTGACCGTGGACGGCAAGCCCGTGTCCGGCGGCGTGTTCGATTTCGCGCTGCTCTTCTTCCATAACGCGAAGGAGCTGCTCGCGCGCGGCAGCGGCCCCTACTTCTACCTGCCCAAGATGGAGTCGCACCTCGAGGCGCGCCTCTGGAACGACATCTTCAAGCTCGCGCAGGGCGAGCTGGGCGTGCCGCAAGGGAGCATCAAGGCAACGGTGCTGATCGAGACGGTGCTGGCCGCGTTCGAGATGGACGAGATCCTCTACGAGCTGCGCGAGCACTCGGCGGGCCTCAACATCGGCCGCTGGGACTACATCTTCTCGTGCATCAAGAAGTTCCGCTCGAACAGCGATTTCTGCCTTGCGGACCGCTCGCAGGTGACGATGACGGCGCCGTTCCTGCGCGCCTATGCGCTGCTGCTGGTGAAGACCTGCCATCGCCGGGGCGCGCCGGCCATGGGCGGCATGGCCGCGCAGATCCCGATCAAGAACGACCCGAAGGCGAACCAAGCGGCGCTCGAGAAGGTTCGCCAGGACAAGCTGCGCGAGGTCACCGACGGCTGCGACGGTACCTGGGTGGCGCACCCGGGGCTCGTGCCGGTGGCGAAGGAAGTGTTCGACAAGCACATGCCGGGTCCGAACCAGTACGACAAGCAGCGGCCCGACGTGAACGTCGCGGCGAAGGACCTGCTCGATTTCCGGCCGGAAGCGCCGATCACGGAGGCCGGGCTGCGCAACAACATCTCGGTCGGCATCCAGTACCTGGGTGCCTGGCTTGGCGGCAACGGCTGCGTGCCCGTCTTCAATCTCATGGAAGACGCGGCGACGGCGGAGATTTCGCGCTCCCAGATCTGGCAGTGGATCCGCAGTGAGAAGGGCACGCTCGAGGACGGTCGGCGCGTGACCAAGGCGCTCTTCCGCCACCTGCTGGCCGAGGAGCTGCCCAAGGTGCGGGCCTACGTGGGTGAAGAGGCCTGGACGGCCGGCAACTATTCGGAGAGCGCCGCGCTCTTCGAGAAGATCACTTCCGACGACACCTACGTCGAGTTCCTCACGCTGCCGGCCTACGAGCGCATCGACTAGCGGTCACTGAATCGACCATTCGCTGTCGCATTGGCGGCAGCGCACGGCCATCGACCGGGGCGTGGCCCCCACCAGCCGGTACTTGCCGTGCGTGCCGCAGCGCGGGCACGTGGAGCGCTCCGCGACGTGCAGCGCGCGCATCAGCATCGTGAGGTAGCGCGCGAGCGCGTACCAGGCAACACATCCGGCGGCGAAGGCGGTGACCGCCACCGGCACTCCGCGCCAGCCGGCCTCCGCCAGGTTGAGGTCCTCCAGCAGCGCGAGCAGCGCAAACGCGCACAGCAGGCACGCGACCAGCCAGCTGTGACTCAGCAGCAGCTCGCGCTCGTACCAGCGTTGAAAGCCGAGCCTGCCGATGGAGCCCGCAGGATGCATGGCGGGATTATGCGACGCAAAACTCAGGCCGGGCGCAGCTCGGCGATGACCGGGGCATGGTCCGAGGGCCGCTCGAGCCGCCGGGGCGCCTTGTCGACCGCGCAGGCCGTGCACCGGGCCGCGAGCGGCGCGGAGAGCAGGACGTGGTCGATGCGCAAGCCGGCGTTGCGGCGGAAGCCCATCATCCGGTAGTCCCACCAGGAATACGTCTTCTCGGGCTGCTCGAAGAGCCGGAAGCTGTCCTTGAGCCCCGCGTCGAGCAGGGCGCGCCAGGCCGCGCGCTCGGGCGCCGACACGTGGACCTGTCCCTCCCAGGCCTTCGGGTCGTGCACGTCGCGGTCTTCGGGGGCCACGTTGAAGTCGCCGGCGACGGCGAGGCTCGGATGGCGGGCGAGCTCCGCGGCCAGGTAGTCGCGCAGTGCCGCGTACCAGCGCAGCTTGTACTCGTACTTGTCGGAACCCACCGCCTGCCCATTGGGGCAGTACACGCAAACCACGCGCGCGCCGGCGACGGTCGCGGCCAGCACGCGCTTTTGCGGATCCTCGAATCCAGGGACGTCCGCCACGACCTCGGCGAGCGCCTGTCGCGCGAGGATGGCGACCCCGTTGTAGGTCTTCTGCCCGTTGACGGCGCTCGCATAGCCCGCGGCCTCGAGCGCCTCGCGCGGATACCCTGCCGCCTCCGTCTTCAGCTCCTGCAGGCAGACGACGTCAGGTTGCGCCTGCGCCAGCCAATCGAGCAGCTGCGGCAGCCGGACCTTGATGGAATTGACGTTCCACGTCGCGAGCTTCATGCCGGCGACGCGCGGGGTCTAGCGAGGCGTGTACGGACCGGGGGCCGGGGCCGGCGAGCCTTCCTCGG
This sequence comes from Burkholderiales bacterium, assembly GCA_036274335.1. GTDB lineage: Bacteria > Pseudomonadota > Gammaproteobacteria > Burkholderiales > SG8-39 > JAABQT01. The sequence continues at coordinate 10,547 of DASUFW010000227.1, read as the reverse complement.
AGGAGGATTCCGCCGGCGGCTTCGGCGCCGGCTTGGGAGCGGGCTTCGGCTCCGCCTGGCGACGCGGCGGGAGAATGCCCGCGCGCGGGTAGCCCGCGCGATCGAGCAACGACTCCCACAGGCCCGCTTCGAAACCCGCCTGGACGCTGCCGCCGACCTTCAGCGAAGGCACCGAGAGGCTGCCGATGACCTTCTGCAACTCTTCCTTCTGCTTTTCGTCCGTGACCAGCACTTCCTGGAACGGAACCCCGCGCCCGTTGAGCAGCGCGCGCGCCGGCCCGCAGGGCGCGCAGTCCGGCGCCGAATAGAGCGTAACCGGGTTTTCCTTGACGGCGCGCTGCACCACGTACGGAACACCGCCGCCGTCCGCGGCGGGCGCCGCGCCCGAGCGCTCCTGGACGTTCTTCGCGCTGGCGGGCGGCGGCGTATCGGTCACGTGCACGCGGCCCTTCTCGTCGGTCCAGCGGTAGAGCTGCGCGCTGGCGGCAAGCGCCGCCGACATCAGCGCGAGGAAAACGAAGGAGCGCATGGCAACTGCTCTCCTGTTGGATTTACGCGGCGATCATACCATTGTGACGCAGGAGCGCTTCGACGCTCGGCTCGCGTCCGCGGAAGGCGCGGAACGATTCCGCGGCCGGGCGGCTGCCGCCGACCGCGAGGATTTCGTCACGGAATCGCGCCCCCGTGCGCGCGTCGAGGATCTGCGGCGCCTCCTCGAATGCCGCGTAGGCATCCGCCGACAGCACCTCGGCCCATTTGTAGCTGTAATAGCCCGCCGCGTAGCCGCCGCCGAAAATGTGGGAGAAGCTGTTGGGGAAGCGGTTCCACTCTGGCGGTACGATCACGGCGACCTGGGCGCGCACTTCGCGCAGGAGCTCGAGCACGCCGCGCGCCGCGGCATCGGCGTCGTTGTGCAGGCGCATGTCGAACACCGAGAACTCGATCTGGCGCAGCGTCGCGAGCCCGGACTGGAAATTCTTCGCGGCGAGCATGCGCTCGTAGAGCGCGCGCGGCAGCGGCTCGCCCGTGTCCACGTGGCGGGTCATGTGCCGGAGCACGTCCCATTCCCAGCAGAAGTTCTCCATGAACTGGCTCGGCAGCTCGACGGCGTCCCACTCCACGCCGCTGATGCCGGAGACGCCGAGATCGTCGACCCGCGTCAGCAAGTGGTGCAGCGCGTGGCCGAATTCATGGAACAGCGTCTGCACCTCGTCGTGCGTGAACAGCGCCGGGCGCCCGCCGACCGGCCGGGAGAAGTTGCATACGAGGTGCGCGACCGGCGTCTGCACGGTGCCCCCCATCCGCCGGCGCCCGCGCGCGTCGTCCATCCATGCGCCGCCGCGCTTGGTCTCGCGTGCGTACAGGTCGATGTAGAACTCGCCGATGCGCGCGCCGCCGGCGTCGCGCATCTCGAAGAAGCGCGCATCGGGATGCCACCGCGAAGCGCTCGAGGGCGCGATGCGCAGGCCGTAGAGCGTCTCGACCAAGCGGAACAGGCCGCCGAGCACCGCGTCCTCGGGGAAATAGCGCTTCACCTCCTGCTCCGAGAAGGCATAGCGCTGCTGGCGCAGCTTCTCAGAGGCGAACGGCAGGTCCCAGGACTCGAGCTGCGAGAGCCCGAGGTGCTCGCGCGCAAAGACGCGCAGCTCCTCGAGGTCGCGCTCGGCGTAGGGCCGCGCACGGCGCGCCAGGTCCTCGAGGAACGCGAGCACCTGCGCGGGGCTGTCGGCCATCTTCGGCTCGAGGGAGACGTCCGCGTAGCTCGCATAGCCGAGCAGGCCGGCCATTTCCCGCCGCAGCGGCAGGATCTGCGCGATGACCGACGTGTTGTCGAGCTCGGGCCTGCCGAACTCGGAGGCGCGCGTCGCGAAGGCGCGGTACATCTGCTCGCGCAGGGCACGGTCCTCGGCGTACTGCAGCACCGGCAGGTAGGACGGCATGTGCAGGGTGAATTTCCAGCGCCGTTCCTCGCCCGGGCGGGCGGCGTCGCGCACGTCCTGCGGGATCCCGGCGAGGCGCGCCTCGTCTTCGACCTCGACGCTCCAGGCGTTGGTCGCATCGAGCAGGTTCTCCGAGAACCGCGTGCCCAGGCGCGCCAGCGCCTCCTGGATCTCGCCGAAGCGGCGCTTGGCCTCGGGCGCGAGCTCCGCGCCGCTGAGGCGGAAGTCGCGCAGCGCGTTCTCCACGATGCGCCGCCGTGCGGCAGAAAGCGACTCGAAGGCGGCCGAGGCGGCGAGCGCCCGGTAGCGCTCGTAGAGGCGCTCGTTCTGCCCCAGCTCGGTCCAGAACTGCGTGAGCTTGGGCTGGTTCTCGTTGTAGACGGCCCGCAGCTCGGGGCTGTCGAGGACGGCGTGCAGGTGGGAGACCTGGCCCCAGGCGCGCCCGAGCCGCTCGGTGGCGTCCTCCAGCGGCTCGACGAACGCGTCCCACTCGGCCGGCGCCTGCTCGGCGCGGGCCACCGCTGCGCGCGCCTCGGCGAGCAGCAGGTCGATGGCCGGCGCGACGTGCGCGGGCTTCACCTCCGCGTAGCGCGGCAGGCCCGCGAAGTCGAGGAGCGGGTTATCCGGAAGCTTGTCCAAGCGAAATCTCCGTAGCGCGAATCGTATTGGCCACCAGCATGGCGACGGTCATCGGGCCGACGCCGCCCGGGACCGGGGTGATCCAGCCGGCCTTGCGCTGCACCGCTGCGAAGTCGACGTCGCCGACCAGCTTGCCGTCCGCGCCGCGATGGATGCCCACGTCGACGACGCAAGCCCCTTCGCGCACCATGTCGGCGCCGACCAGCTGCGGCCTGCCGGTCGCCACGACCAGCACGTCGGCGCGGCCGGCCGCCTCGACCAGGTCCGGGGTCTTGGAATGGCAGATGGTGACGGTGGCGTCGCGTTGCAAGAGGAGCATCGCGAGCGGCTTGCCGACGATGATGGAGCGGCCGATGACGACCGCGCGGCGGCCTGCGAGGGGCACGCGCGCCGCGTCGATCAGCCGCAGGATCCCGGCCGGCGTGCAAGGCACGAAGCGGGGTGTGCCGCGCATCAGCCGGCCGAGGTTCTCGGCATGGAAGCCGTCGACGTCCTTCTGCGGGGCGACCGCCCCCAGGACCCGGTCCGCATCGACGCCGACCGGCAGCGGAAGCTGCACCAGGATGCCGTGCACCTGTGCGTCCGCGTTGAGGGCGGCGATGCGCGCCAGCAACGTCTTTTCCGTGACATCGGCAGGGAAATCGTGCAGCACCGAGCGCACGCCGGTCTCTTCGCAGGCGCGCGTCTTGTTGTGCACGTACACGCGCGACGCGGCATCGTCGCCCGCCACCACCGCCGCGAGTCCGGGCCGGACCCCGCGTGCCGCGAGCGCCGCGACCGCCGGCTTGAGCGACGCGCGCAGCTCGGCGGCCAGCGCCTTGCCGTCCATGATTGCTGCAGCCATGTGTTGCATAATACGATGACCCGAAGCGCTTCCCCGAAGGCCACGAGCTGGAGGATTTCATGTCCGCCGTTCCCCAACATCCCGCCGCGAACGACAGCGACAGCCTGGAAACCCAGGAGTGGCTCGACGCGCTGGAGACGGTGCTCGAGCGGGAGGGCGCGGAGCGCGCGCACTATCTGCTCGAGCGGCTCGTGGAGAAGGCGCGCACGAGCGGCGCCTACATTCCGTTCTCCGCGAACACGGCGTATCTCAACACCATCCCGCCGCACCTCGAGGAGCGCTCGCCGGGCGACGTGACGCTGGAGGAGCGCATCCGCTCGATCTGCCGCTGGAACGCGATGGTGATGGTGGTGCGCGCCAACAAGAGCGACGACGAGCTCGGCGGCCACATCGCCAGCTTCGCTTCGGTCGGCACGCTGTTCGGCACCGGTCAGCAGCATTTCTGGCACGCGCCGCACGAAGGCCACGGCGGCGACCTGATCTACTTCCAGGGCCACTCTTCGCCCGGCGTCTATGCCCGCGGCCTGATGGAAGGCCGGCTGAGCGAGGAGCAGCTGAACAATTTCCGCCGCGAGGTCGACGGCAAGGGCGTTTCCTCCTACCCGCACCCGTGGCTGATGCCCGACTACTGGCAGTTCCCCACGGTGTCGATGGGCCTCGGGCCGATCCAGGCGATCTACATGGCGCGCTACCTCAAGTACCTCGAGGCGCGCGGTCTCGCGCAGACGGCAAATCGAAAGGTGTGGGTGTTCTGCGGCGACGGCGAGATGGACGAGCCCGAGTCGCTCGGCGCGATCGGCATGGCGGCGCGCGAGAAGCTCGACAACCTGATCTTCATCGTCAACTGCAACCTGCAGCGCCTGGACGGGCCGGTGCGCGGCAACGGCAAGATCATCCAGGAGCTGGAAGGGGATTTTCGCGGCGCGGGCTGGAACGTCATCAAGGTGATCTGGGGCTCGTACTGGGATCCGCTGTTCGCGCGCGACACCGAAGGGCGCCTGCTGCGCGTCATGGAGGAGACCGTCGACGGCGAATACCAGAACTACAAGGCGAACGACGGCGCGTTCGTGCGCAAGCATTTCTTCGGCAAGGATCCGAAGGCGCTGGAGCTCGTCTCGCGCATGACCGACGAGGACGTGTGGCGCCTGAACCGCGGCGGGCACGATCCGCACAAGATCTACGCGGCGTATGCGGCGGCCGTCAAGCACCAGGGCCAGCCGACGGTGATCCTCGCAAAGACCATCAAGGGTTACGGGCTGGGCAAGCAGGGCCAGGCGAAGAACCCCACGCACCAGCTGAAGAAGGTGGACACCGCGACCATCAGGGAGATGCGGGACAGCTTCAACATCCCGATCCCGGACGACAAGCTCGACGAGGTCCCGTTCTACGTGCCGCCGCCCGATTCGCCGGAAATGCAGTACCTGCACGAGCGGCGCAAGGCGCTGGGCGGCTTCCTGCCGCAGCGCCGCCGCAAGGCGGACGGCGCGCTCGCGGTGCCGCCGCTCTCGGCGTTCGACGCGGTCCTGAAGGGCTCCGGCGAAGGGCGCGAGATCTCCACCACCATGGCCTTCGTGCGCGTGCTGACGGCGCTGGTGCGCGACAAGGAGCTGGGCAAGCGCATCGTTCCGATCGTGCCGGACGAGGCTCGCACCTTCGGCATGGAGGGCATGTTCCGCCAGCTCGGCATCTTCGCGCCCGAGGGGCAGAAGTACGAGCCGGTCGACCGCGACCAGGTCATGTACTACCGCGAGGACAAGGCCGGGCAGATCCTCGAGGAAGGTATCAACGAGGCGGGCGCCTTCTCGTCGTGGATCGCGGCGGCCACCTCGTACAGCCACTCCAACGCGCTGACCATTCCCTTCTACATCTTCTACTCGATGTTCGGCCTGCAGCGCATCGGCGACCTCGCCTGGGCGGCGGCCGACCAGCGCGCGCGCGGGTTCCTCCTGGGCGCGACGGCGGGGCGCACGACGTTGAACGGCGAGGGCCTCCAGCACGAGGACGGCCATTCGCACGTGCTCTCCTCCGTCATTCCGAACTGCGTGTCGTACGACCCGACTTACGGCTACGAGGTCGCGGTCATCGTGCAGGACGGCTTGCGCCGCATGGTGGCCGAGCAGGAGGACGTCTTCTACTACCTCACCGTGATGAACGAGAACTACGAGCATCCGGCGATGCCGAAAGGCGTGGAGGAGGGGATCCTCAAGGGCATGTACCTGCTGCGCGAGTCGAAGTCGAAGGCGAAGGCGCGCGTGCAGCTGCTCGGCTCGGGCACGATCCTGCGCGAGGTCGAGGCGGCCGCCGAAATGCTCGAGAAGGACTGGGGTGTCGCCGCGGACGTCTGGAGCGCGACCAGCTTCACCGAGCTGCGGCGCGACGGCCTCGCCGCGGACCGCTGGAACCTGCTGCATCCCGAGGCGAAGCCGCGCATCCCGTACGTCACGCAGGCGCTCGCCGGGCGCCCGGCGGGCCCGGTCGTCGCCTCGAGCGACTACATCAAGACCTTTGCCGACCAGATCCGCCCGTTCGTTCCCCGCGAGCGCGTGTACCGCGTGCTGGGCACCGACGGCTTCGGGCGCTCGGACTCGCGCGAGAAGCTGCGCTACTTCTTCGAGGTCAACCGCAATTTCGTCGTCGTCGCGGCGCTGAAGGCGCTCGCCGAGCAGGGCGAAGGCAAGCCCAAGGCCGTCGCCGACGCGATCAGGAAGTACGGACTCGACCCCGACAAGCCCGACCCGACCACCGTATGAGAGAAGTCAGCGTCCCCGACATCGGGGATTTCAAGGAGGTCGCGGTGATCGAGGTGCTGGTCAAGGCCGGCGACACGGTCGCGCCCGAGCAGTCGCTGATCACCGTGGAATCCGACAAGGCGACCATGGAGATCCCGGCGCCGGGCGCCGGCGTGGTGAAGGAGCTGCGCGTCAAGGTGGGCGACAAGGTGTCGCAGGGCTCGCCGATCCTCGTCCTCGAGGAAGCGGATGCGGCGCCGACGCCGTCGAAGCCGGAGCCCAAGGCAGCGGCGCCGGAACCGGCGAAGCCGGCGCCGGCCGCCTCGCCCGCGCCCGTGTCGCAGAAGCCTGCGCCGGCGGCGCCGGCGGGCGGGCCCCTGACCGTCAAGGTGCCCGACATCGGCGACTTCAAGGAAGTCGCAATCATCGAAGTGCTGGTCAAGCCCGGGGACATGGTCTCCGCGGAGCAGTCGCTGATCACCGTGGAGTCGGACAAGGCGACCATGGAGATTCCGTCGCCCGTCGCCGGGAAGATCGCCGAGCTCAAGGTGAAGCTGGGCGACAAGGTGTCCGAGGGCACGCCGATCCTGGTCCTGGAGGCGGCGGGCGCGCCGGCCGCGAGCGCCGCCCCTGCTGCGGTGCCGGCCGCGCCCAGCGCCCCTGTATCCGCGATCGAGGCGACCATGCCGCCGCGGCCACCGGTTCCCAAGGAGCCGCAGGAGGCGACCGCATCCAAACCCCACGCCAGTCCCTCGGTGCGCAAGTTCGCGCGCGAGCTGGGCGTCGACCTGGCACGCGTCAAAGGCTCGGGCCCGAAAGGGCGCATCGTGCACTCGGACGTGCAGGCATTCGTGAAGGGCGCGCTGGCCGCGGTGCCGGCGGCGGCGCCGGCGGCGAAGGGCGGCGCGCTGCCGTTCAACCTGCCCGCCTGGCCGGACGTCGACTTCGCCAAGTTCGGCCCGGTGGAAGTGAAGGCGCTGACGCGGCTGCAGAAGCTCTCCGGCCCCAACCTGCACCGCAACTGGGTCTCGATTCCCCACGTCACGCAGTTCGACGAAGCGGACATCACCGAGCTGGAAGCTTTCCGCAAGTCCAACACCGCGGACACGGAGAAGCAGGGCTTCAAGCTGACCATGCTGGCCTTCCTCATCAAGGCCTGCGTCACGGCGCTCCGGCAGCACCCGCTGTTCAACGCGAGCCTGGAGCGCAGCGGGGAGAACCTGGTCATCAAGAAGTACTACAACATCGGCGTGGCGGTCGATACGCCCGACGGGCTCGTGGTGCCCGTCGTGCGCGATGCCGACCGCAAGGGCGTGTTCGACGTGGCGCGAGAGCTCGGCGAGATCTCGAAGCTCGCGCGCGACAAGAAGCTCAAGCCCGGCGATATGCAGGGCGGGACGTTCTCGATCTCCAGCCTCGGCGGCATCGGCGGCACGGCCTTCACGCCGATCATCAATGCGCCCGAGGTCGCGATCCTCGGCGTATCGCGCTCGGTGCTGCGGCCGGTATGGAACGGCAAGGAGTTCGCGCCGCGCCTCATGCTGCCGCTGTCACTCTCGTACGATCACCGCGTCATCGACGGCGCCGCCGCCGCGCGCTTCACCACCTACCTCGCCAGCGTGCTCGCGGACATCCGCCGCTCGCTCCTCTAGATGGCCGCGCTCGACTGCGACGTGGTCGTGCTCGGCTCGGGGCCCGGCGGGTACTCGGCGGCCTTCCGCGCGGCCGACCTGGGCCTGAAGACCGTGCTCGTGGAGCGCTATGCCGCGCTCGGCGGCGTGTGCCTGAACGTCGGCTGCATCCCGTCGAAAGCGCTGCTGCACACCGCGGCCGTGATGGACGCCGCGGTGTCCATGGCGGATCACGGCATCAGTTTCGGCGCGCCGAAAGTCGACCTCGGCAAGCTGCGCGACTTCAAGGACAAGGTGGTCGGCCGGCTGACTGGCGGCATCGGCTCGATGGCCAGGATGCGCAAGGTGACGGTCGTGCAGGGCGTGGGCGCGTTTACCGCGCCGAACGAGATGGCGGTGGAGGGCAAGGAGAGGACCACCGTGCGATTCGCGAAGGCGATCATCGCCGCGGGCTCGCAGTCGGCGAAGCTGCCGTTCCTGCCCGAGGATCCGCGCATCGTCGACTCGACCGGCGCGCTCGAGCTGAAGGGCATTCCGAAGAAGATGCTCATCATCGGGGGCGGCATCATCGGCCTGGAGATGGGCACGGTGTACTCCGCGCTCGGCGCGCGCCTGGACGTCGTCGAAATGATGGACGGGCTGATGCTCGGCGCGGACCGGGACCTGGTGGCCGTGTGGCAGAAGATGAACGCGCCGCGCTTCGACCGCATCATGCTCAAGTCGAAGACGACGAAGGCCGAGGCCGCCAAAGACGGCATCCGGGTCGAGATCGAGGGGCAGGAGAAGAAGACCTACGACCTGGTGCTCGTCTCGGTCGGTCGCGCGCCGAACGGGAAGCGGATCGGCGCCGAGAAGGCCGGTGTCACGGTGAACGAGCGCGGCTTCGTCCCGGTAGACAGCCAGATGCGCACCAACGTGCCGCACATCTTCGCCATCGGCGACATCGCGGGGAACCCCATGCTCGCACACAAGGCGGTGCACGAGGGGCACGTCGCCGCCGAGGCCGCCGCCGGCCAGAAGTCGCACTTCGACGCGCGCGTGGTGCCCTCGGTCGCTTACACCGATCCCGAAGTCGCCTGGGTCGGGCTCACCGAGGACGAGGCGAAGAAGTCGGGGGCAAGGGTCGGCGTGGCGAAGTTTCCCTGGACGGCTTCGGGCCGGGCACTCGCGAACGCGCGCAGCGAAGGCTTCACCAAGCTCATCTTCGATGCGGATACGCACCGTCTCGTCGGCGGCGGCATCGTCGGCACCGGCGCCGGAGACCTGATCAGCGAGCTGGCGCTGGCGGTCGAGATGGGCGCGGACGCCACCGATATCGGCAAGACCATCCATCCCCACCCCACGCTCGGCGAGTCGGTGGGCATGGCCGCCGAGCTCTTCGAGGGCGTATGCACCGACATGCCCCCCCAGAAGAAGCGCGCATGACCCAGGACGAGCTGAAGCAGGCGGCCGCGCGCGAAGCGCTCAAGCACGTGGTCGAGGACGCCGTGGTCGGCGTCGGCTCCGGATCCACGGTCAATTTCTTCATCGATGCGCTCGCGGGCATCAAGGGCCGGATCGAGGGCGCGGTGGCGGCCTCCGAGGCGAGCGCCGAGCGCCTGAGGAAGCACGGCATCCGCGTGTTCGACCTCAACTCGGTCAACGAGCTGCCGGTGTACGTGGACGGCGCCGACGAGGTGAACGACTACCTGTACATGATCAAGGGCGGAGGCGGGGCGCTCACCCGCGAGAAGATCATCGCTGCCGTGGCGCGCAAGTTCGTCTGCGTCTGCGACGCCTCCAAGAAGGTGGCGGTGCTCGGCAAGTTCCCGCTGCCCGTGGAGGTGATCCCCATGGCCCGCGGCCACGTCGGCCGCGAGCTGCGCAAACTGGGCGGCCACCCCCAGCTGCGCGAGGGCTTCAAGACCGACAACGGCAACCTGGTCATCGATTGCCACGGCCTCACGATCATCGATCCGCCCCGGCTGGAGTCCGATCTCAATCAGGTGGTCGGCGCGGTCACCAATGGCCTGTTCGCCCGCCGGCCGGCGGACCTGCTGCTGCTCGCCGAGCCGGGCGGGGTGCGGGCGATCGCTGCCCGGAAGGCGTAACATTTCAGCCATATCCCCGTGATAGGCTGATCGGTCATGTCCGAGCACACCTCCAAGCAATTCGACGCCGAGCTGGAGAGCGTCCGCTCGCGCGTGCTGCAGATGGGCGGACTGGTCGAGGAGCAGATCATCCGCGCCATGGACGCGCTCAACGCGGGCGACATGGCGATGATCGACAGGGTGATCGCCGACGACCATCGCGTCAACGCGATGGAGGTGGAGCTCGACGAGCTGTGCAGCCACATCATCGCGCGCCGCCAGCCGGCCGCCTCGGACCTGCGGCTGCTCATCACGGTGATCAAGACCATCACCGACCTCGAGCGCATCGGCGACGAGGCGGAGAAGATCGGCCGCATGGCCAAGCTCATTCACACGGCGGAGCGGCTGCACATGCCGCGCATGGACCTCTCGCACGTGGCGGAGCGGGCGCTGGCGATGCTCCGCCAGTCGCTGGACGCCTTCGCGCGGCTCGACGTCTCCGAGGCGATGCGCGTGGTCAAGCAGGACTCGGAAGTCGACAACGCGTTCCGCGCCATCATGCGCCAGCTGATCACGTTCATGATGGAAGACCCGCGCACCATCACGCGGTCCCTCGAGATCCTGTTCATCGCGAAGGCGATCGAGCGGATCGGCGACCATGCCAAGAACATGGCCGAGTACGTGATCTACATGGT
>DASUFW010000226.1:0-1790 GCA_036274335.1 Burkholderiales bacterium | reverse complement strand
TGAGCGACTTCTTGTTCCGGTTGAGCGACTGGAAGAAGACGCTGTCGCCCTCGCCGAGAAAGTACGGCCCCACGGCGCGCGACACGTCGCCGCCCTCGCGCGGCTCGATCTTGATCACCTCCGCGCCGAGGTCCGCGAGGTGCGCGGTGCCGAAGGGTCCGGCGCCGTAGACCTCGACGGCGAGGATGCGCACGCCCGCGAGGGGCAGCATCAGACCGGGTTCCGCGCGATCAGCTGCTTGGCGATGATGATGCGCTGCATCTCGTTGGTGCCCTCGCCGATGCACATGAGCGGCGCGTCGCGGTAGTAGCGCTCCACGTTGAACTCGGTCGAGTAGCCGTAGCCGCCGTGGATGCGCACCGCCTCGATCGAGTTCTCCAGCGCGGCCTCCGAGGCGAAGTACTTGGCCATGCCGGCCTCCATGTCGCAGCGCTCGCCGGCGTCGTAGGCGCGGGCCGCGCTCTCGACGAGCAGCCGGGCCGCCTCGCAGCGCGTCGCCATCTCGCCGAGCTTCAGCTGGATCGCCTGGTGCTCGCAGATCGGCTTGCCGAAGGTCTTGCGCACCTGCGAGTAGGCCACTGCTTCCTTGAGCGCCGCGTTCGCCACGCCCACGCCGCGCGCGGCGACGTTGATGCGCCCCAGCTCGAGCCCGCCCAGCGCGTGGTGGAAGCCCTTGCCTTCCTCTCCGCCGATGAGGTTCTCGACGGGAATGCGGCAGTCCTCGTAGATGAGCTCGGCGGAATCGATGCCCTTGTAGCCGAGCTTCTCGAGCTTCTTCGACACCCGGAAGCCCGGGCCCTTCTCGGCGAGCAACATGCTCATGCCCTTGTGGCGCGGCTTCGCCTCGGGATCGGTCTTGACGAGCAGCGCGAAGCACGAGCCCTTGATGCCGTTCGAGATCCAGGTCTTGGTGCCGTTCACCACGTAGTGGTCGCCCTGGCGCACGGCGCGCGTGCGGATCGCCTGCAGGTCGGTGCCGCAGTCGGGCTCGGTGAGCGCGAGGCCGCCGCGGATCTCGCCGGTGGCGAATTTCGGCAGGTACTTCTCCTTCTGCGCCTGCGTGCCGTAGCGGGCGACCGCCGCCGCCATGATGAGGTGCGAGTTGAAGATCCCGGTGAGCGACATCCACACCTCGGAGATCTGGGCGACGATCTTCGCGTAGGTCGAGGCCGGCAGCCCCAACCCGCCGTATTCCTGCGGGATGGTCGCGCCGAACAGTCCGAGCTTCCTCATCGTCTCGACCATGGCGTCCGGGTACTCGTCCTTTTTCTCCAGCTCGCGCGCCTTCGGGCGGACGTCGCGCTCGAGCCATCTCGAAATCGCATCGAGGATCTGAGTCTCTTCGGAGGAGTTCATGGGCGCTTCGGAACGAGGATGGTGCGCTTGAAGGTCATCACGGTGGTGCCGTCCTGCTTCCAGGCGCGGGTGGCCACGCCCACGATGCCCTGCCCGGGCCGCGATTTCGACTCGCGCTTCTCGAGCACCCTGGACTCCGCGTAGAGCGTGTCGCCGTTGAAAACCGGCGCGGGCATCACGATGTCGGTCCAGCCGAGGTTGGCGATCGCGTGCTGGCTGACGTCCGCGACGCTCATGCCGGTGACGAGGGCGAGCGTCAGCGTGGAGTTGACGAGCGGCTTGCCGAACTCCGTCTTCTTCGCGTATTCCTCGTCGAAATGGATCGGGTGCTGGTTCATCGTGAGCAGCGTGAACCAGGTGTTGTCGGCCGCCGTGACCGTGCGGCCGGGCCAGTGCTTGTAGGTGTCGCCGACCGCGAAGTCGTCGTAATAGCG
>DASUFW010000225.1:0-1360 GCA_036274335.1 Burkholderiales bacterium | reverse complement strand
GTCGCGGTAGCGATCGAGCGCCTCGTTCACGGCCTCGTCGAACGCCGGGTCGGACTCGCGCGTGTTGTGGATCGTCTGCCGCGTCACGCCGACCATGTGGGCGGGCGTGGTCACCTGCCCCGTCCGGGCGACGAGGATCAGATAGCGCTGGCGGACGTCCTCGGTGAAGACGAACGGAGTCTTGGAAGCCATGCTCCCATCGTAGCAGGGAGCGGGGCGGTCAGTCCATCTCGTCCGCGTGGAACGGGACGGTCACGATCGAGTGGGCCTCGATGCTCGACGGGAAGGTCCAGTGGCTGACGGCCTGCATGGCGACGACGAGGACGACCGAGATCAGGAGCTGGGGCATGGGATGCCTCCATGGGGACAACTGGAAGTCTACACCGGTTTTTTATTTTTTGGCAACTGGGTTGGCTTGCAGATCGAGGGCCGGGGGCTCTTGAATCCGGGACGCGGGGGGAGGCGCCCTGCGCCATCCAAAAAGGGGGGTATACCCCCGTCGGGCCGGGAGCGACGCTGGCGCATCGATAAAATGTCATGGATAGAGTGACTCTCTATCCATGGCATGCCCCCTAGGACACGTGCCCCTGAGGGCAGGGCATGCCCCCTAGTACATGCCATGGATAGAATGACATTCTATCCACGGTAGCAGGATACCCCTACAATGGGCACGCTAATAGACCCCCCGCCAGTACCTAACAAGCCCCTACCAAAATCGAGCCCCGAAGGGGCAACGCTGCCCGTCCTAGGGGTCGCAAGCCGGGATCCGGGCCCTTTGCCCATGGGGCAGTAGGCTTGCCCAGCGAGCCCGGCGGAGGGCCCGGGGGCAGGGGCAACTAGACCTAGGTCTAGTTGCACGCTAAAGGTCTAGTTGCCCTAAGTCGTTATTCTGTAAGGGCCATCTAGACCTAGCTAGACCTACTAGACCCTGTATAGGGGGAATGGGGGTTAGAAACTGGCCAAGGGGTCTAGCTGTAGCGCCCCGGGCTACAGGCCACGCGCGCCCAGCTCCATACGGGGAAACCTCCGGCAAGGTCTAGTAGGTCTAGCTAGGTCTAGATGGCCCTTTGCTACCAAGGGGTTACGTCAACTAGACCTTTAGCGTGCAACTAGACCTAGGTCTAGTGGACCGGCCGTTCTGGAATCCGTGTCATGCCGGGAACGACGTTGTAAAGACTTTTCAGGACCCCCCGTTCCGTTGTAAAGACTTCACAAGTCGGGGCCTTTGGCACGGGGTTTGCGTCTCAAGTCGCCCGCCGGTCGGCGCAGGGCGCCGTCCGCCGGCCCTTGGCGCGCAAGTCTGGCGCCGTGGACCGGGGGCCGCCGCGGGTCGCGGCGACCTAGGCCCCCCGGCCAGCGA
>DASUFW010000224.1:0-1325 GCA_036274335.1 Burkholderiales bacterium | reverse complement strand
ACGGCCTCGTCGAACGCCGGGTCGGACTCGCGCGTGTTGTGGATCGTCTGCCGCGTCACGCCGACCATGTGGGCGGGCGTGGTCACCTGCCCCGTCCGGGCGACGAGGATCAGGTAGCGCTGGCGGACGTCCTCGGTGAAGACGAACGGAGTCTTGGAAGCCATGCTCCCATCGTAGCAGGGAGCGGGGCGGTCAGTCCATCTCGTCCGCGTGGAACGGGACGGTCACGATCGAGTGGGCCTCGATCGACTTGGGGAAGGACCAGTGCTCGACGACCTGCATGGTGACGACGAGGACGATGGGGATCAGGAGCATGGGGTGCCTCCATGGGGACAACTGTAAGTCTACACTGGTTTTTTATTTTTTGGCAACTGGGTTGGCTTGCAGATCGAGAACCGGGGGCTCTTGAATCCGGGACGCGGGGGGAGGCGCCCTGCGCCATCCGAAAAGGGGGGTATACCCCCGTCGGGCCGGGAGCGACGCTGGCGCATCGATAAAATGTCATGGATAGAGTGACCCTCTATCCATGGCATGCCCCCTAGGGCACGTGCCCCTGAGGGCAGGGCATGCCCCCTAGTACATGCCATGGATAGAATGTCATTCTATCCATGGTAGCAGGATACCCCTACAATGGGCACGCTAATAGACCCCCCGCCAGTACCTAACAAGCCCCTACCAAAATCGAGCCCCGAAGGGGCAACGCTGCCCGTCCTAGGGGTCGCAAGCCGGGATCCGGGCCCTTTGCCTATGGGGCAGTAGGCTTGCCCAGCGAGCCCGGCGGAGGGCCCGGGGGCAGGGCCGACTAGACCTAGGTCTAGTTGCACGCTAAAGGTCTAGTTGCCCTAAGTCGTTATTCTGTAAGGGCCATCTAGACCTAGCTAGACCTACTAGACCCCATATAGAGAATCATGGGGGTTAGCAATCCGGGAAGGGTCTAGCTGTCGCGCCCCGGGCTACAGGCCACGCGCGCCCAGCTCCATACGGGGAAACCCTCGCCAAGGTCTAGTAGGTCTAGATGGTCTAGTTACCCCTTTACTACCAAGGGGTTACGTCAACTAGACCTTTAGCGTGCAACTAGACCTAGGTCTAGTGGACCGACCGTTCCGGAATCCGCGTAGCGCGGGGAACGACATTGTAAAGACTTTTCAGGACCCCCCGTTCCGTTGTAAATCCTTGACAACGGCGGGCCTTTGGCACGGGGTTTGCGTCTCAAGTCGCCCGCCGGTCGGCGCAGGGCGCCGTCCGCCGGCCCTTGGCGCGCAAGTCTGGCGCCGTGGACCGGGGGCCGCCGCGGGTCGCGGCGACCTAGGCCCCCCGGCCAGCGA
>DASUFW010000223.1:0-3445 GCA_036274335.1 Burkholderiales bacterium | reverse complement strand
CGGGTCCGCCTCGCGCAGCGAGGCGCGGTCGAAGTACACCTTGGCGGTGGAACCCGAGGCGAACAGCTGCCAGTCGATGCCCGCCGCCGGGGCGGGCGGCGAGGACGCCGCCGCGGCGGCGGCGGACAGCAACAGGCAGGCAAGGAAGACGGCGGGGATTCGCAGCATGGATCTGCTCGAGGGCTCGCGAACACCCCCAACGACGGCCATGATACGCCCCGGGGGTGGCGTATTGACGGGATGCGGCGTTGGGCCCATTCTCCGCGCACCCCGGCCGGGGAGCCGGGGCCAAAACCCAGGAGGAGGCAACCTTATGAAGCGGCTGGCTGCGTTTGGCGCAGGGATGCTCGTCGTCGCGATGCTCGCGGCGTGCGCGAGCAAGGGCGGCATGTCCGGCGACGGCTGGACGACGCTCTTCGACGGCAAGGACCTCAAGCAGTGGTACACGGTCGGCAAGGCCAACTGGCGGATCGAGGGCGACACGGTGGTCGCCGACAAGAAGGAAGGCAAGGACAACGGCTTCCTCGTGACCAACGAGATCTACAAGGACTTCCAGCTGCACGCCGAGTTCTGGGTCAGCGATGACGCGAACAGCGGCGTCTACATGCGCTGCGGCAACCCGGAAGTGTTGACCGACCGCGTCTGCTACGAGGCGAACATCTTCGACCAGCGCCCCGACCCGGCCTACGGCACGGGCGCCCTGGTGCACATCGTCAAGGTGCTCGACCCGATGCCGAAGGCGGGCGGCAAGTGGAACACCTACGACATCACCGTGCAGGGCGACCACATCGTCGTCGTCCTGAACGGCGTGAAGACCGTCGACGTGCACGACACGAAGC
The DNA here is from genome assembly GCA_036274335.1 of Burkholderiales bacterium. Taxonomy (GTDB): domain Bacteria; phylum Pseudomonadota; class Gammaproteobacteria; order Burkholderiales; family SG8-39; genus JAABQT01. The sequence continues at coordinate 2,606 of DASUFW010000223.1, read as the reverse complement.
TGAAGGACGGACGCCTCGGGCTGCAGTACGCCGGGGGCGTCGTCAAGTTCCGCAACGTGCGGGTGAAGCGGCTGTAGGGACAGACCCCCCAAAAATAGGGACAGACCCTTAGGGTCTGTCCCTATTTTTGCCTGTCCCTAGCTTTCTCGCACGCGCACCGGCAGCTTCCGGAAGCCCCGGAAGCGCACGCGCCGGTCGCGCTCGGGCGCGCCGGCGAGCTCGATCCTCGGGAAGCGCGCGAGCAGCCGGCCGAGCGCGATGCGCCCCTCCATGCGCGCCACGTTCAGGCCCACGCACACGTGGTCGCCGTGGCCGAAGGCGACGTGGCGGTTGGGCTTGCGCGAGGCGTCGAAGCGCTCGGGCTCGGGGAACTGCGCGGCATCGTGATTCGCCGCGCCGATGCCGATCGTGACGAAGGTGCCCTCGGGCAGGGTCCGGTCGGCGAGCTCGACCGGCGCGGTGAGGCGGCGGTTGTTGAGCTGGATCGGGCCGTCGTAGCGCAGCATCTCTTCCACGGCGGGAGCGACGAGCGACGGGTCGGCGCGCAGCTTCGCGAGCTCGGCGGGGTTGTGCAGCAGCGCCCACAGGCCGTTGCCGATCAGGTTGGTGGTGGTCTCATGCCCGGCGTTCAGCATGAAGATGCACTGGTGGTAGAGCTCCTTCTCGGTCAGCCGCTCGCCGTCCTGCTCACCCTGGATGAGCCGCGTCAGCACGTCGGTTTCGTAGTCGCCCGGCGCGCGGCGCCGGGCCTCGATCAGGACCTTCAGGTACGCGATGAAGTCGGTCACCGCGCGGTTGCCGGCGTCCATGATGGCGGGCGTGACGACCGGCTCGAGCCCCGAGAGGATGGCGATCGACCAGCCGCGCAAGGGGCCGCGCTCGCCGCGCGGGATGCCGAGCATGTTGCCGATCACCTCGATCGGGATCTGCGCGGCGAAGTCGGCGATGAAATCGACGTCGCGCTTCGCGGCCATCGCCTCGAGCAGGCCGTCCACGTACTGCGCGACCGCGCCTTCCATGCGCGCGATCGCCTTCTGGTTGACCGCGCCCATGATGACGCGCCGCACGCGCGTATGCAGGGGCGGGTCGTTGAACACCAGGCTCGTGGTGTGGTGCTCGTAGAGCGGCGTGTCGCCGAGCTTGGGCCGGAACTCGAGCTTCTTGTCGGAGCTGGCGTGCGGCGAGCGGTACACGGCGAGCGCGTCGTCGTAGCGCGAGAGGAACACGCCGCCGCCCTCCAGGGCGTGCACCGGGTCGTGCTCGCGCAGCGCCGCGTACCAGGGATAGGGATCGTCGAGGAATTCCGGCGGCACGCGCGTGAGCTGGAAGTCGCGGACCGCGTCGGCCGGGAGCATTCGGCTATTATGCCGCCATGCAACGCGTGCCCAATGCGGAGTTCGGCCCCGGCCTCAAGGCGCGCCTCGAAGAGCTCTGGGGCCAGCCGCCCAACCTGTACCGCGCGCTCGGCAACCACCCGGCGCTGTGCGCGGCGTGGACCGAGTTCGCGCGCGCCATCCGCTACGAGAGCCGCAACCCGCGCGAGCTGCGCGAGCTGATCATCCTGCGCGGCGCGCAGGTGATGGGCTCCGAGTACGAGTGGGCGCAGCACCTGAAGATGGCGAGGAAGGCCGGCGTGCGCGAGGCGCAGATCGCGGCGCTCGCCGGCTGGCGCGATTCGCCCGAATTCGACGCGCGCGAGAAGGCCGCGCTGCTGCTCGCCGAGGCGGTGACGCGCGCCGACGTCACCGATGCGGTGTACGCCGAGGCGTCGAAGCACTTCGATCACCAGGACTTCGTCGAGCTCGCGCTGACGGCCGCCTTCTACGCCATGGTCGGGCGCATGCTGGACGCCATGCGCATCCAGCTCGAGCCCGACGCGCGCGAGTACTCGCCCCGGCTGCCGTGAGCGCCGTCGCCCCGCGCACCTACCGCTACTACGACTTCGTGATGGCGGCGTTCGTCACGGTCCTCATCTGCTCGAACTTCATCGGCGCCGCGAAGCAGGCCGTGGTGAACCTGCCGCTGCTCGGCCCGACGCCGTTCGGCGCGGGCGTGCTCTTCTTCCCCATCTCGTACATCTTCGGCGACATCCTCACCGAGGTGTACGGCTACGGCCGCGACCGGCGCGTGGTCTGGGCCGGTTTCGCGGCGCTCTTCTTCGCCTCCTTCATGGCCTGGGTGGTGATCAGCCTGCCGCCCGGCCCCTCGGCGTACATGAAGAGCTACCAGCCGGCGCTGGAGTCGGTGTTCGGCAACTCCTGGCGCATCGCGCTCGGCTCGATGATCGCGTTCTGGTGCGGCAGCTTCTCCAACAGCTACGTGCTCGCCAAGATGAAGATCTGGACCGAGGGCAAGTGGCTGTGGACGCGCACCATCGGCTCGACGCTGGTCGGCGAGCTGGTCGACTCGAGCCTGTTCTACGTGATCGCCTTCTACGGCATCTGGGAGACCTCCGACGTCCTCAAGGTCGCGATGGTGCAGTACGTGCTCAAGACGGGCTGGGAGATCGTGATGACGCCGGTGACCTACCGGGTCGTCGGCTTCCTCAAGCGCGCCGAGCACGAGGACTACTACGACCGCAACACCAACTTCACGCCCTTCAGCCT
>DASUFW010000222.1:0-1087 GCA_036274335.1 Burkholderiales bacterium | reverse complement strand
AGCTCGTAGCCGCCGCCGGCGGTGGTGCCGTTCAGCGCCGCGAGGAACTTGAGCCCGGAGTGCGCGCTCGAGTCCTCGAGGCTGTTGCGGGTCTCGTTGGTGAACTTGCAGAAGTTCACCTTGGCGGCGTGCGTGCTCATGCCGAGCATGTAGATGTTGGCGCCCGAGCAGAACATGCGGCTCTTGCCGCTGGTGACGATCACCGACTTCACCTCGGGGTGCTCGAAGCGGATGCGGTTCAGGGCATCGTGCAGCTCGATGTCCACGCCGAGGTCGTAGGAGTTGAGCTTGAGCTTGTAGCCGGGCGCAAGCCCCTTGTCCTCGTCGATGTCGAGCGTGAGCGTGGCGACCGGGCCCTCGAAGGCGAGCTTCCAGTGGTGGTAGCGCGACGGCTCGGTGTCGAACACGACCGGCGGGGTGAGGGCGTCGGGGGCGTTCATGAAGTCTCCTTGGCGACGAGCGCGCGCAGCTCGGCGAGGCTGCGGCGCATCGATTGGCCGCTCGTACTCAGCACGGCGTCGGCGCGGGCGTAGAGGCGGTCGCGGTCGGCGAGCAGGCGGCGGATCTCCTCGAGGGCCGCCGGGCTGCCCTTGAACGGCCGCAGGTCGCCCTGGGCCATCACGCGGCCCATGTGCTCCTCGGGCGTCGCCTTCAGCCACACGCAGGTGCAGTGGTCGAGCAGCAGCGCGAAGGTATCCGGGTCGGTCACCAGACTGCCGCCCGTGGCGATCACAGCCTGCGGATGCTGTCGCAGCACCCGCGCGAGCGCCTTGCGCTCGAAGCGCCGGAAGGCCTCCTGCCCGTACATGGAGAACACCTCGCCGAGGGGAGCGCCGGCCTCCTTTTCCACCTCGCGGTCGAGCTCGACGAAGGGCACGGCGAGGCTGTGCGCCAGCCGCTCGCCCAGGGTGGACTTGCCCGCGCCGCGCAGGCCGAGGAGCGCGATGCGCGCGCTCTTCGCGTGCGTGGCGTGCTCGCGCACCAGCAGCTCGATCGGCACCTGCATGGCGTGCGACAGCTTGCGCAGGAGCAGGACCGAGATGTTTCCCTGGCCCGATTCGAGCTGCGCCAGGTAGCGCTCGGAGAC
>DASUFW010000221.1:0-1464 GCA_036274335.1 Burkholderiales bacterium | reverse complement strand
GGCGGCGGCCGTGGAAGCCGCGCGCCTGAAGACCGAGTTCCTGAATCACATGACGCACGAGCTGCGCACGCCGATCACCGCGATCATGGGCTTCAACAAATTCAACCTCTACGGCGACGACATCGGCAAGGCGCAGCGCCTGAAGCACAGCGGGATCATCGCCCGCAACTGCGAGCACCTGCTCGCGCTGGTCAACAACAACCTCGACCTGGCGCGCATGGACGCGGGGCAGCTCAAGCTGGAGCGCACGCCCCACGAGACGCGGGCGCTGCTCGAGGACGTGGTCGCCACGCTGCGCGTGATGGCCAACGAGAAGCAGCTCGCCCTGGAGCTGAACGTCGCCGCCTCCGTGCCGCAGACGCTGCTGCTCGATGCGTTCCGGGTGCGCCAGGTGCTGATCAACCTGCTGGGCAACGCGATCAAGTTCACGGCCCGGGGCTCGGTGGCCTTGTCGGCGGATTGGCTGGACGGCGAGCTGCGCTGCGCGGTGCGCGACACGGGCCCCGGCATCCCGCCCGACAGCTTGCAGAACATCTTCGTCCCGTTCCAGCGCGCCCCCGGCGTGACGGCCGCGGGCACCGGGCTGGGCCTGTCCATCACGCGCAAGCTCGTCGAGCTCATGGGCGGGACGCTCCGCGCGCGCTCGGAGGTGGGCGTCGGTTCGACGTTCGAGGCGCGCATCCCCGCGCCGCAGGGCGCGTCCGTGCAGCCCGCCCCGGCGCCGGCGCCCCAACCGGCTCCCGCCCGTTTATCCGGCCGCGTGCTGCTCGCCGATGACAACGCCGACGTGCGCGACCTGGTCAAGGTGCAGCTGGGCGAGCTGGGCTTCGAGTGCCACACCGTCACCGACGGCCTGGAGGCCATCGAGGCCGCGCTCGCAGAACCTTACAGCGTAGTGCTGCTCGACATGGACATGCCGTTCATGGACGGCTACGAGACGGTGCGCGTGCTTCGCGAGCGCGGCTACACCCGGCCGGTCATCGGCTTCACTGCGCACCAGGCCGGCGCGCCGGTCGAGCGCGCGCTGATCGAAGGCTGCGACGACGTCCTGACCAAGCCGGCGGCTCCGGAGCGGTTGCGCGAGGTGCTGGCGCCGCTCGCCGACAATGCGGCGGCTGCGCCGGTGAGCAACGCGATCCGCGTCAAGGTCGACAGCCGGGTGCGCGGTCTCGCGGTGCGCTTCCTGGCCAATTGCACGACCGACCTCCGGCGCCTACGCGCGGCGCTCGAAGGCAGCGACTTCTCGGTGACGCGCACCATTGGCCACTCGCTGAGCGGCGTCGGCGGCAGCTACGGCTTCGAGGAAATCACCCGCATCGGACGCGCCATCGAGGAGAAGTCGATGCGCGGCGACCGGGCGGGCATCGACGGCCTCGCCGCGCAGCTCGAGGATTACCTCGCCCGGGTACAGCCCGAATACCGCTGACCCGCGTCGCCCGCCCTTAGCCGGGCGCCCCGACCTGC
>DASUFW010000220.1:0-3424 GCA_036274335.1 Burkholderiales bacterium | reverse complement strand
CGCTGTGCCAGGCGCTGCAAATAGGGACTGTCCCCATTTACGCGACCAACGCGGCGCGCGTCGAGCACCGCGAGGCGGTGATGGCGCTGCTCACGGCCGCGGTGGCGAAGCTCACGCGCGCCGAGCTGATCGCGAAGCTCGATGCGGCCGACGTGCCGGTCGGGCCGGTGAACGACGTCGCCGAAGTGCTCGCCGATCCGCACGTGCGGGCGCGGCGCATGGTGGGCAGCTTCGACTACCCCGGGGTCGGCGAATTCCGCGCGCTCGCGCTGCCCTACAAGTTCACCGGCTGGGACGATCCGGCGATCGGCGCGCCCCCCGCGCTCGGCGAGCACACCGAATCGATCCTCAAGGAGCGCCTCGGGTACTCCGACGCGCAGGTCGCGGCGCTTCGCGCGGAGGGGGCGATCTGACGCTTCTCGTCGACGTGCGCGACGGTGTCGCAACCGTTACCCTCAACCGGCCGGAGAGCCGCAACGCGCTCAACCTCGCGATGTGCGAGGCGCTGAGTAAGGCGGCGCGCGGCATAGACCCGACCGTCAGGCTCGTCTTCGTGCGCGCCGCGGGGCCGGCCTTCTGCGCGGGCGCGGACCTGAAGGAGCGCGAGGGCATGGACGCGGCGCAGGTGCGCGCGCGGCGCCTGAAGGCCTTCGAGGCCTACGCCGCGATCGAAGCGCTGCCGGTGCCGGCGGTGGCGGTGGTCGAAGGCCCCGCCGTCGGCTCGGGTTGCGAGATCGCGGCGGCCTGCGACTTCATCGTCGCGACGCCCGCGGCCTCGTTCCGCGTCCCCGAGGCGCTGCGCGGCACGGTGGGCGCGACGCAGCGCCTGCCGCGCGTCCTCGGCAAGCGCCTCGCCAAGGACCTGATGTTCACGGGCCGCGCGCTGTCCGCCGACGAGGCGGAGCGCCACGGGCTGGTCAGCCGGCTCGTCGCGCCGGAAAAGCTGGAAGGCGTGCTGGCGGACATCGCCAAGGCGGTGCTCAGCGCGCCGCCGGATGCGCTGCGGCTCGCCAAGCGGACGATCGACCGCGGCGTCGAGCGCGACCCGCGCGGCGCACTGGAGGCGGAGCTCGCCGCCATCGACGAGCAGCTCGCCACGGGCGCTTGGATGGGACGGCGATGAGCGGCTGGACGCCGCGCACGCTGGGTGAATTCCTCGCCGCGGCACCCCGCGAGGCACCCGCGCTCGTGACGCCGACGCGGCGCCTGACCTACGGCGAGCTGCACGACTCGGCGCTGCGCGTCGCGCGTGCCATGCACGCGCTCGGCTTGAAGAAGGGCGACCACGCCGCAATCCTGATGGGCAACGACGAATACTGGCTCGCGTTGTTCTACGGGGCGGCGCTGCTTGGCGTGGTCACGGTGCCCGTCAATACGCGCTTCAAGGCCGCCGAGCTCGAGTTCTGCCTGCGCCAGGCCGACTGCCAGGCGGTGTTCCTGGCGCCGACGTTCCTGAACAACGACTACGCCTCGATGCTGCGGGCGGTGCGCGCGCCCAAGCTGAAGCACCGCATCGTGCTGGGCGAGGCGTCGTGGCGGAAGTTCGCGGCGCTCGACCGCGGCCAGGCGCTGCACGCGCAGGTCGCCCCGGACGACCTGCTGCTCATCCAGTTCACCTCGGGCACCACGGCGTACCCGAAGGGCGTGATGCTCACGCACGACAACATGCTGCGCAACGCCTGGGCTTCGGGGCAGCGCGTCGGCATCCGCGCCGAGGACCGCTACTTCAACTGCCGGCCCTTCTTCCACGTCGGCGGCTCGACGCTCTCGGCGCTGATGTCGCTCGTCCATGGCGCCTGCCTCGTCACGCGCCCGAGCTTCGAGGCGGGCGCGGCGCTCGAGATGATGGAAATGGAGCGCTGTACCCTCACCTCGGGCAACGACACCATCTTCCAGCTGCTCATGGCGCACCCCGACTTCCCGAAGCGCCGGCTCGTGCTGCGCGGCGGCTGGGCCGCGGCCGGGCCGGAGACGATGCGCCGCATCATCGACCTGCTCGGCGCGAAGCACATCTGCGCCGCCTACGGCCTGTCGGAGGCCTCGCCCAACGTCGTCATGAGCGACTGGCGCGACCCCGAGGCGCTGCGCGTGCAGGGGCTCGCCACGCCGCACGAGGGGCTGCACCTGCGCACGCTGGAGGGCGAGATCCAGGTGCGCGGCTGGAGCGTGATGCGCGGCTATTACAAGAACCCCGAGGCGACCGCGGCGGCCTTCACCGCCGACGGCTTCCTGCGCACCGGCGACCTCGGCGAGGTGCACCCCGGCGGGCGGCTGCGCATGATCGGCCGGCTGAAGGACGTGTTCCGTGTCGGCGGCGAGAACGTCGCGCCGGCGGAAGTGGAGGAGGTGCTGCTCGCGCACCCGGCGGTCGCGGTGGCGCAGGTGATCGGCGTGCCCGACGCGCGGCTCGGCGAGGTGCCCTGCGCCTACGTGGCGCTCAAGGCGGGGCAGGCGGCCGGCGCGCAGGAGCTGATCGACTGGACGAAGGCGCGCTGCGCGAATTTCCGCGTGCCGCGCTATGTGAAAGTGGTGGCCGACTTCGAGGCGCTCGGCATGACCGCGAGCGGCAAGGTGCAGAAGGGGCGGTTGCGCGAGCACGCGCTGAGGGAATTCGGGCTCGCATGAGCGGCTCCCGCGCCGGCGCCTTCGCGCTGCTCGCGCTCGCCATGCTGTTCTGGGCGGGCAACTGGGTGATCGGCCGAGCGCTGCGCGACGCGTTCGACCCCGTGGCGCTCAACTTCTGGCGCTGGGCGATCCCGCTCGCCCTGCTCGCGCCCTTCGCGCTGCCCGCGCTGCGCGGCAAGGGCGCGGTCGTACGCCGGCACGCGGGGTACCTGCTGCTCCTCGGCACGACGGGCATGGCGCTCTTCCACTGCCTGGTCTACCTGGGGTTGCACTCCACCACCGCGGTCAACGGCGTGCTGCTGAATTCCTCCGGACCGCTGTTCATCCTGCTGGCGGCGTGGCTCATGGAGGGCGAGCGGGGAAACCTGCGCCAGGTCGGGGGCATGCTGGTCTCGCTCGCCGGCATCCTGGTCATCCTCTCGCGCGGCGACTTCGGCCAGCTCGCGCGCCTCGAGCTGCGCATCGGCGACCTGTGGATCCTGCTCGCCATGTCGGCGTGGGGGGTGTACTCGGTGCTGCTGCGGCACCGCCCGCCCGGGCTGGGCGGCGTGGCGCTGCTCTTCCTCTCGGCCTGCGCCGCGCTGCTCCTGCTGACGCCGCTCTACGCGGTGGACCTCTGGCTGCATCCGCCGCGCGTCCCCTCGCTCGCCGAGGCCGGCGGGGTGCTGTACGTGGCGCTGTTCGCCTCGATCGCCTCGTACCTGTGCTGGAACCGCGGCGTGGCCGTGGTGGGCGCGAGCGCCGCGGGCTTCACGCTGCACCTGCTGCCCGTGTTCGGCACGCTGCTCGCGATCGCGGT
>DASUFW010000219.1:0-19000 GCA_036274335.1 Burkholderiales bacterium | reverse complement strand
CGCGGACGGCCACGACTTCGAGCCGGTGGTGCCGGAGTTGCGTCTGCCGCCGTCGCCCGGCGTCCGGTTCGTGTTTCCGCACGCCCCGGTTCGCCCCGTGACGCTGAACATGGGCATGCGCATGCGGGCCTGGTACGACATTTACCAGCTCGGCGGGGGCCGCGAGGATGATGCGGGGATCCGCGCCTCGCAGGCACTCACGGAAGAGCTCATCGCGCGCGAGCGCTCGCGAGGCGTCGTTCCCGGCCGCATCGTTCTGGCGGGGTTCTCGCAAGGCGGGGCGATCGCCCTGCACACGGGACTCCGGCACACGGAGCGCCTGGCAGGAATCCTGGCGCTGTCCACCTACCTGCCCCTGGCGGATACGCTGGCGGCGGAGGCGAGCCCCGCCAATCGCGCGCTTCCGGTCTTCATGGCGCACGGCCGGTTCGACGACGTGATCCCGATTGCCCGCGCGCAGCAGTCGCGGACTCGTCTCGAGCAGCAGGGCTACGAGCTCGAGTGGCGAGACTATCCGATGCCCCATTCGGTGTGCGGCGAGGAAATCGCTCACATCGCCGCGTGGCTCCTCAGGCGTCTCGCACCATCTCCCTGAAGCCGCCGATCTCGTAGTCCTCGCCCCGGTCGTCGACGCGGATCGGCAGATAGACGCGCGGCGAGACGTCGCCACGCCGCTCCAGGTTCTGCCCGGGCGCGAAGACCCCGGGGCGCAGCGCGATGCGCACCTGGCCCGCGTCCGCGGCCGGCGGCCTCAGCACCACGCCCGTTTCATTCGCGCCGCCGACCTCGAGCCGCGCGATCTCTGGCGCCCGCGACAACGTCTCGATGCCCACGCGCGCCTGCTGGCCGGACGTCCGGTGCACCCGGCGCACGATGCCCACCAGCCAGTTCTTGCCACCCTCGGGCTGCATCGCGACCAGCGCGCCCACGCGCAGCCAGTCTCCCTTCATCTGGGCGACCAGCGCACCGAAGCCACCGGCACTGACATTCTCGACGATCCAGTTCTCGGCGCCGCTGCCGTCGAAGCTGAGCGAGGCGGATTCGTCGAGTGCTTCGATGACGCCATGCAGGCCGCTGGCCACGCCCAGCCGCGACTTCACCGCGTGCCGCGGGTGGCGTCGCTCGGGCGCCTGCGGCGACCAGCACTTCCCGAGATGCGCCAGCAGGCTGAGCGCGTCCTCGCGCTCCATGGGATCGCCGATGCCGAGATCCGCCTGTGGCGCGCTCGACGAGGTCACGCGCTCCCGCAGCGCGGCGAGCTCCGCGAGCGCCGTACCCGCGCCGAAAAAGCGCACGCCGGGTCCAGGCTGGAGGATGCGGCTGGCGCGCAGCGGCACCATCGAGCGCTGCACGTCCGTCCAGAACGGCGTATCGGGGCCACTCGCCCCCGCGAGCTGCAGCGCCCCCGCCATCCGCGCAATCAGGCGCTCGGTGGCGCCCAGCTGCCCGGGAAGAAGACACTCGGGCGCGCTCGCGGCGAGCATCAGCCCGCGAAGGAATTCCTGCCGCGGCGTGCGGCCCGCGAGCCCCTCGACCTTCGACGTGCCGCTCGACTCGGCGAATCCGTAGACACGGTTGAACGTCCCCCACACCGCCGGGTCGTTGGGTCCATAGCGGAAGTACGCCCACTTGATCTGCTGGGCGAGCGCGCGCAGCGCACCCGTGAGCAGCGACGGCAGCTGGGGCCGCGCGCGATCCATGCCCTTGGCGCCTTGCAGGAACAGGTCCACGACCTGGGCCATGGCCAGCGCCGCCGGCGCCCAGTAGCCATGGGCGGCGCTCCACAACCGGTTTTCCTGGAACCGCGTGAGGCGGCCCGCCGTGAGGTACTCGCGCAGGACTTTTTTCACATGCGGCTCGGCGGCCGCGTCGATGGCCAGCAGCACCTCGACGCGCACCTCGGGGCGGAACTCCGGGGTCGTCGCCACCGACTCGTGCCAGTGGCCGAGCTCCTCCAGCGCCTTCATGGAATCGCGGGGCAGCTCGCCGAGGATGCGGCGGACCGACGCCTCATCGGCCATCGGATGATCGGGTCGGCCGCGTCCGAACAGGCTAATCATGAGAAAATCCTAGCACGCGGCCCCTATGCGATTCCTCATTGTGGACGACTCCCGCGAATTTCGCAGCGCGGTGGCCGGTATGCTGCGGGCGCGCTGGCCCACGGCCACGCTGGAGGAGCGCGCGCCCGCCGAGCAGGGAATGCCCGACCTGCCCCTGCCGCCCGGCGCCCACGCCGCGGTACTGCTGTACGTCGAGCCGGGATCCGAAGATCGCCTCAAGTGGATGTCCGGGGTTCTGCGCGGCGTGGACGCGCCCCCGGTGATCCTGCTCACGGAGACCGGCGGCGAAACACTGGCGGTCGCCGGCATGAAGGCCGGTGCCGCGGACTTCCTGCGCAAGGCGGACCTCTCGGGCGAGCGGCTGGTGCGCGCGATCGAGGACGCGGTGCGCGAGCAGGAAGCCAAGCGCGCCGACGCGACGCCGCATCTGCAGCGCACCGTCCCGATCGACATCCGCAGCGTGGGAATGCCCCTGGACGGCGCCGAACGGCACATCCCGGGGTACCGCAGCCTGCGCAAGATCGGCGAGGGCGGCATGGCGCAGGTCTACCTCGCCGAGCGCGCGCGGGATGGACTGCAGCTGGTGCTCAAGGTGCTGGAGCCCAAGCTGCGCGCGGACCAGGTCTTCTTCCGCCGATTCGTGCAGGAATACAAGCTGGTGGCCGGCCTGCAGAACGAATACGTGGCGCACATCTACGACCAGGGATTTGCGGGGGAACACCCGTACATCGCGATGGAATACCTGTCGGGCGGCACGCTTGCCGCGCGCATCCACGAAGGGATGACCTCGATTACGGCGCTGCGCGTCGTGTCGCAGATCGCGCGCGCGCTCGACGCCATCCACGAGCGCGGCGTGATCCATCGTGATCTGAAGCCGCCCAATATCCTGTTCCGCGCCAACGGGCGGCCGGTGCTGGTGGACTTCGGGCTTGCCAAGGACCTCGCGGCCAACCTGACGCTCACGCGGCATGGCGAAGTCATCGCGACGCCTCGCTACATGAGCCCGGAGCAGTGCCTGGGCAAGCCGGCGGACCGCCGTTCGGACCTGTACAGCCTGGGGGTCATCTTCTACGAGATGCTCACCGGGCGCCGCCTGTACGAAGCCGAAGGACCGGCGGGTCTCGTCTACCAGCACGTGCACGGTCCCGTGCCGCAGCTCCCGACCCGGCTCGCCGGTTACCAGAGCATTCTCAACCGCCTGCTGGCCAAGGCGCCGGAAGAGCGTTTCCAGAGCGCTCGCGAGCTGTTCGCCCTGATCGCCATATGAGCGGCTCGACTCACGAGGAGCGCCAGTATCTCGATCTGCTGGCCGAAGTGCTCGAGAAGGGCAGCAGCAAGTCCGATCGCACCGGTACGGGCACGCGCTCCGTATTCGGGCGCCAGATGCGCTTCGCGCTCGGCGATCGCTTCCCGCTCCTCACCACGAAGAAGCTGCATCTCAAGTCCATCATCTACGAGCTGCTGTGGTTCCTGCGCGGCGATACCAACGTCCGCTGGCTGCAGGAGCGCGGCGTCACGATCTGGGATGAATGGGCCGACGCTTCCGGCGAGCTGGGCCCGGTGTACGGCTACCAGTGGCGCCACTGGCGCACGCCCGGCGGTGGCGAGATCGACCAGATCCGGCAGCTCCTGGACAATCTGCGCGCCCGCCCGGATTCGCGCCGCCATCTGGTGACGGCGTGGAATCCGGCCGACGTGGACCGGATGGCGCTGCCGCCCTGCCATGCGCTGTTCCAGTTCTACGTCGCGGAGGGCCGCCTGTCGTGCCAGATGTACCAGCGCAGCGCAGACCTCTTCCTCGGCGTGCCGTTCAACATCGCGTCCTATTCGCTGCTGACCCTCATGGTCGCCCAGGTCTGCGGCCTGCGGCCCGGCGAGTTCATCCTCACGCTGGGCGATGCACATCTGTACTTGAATCATCTTGAGCAGGCCCGGGAGCAGTTGGCGCGCACGCCCCGGGATTTCCCGCGCATGAAGCTCAATGCCGAAGTACGCGACCTGTTCGCCTTCCGCTACGAGGACTTCACGCTGGAGCGCTACGATCCCCACCCGGCGATCAAGGCGCCGATCGCCGTATAGAAAAAAAGAAGGCCCGCCTGTAGGGGGAAAGGGCGGGCCCGGGGGAGAAGGTGCGATCGAGGCGAAGCGGGCGGGCGGGTCCCTCGCTATGCCAGGTACTGGGCGAGGTAGATCAGCCCGGCCGAGGCGAACCCGTAGACGGTCGCGTCAGAGATCCGGGCGCGATGAGCGGGCGCGACCCATCCGGGCACGACCGACACGAGCGCGGCGGCGCCCAGGACCGCCGCGACGAGCGCAGCCCCCAGGCCCATGCTGTGGCCGAAGGCCTGGACGAACCAGCCCTGGGGCGCGACCAACCGGTAGATCGAGCCACTGATGCCCACGAGGACCAGCACGCTCAGCGCAAATCCGCCGGCGACCTGCGCAAGGATCGGAAATTCGAACTTCTGCTTGGCGTGTTCCATGCTTCGGGTGCTTTCTTCGGGCCGCTCCACACACTTTCTTGCAACCCCTGTGCCAGGCGCGACAAGTCATTTTCCTTCAATGACTTAGGAAGAGTTCGTGGACAAATTCCAGGGTCACGGACCGGGTACTTTCGTCTGCCGCAGGCGACGACGGATGTCACAGCCGCTGCAAGCGGCTGACGCCACGCGCATTTCCCTGTCGCCGCGCGGCGACGCCCTAGTCAGGGCGTCGCGGCGATGCGCGCTTTGAACATTCCCGGCTCGAGGGCGTGCCGCTCCAGCAGCCGGTAGAACTCGGTGCGGTTGCGGCCGGCGAGGCGGGCGGCCTGCGTGACGTTGCCCCCGGTGATCTTGAGGATGCGCACGAGGTACTCGCGCTCGAACGCACGCCGCGCCTCGTCGAGCGGCGTGAGGGAGCCGGAGCCGACGTCCAGCGCCTGCCGCACCAGCGTCGCGGAGATCATCTCGGTCGAGGTCAGCGCCACAGCGCGCTCGACGACGTTGAGCAGCTGGCGCACGTTGCCCGGCCAGGCGGCGCTGACGAGCAGCTCCATCGCCTCCGGCGAAATGCCCAGGCGCGGGCGTCCGTAGCGCTCCGCGAGGCGCGCAAGGAAGTGTCCGGCGAGCAGCGGGATGTCCTCCCGGCGCTGCGCGAGCGAAGGGACCTCGAGCTTCACCACATTCAGCCGGTAGTACAGGTCCTCGCGAAACTCGCCGGTCGCGATGCGCTCTTCCAGCTTGCGGTGCGTCGCCGAGATCACGCGCACGTTGATCGGCACGGCGTCGTTGGCCCCCACCGGGCGCACGACGCGATCCTCCAGGGCGCGTAACAGCTTGACCTGGAGCGGCGGCGGCATGTCGCCGACCTCGTCGAGGAACAGCGTACCGCCCTCGCAGGCCTGGAACAGGCCGCGCCGGTCCTGCACGGCGCCGGTGAAGGAACCCTTCTTGTGACCAAACAGCTCCGACTCGAGCAGTCCCTCCGGGATCGCGCCGCAATTGACGGCGATGAACGGACCCTCGGAACGCCGGCTCGCGCGGTGGATCGCCCGGGCGAGCAACTCCTTGCCGGTACCGCTCGCGCCGAAGATGCACACACTCGCGTCCGAGGCCGCCACGCGCTGAGCCTGCCCGAGCAGCGCCTCCATGGCGGCCGAGCGCGTGATGATCTCTGCGCGCCAGTGCGCGCGCTCGCCGGCAGGCACGCTCGACAGCCGCAATGCGTCCGCGACCGTCTCGAGCAGCACCTTGGGCTCGAACGGCTTGGTGAGGAAGCTGAATACCCCGCGCCGCGTCGCCGTGACTGCATCCGGAATGGTCCCGTGCGCGGTGAGGATCACGACCGGCAGGGAGGGCGCCTGCCGGTGAATGGCGTCGAACAGCCCGAGGCCGTCCATGCCCTGCATGCGCAGGTCCGTGATGACCAGATGCGGCCGCTGGACCGCGAGGCTGGCGAGCGCCGCCTCGGCCGATTCCACCGCCGTCACGCGGTAGCCGGCGGCACCCAATCGCATGGATATCAGCTGCAGCAGTCCGCGGTCATCGTCGACCAGCAGTATCGAAGGAGCTTCCTGGGTCATGTCGTCACCTCTTCACGTTTCTGCGCCGCTCCTCTCGCTGCAGGATGCTGCGCTCGATCGACTTCAAAGCCTCCACCTGTCCCTGCAGCTTGCTGGCGCGCTCATTGGCGCTCTCTTCGCGCCGTTCCGCCGCTTCGGCGCGCGCGGCCGCGGCTTCGGCGCGCTGCGACGCCGCTTGGGCACGCTGCTCCGCGCCCCGAGCCTCACGCGCCAGCCGCTGGCGCTCGGCGACGCCGGCCGACAGCAGCGCGGCGAGCTCCGTGACGGGCGTCGCAGGCTGTCGGACCGCGATCGGCGCCAGTACCTCGGCGGCGCGGCTTTCGTCCCGCAGCGGCGCCGGAAGCGTCGCGAGCAGCGCCGCGTAGCGCACGCCGCTCGCATCGTCGGGCGCTGCTTCGTACGCCTGCCGTGCACTGCCCAGTCGCTGGCGCTGGTCCTCGGGCGCCGCGCGTGCCGCCGCCACCGCCTCGCCGACGATCTCGCGCACCTGCCGGGCCGGCGCGGCCTCGGGCTGCAGCAGCGCGCACCCGGCGCCCACGGAAAGCACGGCCAGCGAGAACAGCAGCCGCTTCACGCGGGCTCCCCGAGGACCGCCGCCTGCGGGCGCTTGGGCAGCGTCACGCAGAAGTGACCGCCCGAGCCCTCCGACAGCAACGCGATGCGCCCGCCGTGTGCCTCGACATATTCGCGGGCGATCGCGAGCCCGAGTCCGCTGCCTTCAACGCGCCCACCGGCCTTCGCCCGGCCCCGGAAGAACGACTCGAACACCGAGTCGCGCTCGACTTCCGGCACGCCCGGCCCGGAATCTATGACTTCGATCGCGGCGCCGCCGTTCCGTTCCTTGGCGCGCACCGCGATGGTACCGCAGGCCGGCGTGAACTTGATCGCGTTGCCGAGCAGGTTGTCGATGATCGAGCGCAGCTTCTCGGCGTCCGCTTCGACCACGACGGGCGCGAGGTCGAGCTCGATGCGCTGCGCTTTCGACAGCGCGGCGAGCCGGTGCGCATCGGCAACCTCCCGGACCAGCGCGTCGAGCCGCACCGTGCTCACGTCGAGCGACGATGCCGCATGCAGTGCGCGCTGGTAGTCGAGCAGGTCCTCAATGAGCTTTTGCAGCTTGACGCTGTTGTCCCGCATGATGGCCACGACGGCGCGCTGCGGCGGCGCGAGCGGCCCGGCGACCTGATCGTTCAGCAGCTCGGCGCCTTCGCGGAGCGAGGCGAGCGGCGTCTTGAGCTCATGGGACAGGTGGCGCAGGAACCGGTTCTTCTGCGCTTCCAGCTCGGCGAGCCGCTGACGCAGCCAGTCGAGCCGCTTGCCCAGGTCCCGAAGGTCTTGCGGCCCGCCCACCCGCACGGGCTGCGAGAAATCAGGGCCTCCCAGCTGCCGGATGGCGGCGTCCAGCTGCGCCATGGGAACGGCAACGGCGCGGGTCAACACCAGCGAGGCGATCAGCGCTACCGCGATCGCCACCAGCACCAGCGAGAGCAGCTGAGTCTGCACGTACTCGGCGCTTGCACGCAGGCGCTCAACCTCCTGATCGGCGACCCGCGCGCTGATGGCGAGCACTTCGTGCGCGCTCTCCGCGAGCTCAACAACGCGGGCGCGCACGAGGGCCACGTCGGGTTTCGCCGGCGCCGTCATCAGCTCGTGCAGCACGCGCTCGCGCGCGACGGTGCGGTCCAGCGCCGCGAGCTGCCGCGCATCCAGAGGCAGCCGACCGAGCTCCGCCGTGATCTGCAGGAAACCCTCGTGCAGCTGCTCGAAGTCGTTGAGCAGGTCGGCATCCGGCACAACCGCCATCTGCAGCGACAGCCGTTCCAGCGAGCCGATGCGGTTGACCAGCGCGCGGCTCGCGCGCGCCGCCTGCGCCGCGTTGTAGACGGCGCTGCGACTCTGCTCCGCGAGGTGCTGCGTGCTCCAAGCGGAGTACAGCAGCGCGGCCGCGAGCGGCAGCGCCACCAGCAGCAGGCCGATGACGAGCAATCCCAGAAACGAGCGGGGATACCGCAGGGCCGGCCCCGGCGAGCCCACCTGAGGTGCCATGCTCCTATAATCTCATGTAAGAGAACGTCAGGACGAGCCTTATGTCACACGGCACCGGGCCGCGTGTGTACTTAGTCGCGGCGGTCGCCGCGAACAGCGTGATCGGAGCGTACGGCAAGCTGCCGTGGCGGATCCCCGAGGACCTCCGCCACTTCAAGGCGCTCACGCTCGGGCACCCGGTGATCATGGGCCGAAAGACCTGGGAGTCGCTCGGGCGACCGCTGCCGGACCGCGAAAACATCGTCGTGACTCGAACGCCCGGCTACGACGCGCCCGGCGCGCACGTCGCCGCGTCTCTCGACGCCGCACTCGCGCTCTGCGCCGGCGAACCGGTCGCCTTCGTGATCGGCGGCGGAGAGCTCTACGGCACCGCGCTGACGCTCGCCGACGGCCTCGTGCTGACAGAGATCTTCCGGGACTTTCCCGGCGACGCACGGTTCCCCGACTTCGACCGGTCGGCCTGGCGCGAGACGCAGCGCAAGCCGCAGACGGGGTCGGACGGGCTGCGCTTCGATTTCGTGCTCTACGAGCGCGCCTAGCCGGCTTGCGCCGGCCTCAGCGGGCGCGCCGGGATTCGAAGACGCGGACCTCCGGAAGCGGAAAGCCGTTGAAACCGCTCGCGTAGGCCGTGGTATAGGCGCCCGCGTTCCGGATGTAGATGAAATCGCCCTCCTGCAGGTCCGAGGGCAGCGGCTCGTCGCGCATGACCACATCCACGGAATCGCAGGTGGGGCCCGCGACGTTCCAGGGCACGTCCGGGCCGGACCGATCGGTGCGCAACTTGTACTTGAGGCCCTCGGTGGTCTCGATGATGCCGCCGAACAGCCCCGCGTCCCAATGCATCCAGCGCTTGCCGCCTCTTGTCGCGGTGCCCAGCACCCGGCACACGAAGTAGCCGGCGTCCGATACCAGATAGCGGCCGGGCTCGGCGACCACCTCGACCTCGTCCGGAAACGCGCGCAGCGCTTCGTTGACCACGCCGCCGATGACCTCGATCGACGGGATGGGCTTCACGTGGCGGACCGGAAAGCCCCCGCCGATGTCCAGCATGCGGGGACGCAGCCCGGCCTTGGCCATCGCGTCGAATACCGTGCGCGCCTTCTCGATGCCGACGCGCCAGTTCTCCGGATTCCGGCACTGCGACCCGGCGTGGAAGGTGACGCCCGCCAGGTCCGCCCCCAGCTTCGCGGCGGTGGCGATGATCTCGCGGGTCTCCGCCGCGCCCGCCCCGAACTTGCCCGAAAGGGGCCAGTCGCTGCCGATGTTCGGCGTCGCGATCCGCAGGTACAGGCACGCGGCGGGGTCGACCGAATGCATGCGGCGCAGCTCGTCGACGCTGTCGACCACGAACCAGCGCACGCCCTTGGCGGCCGCGTAGGCGTCCGCTTCCCGAGAGCGCATCGGATTGGAAAAGTACACGCCGGCGGCCTCCGTCCCGAGGGACAGCAGCAGGTCCAGCTCCGCGACCGAGGCGATCTCGAACCCGGCCCCCTCCTGCAGCAGCACCTTCAGCACGCGCCGGTCAGGGTTGGCCTTGACCGCGTAGTGGGGCCGTACGCGCGGCATCGCCGCGCGGAAGCGGCGCAGCTTCTCGCGCACGATGGCGGAATCGAGGATCAGGAAGGGCCGCGCGTACTTCTGGCGGGCGGCCTGGCGCACGATCTCGAAGTCGAGGCTCGCTTCGGGATGCGTGTCGAAGAGTTGCTCTTGCGGTAGTGCGTTTTGCTGTCGGTTGCGGGCCAAGTTGCTGGGGCGGTCGCCCATCAAGATTCTCCCGGGTTCTCTACGTCTCAGGAATGTCGCGTTCGACCACGTCGCATCGCGGCGCGGACCTTGTCTGGCTTGTCATGATGACCTCCTTCATAGCTCGTTGACCCGACAGGGAAAACTTGGGGCCGATTATAGGGGCGACCCCCCGGGAGTCAAGCGCTTTGTGACAGGATTCTTGCGCGTCACAGAGGGCGTCGCCGACCGCGTTCCTGAGAATCTACTAAAAGTGGTGGCCGCAAGTGCGCGGCGTACTAGATATTGTGCTCAGATGCGCGGCAGCGTGACGCCCTGCTGGCCCTGGTATTTTCCGCCGCGGTCCCGGTAGGAGGTCTCGCACACCTCGTCGGACTCCAGGAAGATCACCTGCGCGCAGCCCTCGCCCGCGTAGATCTTGGCCGGCAGCGGCGTGGTGTTGGAGAACTCCAGCGTGACGTGCCCCTGCCACTCGGGCTCGAGCGGCGTGACGTTGACGATGATGCCACACCGCGCGTAGGTGGATTTCCCCAGGCAAATGGTGAGCACGTTGCGCGGGATGCGGAAGAACTCGACGGTGCGCGCCAGCGCGAAGGAGTTGGGAGGGATGATGCACACCGCGCCCCTGAAGTCGACGAACGACTTGGCGTCGAAGTCCTTGGGGTCGACGATGGTCGAGTTGATGTTGGTGAAGATCTTGAATTCGTCGGAGCAGCGGATGTCATAGCCGTAGCTCGACGTCCCGTACGAGACCACGCGCCGCCCGCCGACCTCCTTCACCTGGCCGGCCTCGAACGGCTCGATCATGCCCTGCCCCGCCATGCGGCGGATCCACTTGTCCGATTTGACGCTCATCACCCCCGCCGCTCAGGTGTTCTGCACGACGATGTTGGGAAACTTGGACGTCATGTCCTTCTGCAGGTCGGCGATCTTGACCGCGCAGCGACGCGCGATCCGCCGATAGATGTCGGCGGCCTTGCCGTCCGGGTCGGAGACGACCGTCGGCTTGCCCGAATCCGCCTGCTCGCGGATCGACTCGTCGAGCGGCAACTGGCCGAGCAGCTCCGTGCCGTAATCCCGGCACATGCGCTCCGCGCCGCCGGAGCCGAAAATGTGGCTCTCGTGGCCGCACTTGGGGCAGACGTGGGAAGACATGTTCTCCACGACCCCGAGGATCGGGATGCCGACCTTCTCGAACATCTTCAGGCCCTTGCGCGCGTCGATGAGCGCGATGTCCTGCGGCGTGGTCACGATGACCGCGCCGGTGACCGGCACCTTCTGGGCGAGCGTCAGCTGAATATCACCCGTACCCGGCGGCAGGTCGACGACCAGGTAGTCCAGATCCCGCCAGCGGGTGTCCTTGAGCAGCTGCTCGAGCGCCTGCGTCACCATGGGCCCGCGCCACACCATTGGCGTGTCGACGTCGATCAGGAATCCGATGGAGATCGCCTGCAGCCCGTGCCCTTCCATCGGCTCGATGGACTTGCCGTCGCGCGATTCCGGGCGCCCCGCGATGCCGAGCATCATCGGCTGCGACGGCCCATAGATGTCCGCATCCAGCACGCCGACGCTGGCGCCCTCGGCGGACAGCGCCAGCGCCAGGTTGACCGCGGTGGTGCTCTTGCCGACGCCCCCCTTGCCCGAGGCGACTGCGATGATGTTCTTGATGCCGGGCACGAGCTTTACGCCGCGCTGCACCGAGTGCGATACAACCCTGGCCGCTACTTTGACCTGCACGCTGCCCGCCCCCGCCTTCTTGAGCGCTGCAACCACCTCGCGGCGCAGGGGCTCGAACTGGCTCTTGCCCGGGTACCCGAGCTCGAGGTCCACCTCGACGTCGGCGCCGCTGACGCGCACCGACTTCAGGGAGCGCCCGGACACGTAGTCCTTGCCGGTATTGGGATCGATGAGCGCGCCCAGCGCGCTTCGCACGTCGACTTCGCTGATGGTCATGACGGAATTTAGCGGACTTTCGCGGCTAGTTTACCTAAAATACGGATAAAATTGCGTTTTTTCGTCCCTGCCGATGCCGCGCCGACGTCTTTTTGTCACCACTGCCCTGCCGTACGCGAACGGGCCGTTCCACATCGGCCACATCATGGAATACATCCAGGCCGACGCCTGGGTTCGCTTCCAGAGGATGCAGGGCCATGAGGTGCACTTCGTCGGGGCGGACGACGCGCACGGCGCGCCCATCATGCTGGCCGCAGAAAAGGCCGGCAAGCCCCCTGAGGCGTTCGTGGCGGGAATCGCGGCGGGTCGCCGCGCCTATCTGGAGGGCTTTCATCTCCGCTTCGACAACTGGCACTCCACGCATTCGCCCGAAAACACCGCGCTATCCCAGGACATCTACCGCCGCCTGAGGGACGCCGGCCTGATCGACCGCCGGCCGGTCGAGCAGTTCTTCGACCCGGTTAAGAACATGTTCCTGGCGGACCGCTATATCAAGGGCGAATGCCCGAACTGCGGCACCCGGGACCAGTACGGCGACGCGTGCGAGAACTGCGGCGCGGCGTACTCGGCCACCGACCTCAGGAATCCGTATTCGGCACTCTCTGGCGCGAAGCCCGTGCTCAAGACCTCGGAGCACCATTTCTTCCGCCTCTCCGATCCCCGCTGCCGGGCGTTTCTCAGGCAGTGGCTCGGCAAGCCCGGGCGCCTGCAGCCCCAGGTGGTAAACAAGGCCAACGAATGGCTGGAAGGGGAGGGTGAAAAAGCGCTCGGCGACTGGGATATCTCCCGCGACCCGCCGTACTTCGGCATCCGCATTCCGGACCTGGCGGAGGAAAAGTATCTGTACGTCTGGCTGGACGCGCCCATCGGTTACCTGGCGAGCTTCAAGAACTACTGCGCCCGGGTCGGATTGGATTTCGAGGCCTTCCTGCAAGACCCGGCAGCGGAGCAAGTGCATTTCATCGGCAAGGACATCATCTACTTCCACACGCTGTTCTGGCCGGCCATGCTGCAGTTCGCCGGAAAGCCGTACAGGGTCCCGGACCACGTCTTCGTGCACGGCTTCATCACCGTTTCCGGCGACAAGATGTCCAAGTCGCGCGGCACCGGGATCAGCCCTTTGCGCTACCTCGAGCTCGGCATGAACCCGGAATGGCTGCGCTACTACATCGCCGCCAAGCTGAACGCGCACGTCGAGGACATCGATTTCAATCCGCAAGACTTCGTCGCCCGGGTGAACAGCGATCTGGTCGGCAAGTATGTGAACATCGCAGCGCGCGCTTCGAGCTTCATCGCGCGGAACTTCCAGGGCACGCTCTACGACTTCGGCGAAGCGCCCGCTCCCGCCTGGTCCGCGGCCGTCGCGATCGAGCAGGAGATCGCTTCGGCCTACGACGGCCGCGAATTCGGCAGGGTGGTGCGCGAGGTGATGGCGGTCGCCGACCGGGTCAACCAGCAATTCGACCAGGCAAAGCCCTGGGAGCTTGCCAAGGACGGCGCGCGTCACGAGGAGCTGCACCGGGTTTGCAGCGACGCCGTGCATGCCTTCTTCGTCCTGACCGTCTACCTGGCGCCGATTCTGCCGGCCACCGCCGCGCGCGTGGCCCGCGAGCTGTTCGGACTCGATCGCGACCTCGTGTTCGCGGACCACAAATGGCGCGCCAGCGCCCTGCGGCCCTTCAAGCACCTCATCACCCGCGTCGAGGAAAAGCAGCTCGACGCGCTCTTCGACACCGCTTCCGTTCCCCAGGTCTCGGCCCCGCAGCGCCATGCCGAGAAACAGCAGCATGCCGCGCAGGAGCGCCCCGTGAGCGAATCCATCAGCATCGACGACTTCAACAAGCTCGACCTGCGGGTCGCGCGCATCGCGGGTGCCGAACGGGTGGAAGGCGCCGACAAGCTGCTCAAGCTGACGCTCGATCTCGGCGATCGCCGCCGCACGGTGTTCGCCGGCATCAAGTCAGCCTACGATCCCGCGACGCTGGAAGGAAGGCTGACCGTCGTGGTCGCCAACCTCGCGCCCCGGACGATGAAGTTCGGCGTCTCCGAGGGCATGGTGCTCGCCGCGTCCGGCGAAGGACCCGGCATTTTTCTGATCTCGCCCGATGCAGGAGCCGCGCCCGGCATGCGCGTAAAATAATTCGGAACCGCCGTCCGAATGATCGAACAGCCCAGCCGAACACTCGTCTGCAGCATCGTGTTCATCGACATCGTCGACTATTCGACGAAGTCGGTTGCGGAGCAGCTGCTGCTCAAGCAGGCGTTCAACAAGCTGTTGACGGCATCCCTGGAGCACGTGCCGCCGCGCGACCGCGTGGTGCTGGACACCGGCGACGGCGCGGGCATCACTTTCCTCGGTGACCCGGAGGACGCGCTGTTCGTGGCCATGTCGCTGCGCGCGGCGGCGCGAGCCGAGTCGACGGGAGCGATTTCGGTGCGCCTGGGCATCAATCTCGGGCCGGTGCGCCTGGTGAAGGACATCAACGGCCAGATGAACATCATCGGCGACGGCATCAACGTGGCCCAGCGCGTGATGACCTTCGCGCAGTCCGGGCAGCTGCTGGTCTCGCGATCGTTCTACGAGGTGGTGTCCTGCCTGTCGCTCGACTACGCAAGCCTGTTCAGCTATGTCGGCGCGCGCACCGACAAGCACGTGCGCGAGCATGAAGTGTATTCCGTGGGGATCGGCACGGAGGCCGCGCGCCGCGTGATCGAAACGGCGACCCGGCGCATGACGCCTCGCCGCCGGCGCGCCCGGCTCTCCGACGCCTTGAGCGACCCGCGGCCGTTCGGGCTGCACCGGGCGGCGGCCATCGCCGCGCCGCTCGCCTTCCTGATGCTGGTCGGCGGGGGCGTCGCCGTGCGCGCGCAGATGCGCCACCCCCAGCTCGCGACCGCGCTGCCGGCGCAGGCGGAGGCGCCCGCCGCGCGTGCGGTCCCCGCGAGCGAGAAGCCCGCCGCAACTCCGCCGTCCGCGCCGAAGACGGCGGCGAGTCCGGCCACCGCGGCACCGGCCCAGCCCCCTGCGCGCCGCGAGCCGGCGCGCGCGGAGCCAAAGCCGGCGAAAGCATCGACGACGGTCGCCTCCAACGCACCCGGCACGCTCCAGCTGTCCATCCTCCCCTGGGGCGAGGTGTTCGTCGATGGCAAGAGCCGCGGCGTCAGCCCGCCGCTACGGTCGATCGAGCTCTCCGCGGGGCCGCATACGGTCGAAGTGCGCAACACCTCCTTCCCGGCGCACTCCCAGCGCGTCGAGGTTCGCGCCGGAGAGCCGGTCCGCATCCGGCATCGCTTTCGCTGAGCGTGCACTCGCGGTATCTTCCGCCCGAGGCCACGGGGGAGCTCATGCACGCCGGCGCGCGAATTGGGATGACGTCATGAAGGGCTTAGCGCTTACTGCGCTGGCCTTGGCCGCGTTGCTGACGGCGGGATGCCAAAGCGAGCCGTTTCGTTCGATCCAGGCCGACTTCAAGCGCGCGTTCGGCCGCTCCGGCGGCGAATCCGCCCTGTCGGCCGGCGTCAAGTACTACGAGGAAGGCAAGTACGCCGACGCCACCCGGCAGCTGCAGAGCGCGATCAAGCAGGGCCTCTCCCAGAGCGACGAGGTTCGCGCCCACAAGTACCTTGCGTTCATCAACTGCGTCTCGGATCGCGTGTCCGCGTGCCGGGACGAATTCCGCAAGGCGCTGCGCATCGACCCGGGCATGGAGTTGAGCCCGGCGGAGGCCGGCCATCCCATCTGGGGTCCGCAGTTCCGCGCGGTGAAAGCCGGGCGCTAGTCCCGCCATGGAGTCCCAGAAGCTCGGCCGCTTCGAAGTCCTCGCCGAAATCGGCCGCGGCGCCATGGGCATCGTCTACAAGGCCAAGGACCCGATGCTGGAGCGCATCGTCGCCATCAAGACGATCAACATGGGGATGGACCGGGACGGCGCCGAGATGTACGAGAAGCGCTTCTACCAGGAAGCGCGCGCCGCCGGCGGACTCAACCACCCGAACATCGTCACCGTCTACGACATCGGCAAGACGGAGACCGAGTGCTACATGGCGATGGAGTACATCGAGGGCGCCGAGCTGCGTTCCTTGCTCCTGCCCGGCCGGCCGCTGCCGGTCGCGCGTTGCCTGTCGATCGCGGCGCAGGTGGCCGAAGGGCTCGCCTACGCCCACGAGCGCGGCGTCGTGCACCGGGACATCAAGCCCGCGAACATCATGGTGCCCGAGAGCGGCGCCGTGAAGATCACCGATTTCGGCATCGCGCGCATGCGGACCTCGGCGGTGCAGACGCAGACCGGGATGATGATGGGCTCGCCCAAGTACATGTCCCCCGAGCAGGTGATCGGCAAGCGCGCCGACCACCGCGCCGACATCTTTTCCCTGGGCGTCATCCTGTACGAAATGCTGACGGGCGCCGCGCCGTTCACCGGCGAGAGCGTCAATGCGGTGATGTACCAGATCGTGAACTTCGTGCCGCCGGCGCCCAGCGCCATCAACCCGGCGACGCCGGCCCCGCTGGACGGGATCGTGGCCCGCATGCTCTCCAAGTCGCTCGACGAGCGCTACCAGAGCGCGGCGGAGATCGCGCGCGGGTTGCGCGAGTGCGAGCTACAGGCGCAGGGCGTGCTGAGCACCACCTCGACGCTGCCGATCGGCGCGCTTGCCGCCGGTGCGATCCCGACCGTGGTCGACAGCGATGTGAAGTCGGCGGTGCTCTCACAGACGGTGGAGCGCTCTCGCCGCGTGGACGAAGGCGCGTCGCCGGAGGCGGCGCCGGCGCGGGGCCTGTCGCACACGTTCGACTCGCTGGAAGCCACGCAGCGCCTGGCGGCGCTCGCCGATACGGCCCGAGGTGCAGATCCATCCGCAAGCACCATGCCGCTTGCGATGCGGACGTCCCCGGGGCGTGCGGAAAGCTGGGGCGTTCGCGACACGTTGGCGGTGGCCGCCGGCGCGCTGGCGGGGCTGATCGCCGCCGCGGTGATCGTCCTCGTCTAGCCGCGCGGCGGCGCGGCCCCGTCGCTCAGGACTTGCCCCCGCAGCTCGCCGGCATCGCGGTAATCGGATACCCGCGACAGTTCCAGGTCACGTTGCCGCCCTGCAAGGCGGGCACGATCGAGATTTCGATGGCGTTGTGCTCGTTCCAGCCGCGGATCGCGCCGTTGGGCTCCACGATCCACTTCAGTTCGCCGTGCTTGGGGTCAATGCGCGACGGCAGCTTGAGATCCTTGCCCGCGTTGGCCATATTCCCCGCCTGCTTCGCCGCGGCCTCCACCTGCTGCTTGGCGCTGTCGGCCCCCGAAATCAGCGCCTGCGCCGCCTCGCGCGCCTCGCTCCCCTGCATCTGCGGCAGGATCACGGCGACCGTGAGGAAGCCGGCCAGCGCGAGGATTGCGACGACGATCAGGATGGCGCGCATCGAGTGTTCTCCATAGTGTCAGGCATCCATCCCGGGCCGGATGGAAGGATAAACTTATCAAAAGCTTATCATGGAGCGTCTGCCCTTTCACGGCGCACGATTTCCTGTCCCGGAGCAGATATTGCAAGTCCGCACAATTCACCTGCGCATTTCCGGCCGGGTTCAGGGGGTCGGCTTCCGCGAGGCCATGTGCGTGGAAGCGGAGCGGCTCGGCGTGCGCGGCTGGGTGCGCAACCGGGCCGACGGCAGCGTGGAGGCGCTGGTACAAGGCCCGGATGCGGCCGTGAAGGCGATGCTTGCCTGGGCGGATCGCGGTCCGCCGACTGCCCGCGTCGGGCACGTCGCCGGCAGCGCCCCGACCGCGGAATACGCCCGCGACTACGCGCGCTTCGAGCGCTGGCCGTCCGCCTGATCTCGACGCCGCAAGGCCAGCATCGCGGAGAAAGTCCACGGCCGACAAGCGAGCAGGAGGGCCACGCCCTCCCGCCGGCGCGCCGGCAGCGTCGAATCCACCTCCGCAAGCTCGTTGAACTCGGCAGCCACGCGATCCAGGCGCCGGCGCAGCATGGCAGCCGAGGCCGGTGAAAGGTCCCGGGTCTCGAAGCGCATCAGTTCCAGAGGTCCGCCGAAGCGCGAGTTGAGGAAGTCCTCGGTCACGCGCCGGCCATACGCCTTCTTCACCGGACCGCCCGCCCGCCAGACAAAGTCCTTCGCCACCCGCAGCCGCACCCGCTCGCCGGCGTCCCAGTCGACCAGCCGCGCGCGGTCGAACTTGGCGAGCGCGAGCGTCAATTCGGTGCGCGTGATGGCGTAGTCCTCCAGAATCTCCTTGGCGCTCCAGCCATTCAGCAGCAGCCAGAATAGCGAGAGCAGGCGCTCGTCCGATGCGAGCAGCGCTTCCTGCTCGAGGCTGAGCTCGGCCGCCTGGTCTTCCGCGCCGCGGGCCATGCGCGCGACCTCGACCAGATCGACCTCGAGGACGCGGAGGATGTCGTCGATACGCGAGAGCGTGAAAGTGCCGCGCGAAAAGAGCCGTTTCACGCTGGCCTCGGACAGGCGCAACTCGCGCGCGAGGACGGCGTAGGTCATGCCCCGTGCCCGCAGGCACTTCTTCAGAGCCTCCACGAATCGCTGGGCCAACCGCATCGTTTTAAGGGCCTGGGCGCCAGGCTCCCCAGAGTTCGACCGCGGGTATCGTAAGACGAGACTCGCCGAATTGGGTATTGCGATGCAGCAATCGAGCCGCGAAGAATCCACGCGAACACCACCCATGGAGGTTTCGATGCTCGCCGCCGACGTCGCAACACCCGATCGAGAGCCGCCTGTTATCTCTGCCGACGATCTCTGCCGCTCGGTGCGCGAGCGCCCCACCGGCGGGGACTCCTGGCGCATGCCGGGCCTGAACCGGATTCTTCGCCACG
Source organism: Burkholderiales bacterium (assembly GCA_036274335.1). Lineage (GTDB taxonomy): Bacteria > Pseudomonadota > Gammaproteobacteria > Burkholderiales > SG8-39 > JAABQT01. The sequence continues at coordinate 304 of DASUFW010000219.1, read as the reverse complement.
ATGCGGACGCCCGGCTGCTCGAGATTCAGGCCGGCGTGCGCTGGAGCTCCCTGAGCCACATCGAAGGGGCTGCACATTTCCGTGGCACGGTCGGCCAAGCGGTTGCGGAAAACGTCGCGGGACCCGACGGCCGTCCCCTCGTCTCGCATCTGCGATCCTTGACCCTGGCCACCGCGGACGGCCAGCTCCGTCGCGCCAGCCGCGAGCGCTCCAGCGAACTGTTCCGGCTGGCGGTCGGCGGGCATGGCGCCTTCGGGCCCTTCTACAGCCTCACGCTCGATCTTGATTCGCTTGCCCATGCCCA
>DASUFW010000218.1:0-8597 GCA_036274335.1 Burkholderiales bacterium | reverse complement strand
CCCCTGGCCGAAGAAACGCCACCACAAGCGCCGGCTCGTGCAGCCGGCGTTCGCCTCGCTCGCCGCGCGCAAGCTCGCGCCCGGCGGCATCCTGCACGCCGCGACGGACTGGGAGGACTACGCACGGCAGATCGCCGAGGTATTCGATGCCGAGCCGCTGCTCGCGCGCGCCGAGGCAAGGGAGCGGCCCGCGACCAAGTTCGAGCAGCGCGGCGTGCGCCTGGGCCACCAGGTGCGCGACCTCGTCTACCGCAGGCGCCCGCTCAACCCTTGAATTCGTCCAGCTTGCGCCGGTCGCGCTTGGTCGGCCGGCCCTTGAGTGCCGCCGCCGGGTCGGCGCCCCAGCGCCGGAGGTCGGCGCGCCGCTCGCGTTCGGCGCGGCTTTCCGCCGACTCCTCGTAGAGCGTTCGCGCCTGCACGGCGGGTCCGCGCTTATCGGAGAGCGTCGCGACCCGGACCTGCCACACGCAATCCGATATCCGGATCTGCAGTAGATCGCCGACCTTCAGCGCCTGCGCGGGCCTGGTCCGCTCTTCGTGCAGGCGCACCTGGCCGGCGGCGATCGCCTGCTGCGCGAGGCCGCGCGTCTTGTACCACCGCGCCGCCCACAGCCACTTGTCCAGGCGCATCGGCCGTCAGTCCAGAAACCGCTGCAGCAGCTCGTTGAGAAACAGGCGTCCGCGCAGCGTGGGGCGGATGCGCGCCGGATCCGCCTCCAGCAGCCCTTCGGCCTCCGCCGCGGCGAGCTTTCGTGCCACCGCCGCCCGCGGCAGCCCGGTGCGCTGCTCGAAGTACGCCGCCGGCACGCCGTGCACGAGCCTCAGCGCGTTCAGCATGAACTCGAACGGCAGCTCGCGCGGCGCGACCGGCGTCTCGCGCAGCGTCCCCGCCTGCGCCAGGTAGTCGCGCGGCGGCTTCGGGCGCTCGTGCCGCATGACGCGGTCCGCGTAGGAGAGCTTGCCGTGCGCGCCCGCGCCCAGCCCCACGTAGTCGCCGAATTCCCAGTAGTTCAGGTTGTGCCGGCAGCGCCGGCCGGGCCGCGCGAAGGCCGAGGTCTCGTAGTGCTCGAAGCCGGCCTCGGCCAGCGCCGCCTCCGCGGCCAGCTGCATGTCGGCGGTCGCATCGTGCGGCGGCAATTCCGGGCGCTTGCTGAAGAAGACCGTGTTCGGCTCGATGGTCAACTGGTAGGCGGACACATGAGCGGTGCCCCAGCGGGCCGCTTCGCCGATCTCCCGGCGCACTTCGTCGAGCGTCTGGCCCGGCAAGCCGTACATCAGGTCGAGATTCACGTTGTCGAACGCGGCCTGCGCCATCTCAATGGCCCGTCTTGCCTCCTGCGCCGAATGAATTCTCCCGAGCGCGCGCAGCTTTTCGTCGTCGAAGCTCTGGATGCCGAGCGACAGGCGGTTCACGCCCGCCTCGCGATAGCCGCGGAAGCGCCCCGCCTCGGCGGTGCCCGGATTCGCCTCCATCGTCACTTCGGCGTCCGGCTCGACTGTCACGCGGGCGCGTACCGCGGCGAGCAGGGCGTCGATCGACTCGGGCGAGAACAGGCTCGGCGTGCCTCCGCCGATGAAAACGCTCGAAACGCGCCGCCCCCAGACGGACGGCAGCGTGCCCTCCAGGTCCGCTTCCAGCGCGGCCACGTACTCGCGCTCGGGCAGCTCGCCGCTCCGCTCGTGCGAATTGAAGTCGCAGTAGGGGCACTTGCGCACGCACCACGGCAGGTGCACGTAGAGCGAGAGCGGCGGCAACGCCGCAAAGCGCACTTCGTGCGGTGCGCGCACGACCGCGCTCACCGCAGCAGCTCCAGCAGGCGTGCGGCCGCCCGCGCGCGGTGGCTGCGCCGGTTCTTCTCCTCGTCGGAGAGCTCGCCTGCCGTCAAGCCAAGCTCGGGCACGAGGAACAGAGGGTCGTAGCCGAAGCCGTTCGCGCCGCGCGGCGCGCGCGCGATGCGTCCGTGCCACTCGCCCTCCGCGATGACCGGCCGCGGGTCGTCCGCCGAGCGCACCAGCGCCATGACGCAGCGGTAGTGCGCGTCGCGCGACTCGTGCAGGCTGGCGAGCAGCTTTTCGTTGTTGCGGGCGTCGCGCTCGGCGCGCGTGCCTTCCCGCCCCGCGAAGTAGGCAGAATGCACGCCCGGTGCGCCGCCCAGCGCGTCCACGCACAGCCCGGAGTCGTCGGCGAGCGCCGGCAGGCCGCTCGCGCGGCTCGCATGACGCGCCTTGGCGAGCGCGTTCTCGACGAAGCTGTCGTGGGGCTCCTCGGCTTCGCCGATGCCGAGCTCGGCCTGCGCCAGCACCTGGTGGCCGAGCGGCGCCAGCAGCGAGCGCATCTCCCGGAGTTTGCCCGGGTTGTTCGACGCGAGCACCAGCTTCACAGGCCGAGCGCGCGCTTCTGGTGGGCCACCAGCTCGCGGATGCCGCGCTCGGCGAGCGCGAGCAGCGCGTCCATCTGCGCCCGCGCGAACGGCTCGCCCTCGGCGGTGCCCTGCACCTCGACGAAGCGGCCGGCGCCCGTCATCACGACGTTCATGTCGGTGTCGCAGGAAGAGTCTTCGCCGTAGTCCAGGTCGAGGAGCGCCGCGCCTTCCGACAGGCCGACGGACACGGCCGCCACGAAATCCCTGACCGGCAGCTCGGCGAACATGCCTTCGCGCTTCATCCAGCCGAGCGCGTCGTGCACGGCGACGAACGCGCCCGTGATCGCCGCGGTGCGCGTGCCGCCGTCGGCCTGCAGCACGTCGCAGTCGACCTGCAGCGTGCGCTCGCCCAGCGCACCGAGGTCGACGACCGCGCGCAGCGCCCGGCCGATCAGCCGCTGGATCTCCTGCGTGCGGCCGGACTGGCGGCCGCGCGCCGCCTCGCGCTCTCCCCGCGTATGCGTGGCGCGCGGGAGCATCCCGTACTCGGCCGTCAGCCAGCCGCGGCCCTTGTCCCTGAGGAACGGCGGCACCCGGTCCTCCACGCTCACCGTGCACAGGACCCGCGTCTCGCCGAATTCGGCGAGCACCGAGCCTTCGGCGTGGCGCGTGTAGCCGCGCGTGAGGCGCACCGGCCGCAACGCGTCGGCGGCGCGCCCGGCGGCGCGCGTCATGGGGCCTCCTGCGGGTCCGGGAGCGTACGGCGCATGCGCGCCAGGTCGGAATCGGGGTCGGCGAGCATGGCGCGCAGGATATCCGGATCCGGCGTCGCCGGCGCCTCGGCATCCTCGATCGGCACGAGGCGGGGTCCGGGATCTACCCCGCGGGCGTCCGCGGTCGGTTCGTCCCACGTGAGCGCCAGCGCGGACACGTTGTCGCACTCCGCGCCCGCCCGCTCGCGCGCGAGGCGCGCGAGCCCCGCGAGCGCCGGGCCGAGCGGGCGCTTGTCCAGGCCGGCGGCGAGCTGGCGGTCGAGCACCGGCTCCCAGAGGCCATCGGTGCAAAGCAGGAGCACGTCGTTCGTCTCCAGGCGCGCCAGCCCCACGGCGTCCACGCGCGGCGTGTCCAGGCCGCCCAGGCACTGCAGCAGCCGGTTGCGGTCCGGGTGACCGCGGATCTCGGCCGCAGGCAGCCAGCCGGCATCCACCAGCTCCTGCGCAAGCGTGTGGTCGACCGTGCGCGCCTGCACCTCTCCGCCGCGCAGCAGGTACAGCCTCGAGTCGCCGACGTGCGCCCAGTGGACCCAGCCGTCCTGGACGACGCCCGCGACGACAGTCGTTCGCGGCGTGTCCGCAAGCCCGAGCGCCTGCTCCTCCTGCAGCAGCGCGACGTGCGCACCGAGGCACGCTGCGCGCAGGAACCCCGCGGGGTCCGCGAGCCGCGGCGTCGCCTCGCGACGGAACAGGGCGGCCGCGTAGCGCACCGCGAGCTCGGCCGCATAGTCGCCGTTCGCGTGCCCGCCCATCCCGTCGGCCACCACCAGCAGGAGCGCCGCCTCGGTCCGCCAGTGGCCGAGGCGGTCCTGGTTGCTCGGGCGCCGGCCCACGTGCGACTCCTCGGCGATCGAGAACTTCATCGGCGCGAGAGCTTCCGCAGGGCGCCTTTCAGCTGCTCGAGGACCGGCGCCGAGCCGCGGTAGTCGGGGGGCTTCTCGCCGAGCAGCGACTTCTGCAGCGCGAACACGCTCTGCGGCCGCTCCATGTGGTCCATGCGCAGGCACCAGTCCACGGTATCGAGCAGCTCGGCGGAAAAACGCCCGTTGGCCGCGCGGCGCGACGACACGAAGCGGTCTTTCTCCATGCGCTCCTCGGCCGCGGGCGGCGCGTCGCCCGTGAGGCAGGCATACAGCGAAGCCCCCACCGAGTAGATGTCGCTCCACGGTCCGAGCTTGGACCGGTCGGCATGGTGCTCGGGCGACGCGAATCCCGGCGTGTACATCGGCGGCAGCGCCGGCGCCTCGCCGGCCAGCATCTGCCGCGCGGCGCCGAAGTCGAGCAGCAGCGGCGTGCCGTCGCCGCGCAGGTAGATGTTGCCCGGCTTGATGTCCAGGTGCAGCAGCTTGTTGGAATGCACCTCGCGCAGCCCGGTGAGCAGCGCGGCGAACGTCGAGCGGATCCAGGCTTCCTTGAGCACCCCCTGGCGGGCGTGGATGTGCTCCTGCAGGGAGCGGCCGCGCTCGTAGCGCATCACCAGGTACACGGTCTCATTGGCGCGAAAGAAGTTGAGCACGCGCACCACGTTGGGGTGCGCGAGCGAGGCGAGCGCCTTGCCCTCCTCGAAGAAGCACTTCAGGCCGTAGCGGAACGCCGCGGCGTGCGCCTCGGGCACCACCGGCACCGCGCCCTTGCCGGTGCGCAGCGCCAGCGTCGAGGGCAGATACTCCTTGATCGCCACCGGCGCCTCGTTCTCGTCGTGGGCCAGGTACACGATGGAGAAGCCGCCGTGGGCCAGAACTCTGAGGATGCGGTACTGCTGCAGCTGATGCCCTTCCGGCAGCGGCTGGTTGGCTTGGGCGGGCATTTTCCCTATGATACGCGCTTCGAATCGCGCGCCTTTTCTGCGCTCCGCTCCCTTGATCCAGAGCATGACCGGCTACGCGCTCGTCACCGCCGAGCATCCGCACGGCGCGCTGACGATCGAGCTGCGCTCGGTGAATTCGCGCTACCTCGACGTGCAATTCCGCACGCCGGATGACCTGCGCGCGCTCGAACCGCTGCTGCGCGATGCGATCGCCGCGCGCGTCGCGCGCGGCAAGATCGACTGCCGCGTCGCGACCGGCGCGCGCCCGGCGGGCGCGGCGTCGCTGGATCCCGACGCGGTCGAATCCCTGCGCGCGCTGGAGAGCGCAGCGCGCCGCGCCTTCCCGCAGGCCGCGCCGCTCAGCGCGAGCGAGGTGCTGCGCTGGCCGGGCGTGATGAAGGAAAGCGCGCCCGACCCCGCGGACCTGCGCGCACGCGCCGCGACCCTCGCCGGGCAGGCCGTCGAGGAGCTGTGCGCCTCGCGCGCCCGCGAGGGCGAGAAGCTCGCGGCCGCCCTCGCGGCGCGACTCGCCGAGATGCGCGCTCGCCTCGCGGCGATCGCCCCGCTCGTCCCGCAGGCCAACGCCGCCTACCAGGCGCGGCTCGCGGAGCGCATGCGCGAGGCGCTCGGCAGCGCCGACGACGAGCGCGTGCGCGCCGAGCTCGCCGTATTCGCGGTCAAGACCGATGTCGCCGAGGAGCTGCAGCGCCTGGGCGCCCACCTCGACGAGTTCGCGCGCGTGCTGGGCGCCGACGGCGCGGCCGGCAAGCGGCTGGACTTCCTGGCGCAGGAGCTGAACCGCGAGGCGAACACGCTCGCCTCCAAGGCGGCCTCCGGCGCCATCAGCGACGGCGCGCTCGATCTCAAGCTCGGCATCGAGCAGCTGCGCGAGCAGGTGCAGAACATCGAATGACCCCCGGGCTGCTCTTCGTCGTCTCGGCGCCCTCGGGCGCGGGCAAGTCCTCCCTGATCCGCGCGCTGATGGCGGCCGATCCCGGCGTCGCGCTCTCGGTGTCCTACACCACGCGCGCGCCGCGGCGCGGCGAGCAGGACGGGCGCGAGTACCACTTCGTCGACCCGGCGAAATTCTCGGCCATGCTCGAGCGCGGGGAGTTCCTGGAGAGCGCCGAAGTCCACGGCCACCGCTACGGAACTTCGCAAAAAGTGATCGACCAGACCCGCGCGAGCGGCCGCGACCTGGTCCTCGAGATCGACTGGCAGGGCGCCGCGCAGGTGCGGCTGCTCCACCCGGATACGATCGGCGTGTTCATCCTGCCGCCCTCGATGGCCGAGCTCGAGCGCCGGCTGCGCTCGCGCGGCCAGGACACCGAGGCCGTCATCCGCCGCCGGCTGGAAAACGCGGTGGAAGAAATGTCGCACGCCGCGGAGTTCAAATACGCTATAATTAACAAAGACTTCGACGACGCCCTGCAGGACCTGCGGGGAATCGTCCGCGCGGAGCGGGCGGCCACCGGCCGGCAGCTCGCGCGCCACCCCGATCTGTTTCGAATGGAACGCTGACCATGGCCCGCATCACCGTCGACGATTGCCTGCAGAGAATCCCCAACCGCTTCCAGCTCACGCTCGCCGCGACCTATCGCGCGCGCCAGCTGGGCGCCGGCGCCACCGCCACCGTGGAGCCCAACCGCGACAAGCCCACCGTGATCGCGCTGCGCGAGATCGCACTCGGCAAGATCGGCATCGAAGTCCTCAAGCGCAACCCCACGGCGCCGACGCCCCCGGCGCCCTGAAGCGCCCCGGCCTGCGGTAACCTGTCCGCATGGCCGCGGTCCACAGCCTCGACGCGAGCCGCTTCAGCTACCTGAAGAAGGCGGACATCGCGCGCCTGGCCGACGCCTACCGGTTCTCGGAGTCCGCGCACGCGGGCCAGAAGCGCCAGTCGGGCGATCCCTACATCTCCCACCCGCTGGCGGTCGCCGAGATCCTCGCCGGCTGGCACCTCGACGGCCAGGCGCTGATGGCGGCGCTGCTGCACGACGTGATGGAGGACACCTCGGTCACCAAGGCCGAGATCTCCGACACCTTCGGCAAGCCGGTGGCGGAGCTGGTGGACGGCCTGTCCAAGCTCGACAAGATCGAGTTCCAGACCGCCGAGGACGCGCAGGCCGAGAACTTCCGCAAGATGCTGCTCGCGATGGCGCGCGACGTGCGCGTCATCCTCATCAAGCTCGCCGACCGGCTGCACAACATGCGCACGCTGGATGCCGTGCCGCCGGCCAAGCGCCGGCGCGTCGCGCGCGAGACGATGGAGATCTACGCGCCGATCGCCAATCGCCTCGGGCTGAACGCGCTGTTCCACGAGCTGCAGGAGCTCGCCTTCTCGCACCTGTACCCGCTGCGCTACCGCGTGCTCGCCAAGGCCACCAAGTCGGCGCGCGGCAACCGGCGCGAGGTGGTCGGCAAGATCGAGGCCGCCGTCAAGGCGCGGCTGTCGGACGCGCGCATCGCCGCGGTGGTGAGCGGGCGCGAGAAGCACATCTACTCGATCTACCGGAAGATGATCGAGAAGCACCTGTCGTTCTCCGAGGTGCACGACATCTACGGCCTGCGCGTGGTGGTGAAGGACGTCGCCACCTGCTACCTCGCGCTCGGCACGCTGCACGCGCTGTACAAGCCCGTGCCGGGCAAGTTCAAGGACTACATCGCGATTCCCAAGGGCAACGGCTACCAGTCGCTGCACACGGCGCTCATCGGCCCGTACGGCGTGCCGCTGGAGGTGCAGATCCGCACCGACGAGATGCACCGCCTGGCGGAGGCCGGCGTCGCCTCGCACTGGATGTACAAGGAGAGCGGCGACTCGCTCTCCGAGCTGCAGAAGAAGACGCACCAGTGGCTGCAGTCGCTGCTCGAGATCCAGAACCAGTCGGGCGATCCGCACGAGTTCCTCGAGACCATCAAGGTCGACCTGTTCCCCGACGAGGTGTACGTGTTCACGCCGGCCGGGAAGATCCTGCCGCTGCCGCGCGGCGCCACCGCGGTCGACTTCGCCTACCAGGTGCACACCGACATCGGCAACCGCTGCGTCGCCGCCAAGGTGAACGGCGAGCTGGTGCCGCTGCGCACCGAGCTGCGCAACGGCGATCGCGTCGAGATCATCACCGCCAGCCACGCCAAGCCCAATCCCGCCTGGCTGCACTACGTGCGCACGGGCAAGGCGCGCGCCAACATCCGCCACTTCCTGAAGACCATGCAGTACGACGAGTCGGCGGCGCTCGGCGAACGGCTGCTCGAGCAGGCGCTGCGGGGCTACGGCATCGCGATCGCGGAGGTCGACGAGGCGAGCTGGGAGCGGGCCGTGAACGAAACGGTCGGCCGCACGCGCCGCGAGCTGCTCGCCGACATCGGCCTGGGCAAGCAGCTGCCGGCGGTGGTCGCGCGCCGGCTGCTGAAGCGCGCGGACGTGCCTCCCGAGCCCAAGGGCAAGGCCGCGCAGGTCGTGATCCGCGGCACCGAGGGCGTGGCCGTGCAGCTCGCGACCTGCTGCCGGCCGATCCCCGGCGACGACATCGTCGGCTCGATGAAGAAGGGCCAGGGCCTCGTCGTGCACGCCGCCGAGTGCCGGGCGATCGAGCGCTCGCGCCGGAACGAGCCCGAGCAGTGGCTCGACGTCGAGTGGGATCCGGCCTCGACGCGC
>DASUFW010000217.1:0-4331 GCA_036274335.1 Burkholderiales bacterium | reverse complement strand
CGGCGAGCAGCGCCGTGACGTGCGGCGACGCGGACGGGAGGATCCCCTCGTGGCTGAGCACGTTGTCGATCACGCCGAGCGGGCCGCGCTCCTGCGCAGGCGGTGGCGGCGTGGCGCACGCGGCGGCGAGGAGCGCCGCGGCGATCGCGGCCGCCGTGCGATACTTTGGACGCGGTGCGCGCATGGCACCGCAAGATTACGTCAATCGACCCGGGATTTTCGCCATGAGCCTCGCCGACAAGCTCCAGGAGCGCTGGAAGGGACTGCTGCCGGACCTGATGGGCATCCAGGTGCTCGAGATCGGCCCCGAGCGCGTGCGCGCCACGCTCGAGGTGCGGCCCGACCTGTGCACGATCGGCGGGATCCTGCACGGCGGCTCGATCATGGCCTTCGCCGACACGCTGGGCGCGATCGGCACGGTGGCGGCCATGCCGCCGGGATCGACCACCGCGACGATCGAATCCAAGACCAACTTCATCAGCGGCGCCGCCGAGGGCTCGACGGTCACGGGCGAGGCGACGCCGATCCACAAGGGCCGCACCACGCAGGTCTGGCAGACGCGCATCAGCTCGGCCGAGGGCAAGCTCGTCGCGCTGGTGACGCAGACGCAGATCGTCAAGCCGCCGAAGGGCTAGCCGGCGATCTTCAGCAGGCGCAGGTAGGGCAGGGTCTCGGCGAAGAACTGCCGCGCGCGCTCGCGCAGGTGCGTGTCGACCTCGGCGGGCGATTCGAGCGGCTGGCCGGACTTCTGGATGCGAACGCCGTGCGCGCCGATCCAGGCGGAGGCTTGCGCGACGGCCTGCGCCTCGTCGCGCGGGCCGGCCAGAAAGAGCCGGTCGACGAGGGTCAGCGCGGCTCCCATGCCGGTCACCGGCGAGGCGAGGAAGGTGTCGCCGCGCGCCGGCATGGGCGCGCGCAGCACGGCATCGTTGAAGCGCGCGGTTCGCGCCCGGCGCGCATCGTCGCCGTCCGCCGCCAGCGCCGGGACGATGTTGCCGAAGGCGGCCATGCCGAACACCGCCTGGCGCAGGTGAGGACGGTCGAGGGCGGCGCACTCGGGCGCCCTGGCGAGCTCGTCGAAAGTCTGCGGCGCGCGCGCGAGCGCTTCGAGCACCGGCGCGTAGGCGCGCTCGTCCAGCTTCGCTTCGCCCGCCGGCGTGGTCGCGGTGAGCCGGCAGGCGGCGCGCGGGCGCGCGAGCGAGAAGCGCGAGCGCCCGAGCGCCGCTTCGAGCTGGGGCGGCGCGGCCTTCGGCGCGCCGCGCGTGAACACGTCGCGGCGGAAGCCCTGGTTGCGCGCGAAGTCCTTCATCGTCTCGGCGAGCGCGCGGTCGGGGATGCCGGCGACGAGCTTTGCCGCCTCGGGCACCAGCATGAACTGGTCGAAATTGTCGAGCAGCGTCGCCGAGCCCGCATAGGCGAGCTTGGCCGGGGCCAGCGCCTGCACGACGTCCGCGTGATAGTCGGGCCGCCAGTTCGCGTTGAAGTACTCGTGCACGACGTAATGCGGGTCGAGCTTCTCCAGGCCCGCGAGCCGCGCCGCGGCGAGCGGGTTGACCGCGAAGTAGCGGGCGCCCGCCTTCTGCAGCTGGAGCGCGAACTGCCGCGCGCGCGCGGCCTTGTCGAGGCGTTCGCCCGCGGCGAGCTCGGCGGCCTCGACCAGCAGGCGCTGCAGCGGCGCGACCTGGGCGAGGCCGGGCTGGGCGTTGTAGCTGAGGTAGACGAGGCCGCCCGGCTTCAGCATGCGGCGCATGACCTCGAGCAGGTGCCCGCGCTGCTCCTCGCCCACCCACGACCAGACGCCGTGCAGGGTCACGAAATCGGCCGGCGGCAGCTGCTCCGCCAGCAGCTCGGCGAAGCTCTTCTCGAGGAACTTCACGTTGCCGACGCCCGCGTCCTGCGCGAGCTGCCGCGCGTGCTGGATGTGCGTGGGATTGAAGTCGACGCCGTAGTACTCGCCGTCCGGGTCCGCAGCCGCGTGCAGCGCCGTCGACAGGCCGTTGCCGCAGCCGAGCTCCAGGTACACGTGTCGCGCCGGCCTAGGGATGTCCAGCCCGCCGAGCAGCGCCACGAAGCGCAGCAGCGCCGGGCTCAGCTCGCGGAAGTAGCTGTGCGTGTAGCCGACGTCGACGACGTAGCCGTCGGCCCAGTCCTGCATCTACAGGAGCGCGTCCTGCGCGATGTCCCAGCCGACCGTGGCGATGTCGCCCTTGGTGCCGGTGGACGTTTGCTCGGTGTGGGTGTGCTCGAAGGCGGCGAAGTTCAGGCTCACGTCGTGCTCGGTGCCCGAGCTCTGCAGCCCGCTCACCAGCACGTCCTCGAAGCGGTACTCGTCGACCAGGAACCCCAGCCCGCCTTTGGAGCCGCCGCCGCCCAGGTAAGCCTCGACCTCGAAGAACTCGAAGTGCTTGCCCGTGGCCACGCCCTCGAGCAGGTCCAGGATCGCGCTGCTTTCGCCCAGCGCGAGCTGCACGTCGGCGACCGAGACCTTGCCCGCGCCGCCGCCGCCACCGACATGGGTGGAGCCGCTTTGCGACATGCCCATCTGGAAGCTCTCCAGCTCCAGCCAGCCCCCCGCGCCCTCGAAGCTCACGTAGTAGTGCAGCTGCACGTCGGTGGACAGCGACGTGGTGTCCAGCTTGGCGTCCGGCGAGACCGACGGCCCGCCGCCGGAGAACTCGTTCGCGGCCACGTCGTAGCTCACCGAGTCCGTGGAGAGCTCCTTGCCCGAGCTGTCGTAATCGATGTGGCCGTAGCTGATCTTGGCGAAGTTCAGGCTCAGGCTCTCGGTGGTCGAGGTCGGGCTGCCGCTGGTCTGCAGCGAGCTCACCAGCACCTCTTCGAGCGTGTACTGGTCCACCAGCTGCCCGAGCAGGCCCTTGAAGCCGCCGCCCTGGTAGGCCTCGATCTCCACCCGGTTCAGGTGCTGGCCCTCGAGCAGGTCCTGGGTCAGCTCGACCACCGCATTGCTCGAGCCCAGCACGAAGCTCAGGTCGCTCACGCTCACCTTGCCCGCGCCGCCGCCCCCGCCCACCTGCGCGCTGCCGCTATTGCTGAAGCCCAGCTGCAGATCCTGCAGCGCCAGCCAATCGCCCGTCGTGCCAAAGCGCACGTAGTAATCCAGCTGCGTCTCCGGCGAGATGCTCGGCAGCAGCTTGCCCGAGGAGGCGTCGCCGGCGCTTCCGCCGCCGCTCCCAGGCTCGGCGAGGCCGGTCACCGTGATGTTGACGTTCGCCGTGTCGCTCAGCAGGCCGTCGCTGACCGTGTACTGGAAGGTGTCCAGGACGCTCGCGCCCGCCGCGAGCGCCTGCAGCTCGGCCGAGCCGCGCGGGTCATAGCTGAAGCTGCCGTCGGCGCCGAGCACCACGGTCGCGCCGCGCGCCGTCGTGAACGTGCCGGCCCCCGCGACCGACAGCTCGTCGCCGTCGACGTCGGTGTCGTTGTCGAGCACGTTGCCGGTGAGCAGCGTGTCCTCGTTGGTGGTGTAGCTGTCGTCGGTGGCGCTGGGCGGATCGTTCACCGGGATCACCGTCACGGTGACCACCCCGGGGACCTCCGAGGGATCGGTGCCGTCGCTCGCGCGGTAGGTAAACGAGTCCTCGCCGAAGAAGTCGGCATCCGGCGTATAGGTGACCGTGCCGTCGGAGTTCACCGTCAGGCTGCCGTGCCCGGGACCGGTCTCGATCAACGGGACGAGGGGATCGCCCTCCACGTCGCGGTCGTTGTAGAGCACGCCGATGATGACCGGCTGGTCCTCGTCGGTCTGCGCGCTGTCGTCCACCGCCACCGGCGCGTCGTTGACCGGGTTCACCACCAGGCTGACGGTCGCGAGCCCGGAGTCGGCGGCGCCGTCGTTGGCGCGGTACGTGAACGAGTCCGCGCCGAAATAGTTCTCGTCCGGCGTGTAGCTGAACGAGCCATCGGCGTTCAGCGCCACCGTGCCGTGCGTGGGCAGGTCGACGAGCGCGGCCGTGAGCGCATCGCCGTCGATGTCCGTGTCGTTGGCGAGCACGCCGGGCCCGGCGACGAGCAGCACGTGGTCCTCGTCGAGCGTGTAGCTGTCGCCGGCCGCCACCGGCGGCGTGTTGATCAGGAAGATCTCGAGCTTCTCGAAGCCGCGCGCGTCCAGGTCGAAGGCCTGGAAATGGAACGTCTTGCCGCCGTGGCCGTGGCGCTCGAGGAACGCCTGAAAGGCGGCGATGTCCGCCTGCACCGACGCGAGGTTGAGCTCCGCGGTCGTCACGCTGATCTGCAGCGTGTCGGTGCCGGCGCCGCCGTCGTACACGTCGTGCGCGCCCAGGTTCTCGCCCATCGTGTAGTTGGCGAGGTCGTTG
>DASUFW010000216.1:0-1199 GCA_036274335.1 Burkholderiales bacterium | reverse complement strand
GCGCGGCATTCCCTGGGAGGGCAACTACTCCTCGTGGCTCGAGCAGAAGGAGAAGCGCCTCGAGGTGGAAGCCTCGCAGGAGGCGGCGCGCATCAAGTCCATGAAGGCGGAGCTCGAGTGGGTGCGGCAGAACCCCAAGGGGCGGCAGGCGAAGTCCAAGGCGCGCCTCGCGAGGTTCGAAGAGCTCTCGCAGTACGAGCACCAGCAGCGCAACGAAACCCAGGAGATCTTCATCCCGGTCGCCGAGCGCCTGGGCAACGAGGTGATCGAGTTCAAGGGCGTCTCCAAGGGCTACGGCGACCGGCTGCTCGTGGACAAGCTCTCCTTCAAGGTGCCGCCGGGAGCGATCGTCGGCATCATCGGGCCCAACGGCGCCGGCAAGTCGACGATCTTCCGCATGATCACCGGCAAGGAGAAGCCCGATTCGGGCAAGGTCACGATCGGCAAGACGGTGAAGCTCGCGCACGTGGACCAGTCGCGCGACGCGCTGCAGGGCGACAAGAGCGTGTTCGAGGACATCTCCGGCGGGCAGGACGACATCGTGGTCGGCAAGTTCTCGATGCCGGCGCGCTCCTACCTCGCGCGCTTCAACTTCCGCGGCGCCGACCAGCAGAAGCTTGTCGGGCAGCTCTCGGGCGGCGAGCGCGGGCGGCTGCACATCGCCAAGATGCTGGTCTCGGGCGGCAACGTGCTGCTGCTCGACGAGCCCTCCAACGACCTCGACGTCGAGACGCTGCGCGCGCTGGAAGAGGCCCTGCTCGAGTTCGCCGGCAGCGTGCTGGTCATCTCGCACGACCGCTGGTTCCTCGACCGCATCGCCACGCACATCCTCGCCGCCGAGGGCGATTCGCAGTGGGTGTTCTTCGATGGCAACTACCAGGAGTACGAGGCGGACAAGAAGAAGCGCCTGGGCGAGGAGGCGGCCCGCCCGCACCGCATCAAGTACAAGCCGCTGAAGAAGTAGCGCTCAGCCCGCCGGCGCGGAGCGGCGCGACACGCGCAGCCACACGCCGCCCGCCAGCAGCGCGACGGTGATGCCGAGGATCCACAGCGACAGCGGCCGCGACGTGAAGATCGAGAGCGAGCCGCTCGAAATGGTGAGCGACTGGCGCAGCGACTGCTCGGCCAGGGGCCCGAGCACCAGGGCGAGCACCAGCGCGGCGGGCGAGAAGCCGTAGCGCTTCATGAAGAAGCCGACG
>DASUFW010000215.1:0-1508 GCA_036274335.1 Burkholderiales bacterium | reverse complement strand
CAGCCGCCGCATCTCGGCGCGCTGCGCGTCCAGCTCGGGACCGGGATCCTGGGACATGGCTTGTTCCTCGAAATCGTGCTCGCCCTCGGCGCGCAGGGGCACCACCGCGGCCTTGCGCGCTGCGCTTCGCCGGCGCATCAGCGCCTCGTTCGCGGCGATGCGCACCAGCCAGGTCGAGAGCTTCGCTTCGCCGCGGAACTCGCCGAGCGCGGCAAAGGCGCGCAGGTAGGCTTCCTGCACCGCGTCCTCGGCTTCGGCGTCGTCGCGCAGGATGGCGCGTGCCGTGCGGTACATCGCGCGATTGTGCTGCCGCATGATCGCTTCGAGCGCGCGCGGGTCCGCGTCGCGGGCGCGAGCCAGCAGATCCGCGTCGGCAAGGGGCCGGGGCGCACTCCTCATGGTCATTGGATGCCGGGCCGGGCGCCAGCGTTCCCGTGCGTGCGATGCGCCGCCCAGGCGGCCTCCGCGTCGCGCTGCGTCCAGCGGTGGCGCACGGCGAGCGCCTCCAGCACGTCGCCGCATTCGCCGATCGTCTGCGGCCGGTCCTCGCGCCGCTTTTCCAGGCACGCGGCGATCAGCCCGTCCAGCGCGGCGGGCAGCGGCTGCGGCGCGACCGACGAGGCGCGCCGCGGCACCTCGTTCAGCACGAGGCTGGTCAGCGCGAGGTCGTCCAGCGTCTCGAACATGCGGTGTGCGGTGAGCACGAAGAACGCGACCGCGCCGACCGCATAGATGTCGGCTCGCGCGTCGACGTCGGCGGGGTCGCGCAGCCGCTCGGGCGCCATGTAGAGCGGCGTGCCGAGCAGCCGGAGGGTCCGCGTGATGGTCTCCTGCTCCACGGCGGCGACGTGCTTCACCAGGCCGAAGTCGAGGATCTTCGCGAAGTCGTACTCGCCGCCGTAGTGGCAGACCATGATGTTGGTCGGGCTGACGTCGCGGTGGACCATGCCCTTGCCGTGCGCCTCCGACAAGCCCGCGCACACCTGCCGCAGCAGGTGCACGGCGCGCGCCACCGGCAGCGCGCCGTCCTCCATCACCAGCCGGCCGATGGTCTCGCCTTCCAGGTACTCCATGGCGTAGTAGAGGCTGCCGTCGGAGGCGCGGCCGTAGTCGTAGATCTCGACCATGTTCGGATGCGAGAGCTGGCTCGCGAGCTGCGCCTCGCGCTCGAAGCGCGCGGTCATCTCGTCGGTGGCGCGCGTCGGCTTGAGCAGCTTCACGGCGGTGGGGCGCTTGAGGAGATCGTGGCGCGCGAGGTAGACGTTGCCCACGCCGCCTTCGCCGATGCGCTCGCCGAGCAGGTACGCGCCGACGCGGCGCTCCTCCGCTTGGCTCCTCAGGCGCGCCGCGGCGAACCAGCCGCCAAAGGCGGCCAGCACCGCGACCACCAGCGCGCCGAACACCACGCCGAACACGGTGCGCAGCACGCCCAGGGGCGCGTATGCCTCCGCGGCCGACATCTCGACCGCGAGCCCCATGTCGTAGGCGGGCAGCCAGCGCCAGGCGCC
>DASUFW010000214.1:0-2503 GCA_036274335.1 Burkholderiales bacterium | reverse complement strand
ATCCTCTGGACCCCGCTCGCCCACCCCGCCGACCTCCCCATCTTCGACGCCCACCTGCACTACAGCAGCGACGCCTGGGACATGCTCCCGCCCCAGGACGCGGTAGCGATCCTGAAGAAGGCGGGCATCAAGCGCGCGCTGATCTCCTCCTCCGGCGACGACGGGCAGCAGAAGATGAAGCAGCTCGCGCCGGAGATCGTGATCACCGAGCTGCGGCCGTACCGCTCGCGCGGCGAGATCAGCACCTGGGTGCGCGACGAGAGCGTCCCTGGGTACCTCGAGGAGCGGCTGAAGAAGTACCAGTACACAGGCATCGGCGAGTTCCACCTCTACGGCGCGGATGCGGACCTGCCGGTGCCGCGGCGCATGGTCGAGCTCGCGAAGCAGCGCAACCTCTTCCTGCACGCGCACTCGGACGTGGACGCGGTGGAGCGGCTGTTCAAGCAGTGGCCGCAGGCGCGTATCCTGTGGGCGCATTCGGGCTTCGCGCGGCCGGAGGAGGTGGCGGCGATGCTTGCGAAGCACCCGGGCCTGTGGTGCGACCTCGCGTTCCGCACCGACCACGCCTCGGGCGGCAAGGTGGATCCGGCCTGGCGCAAGGTGTTCCTCGCCTACCCGGACCGCTTGATGGTCGGCACGGACTCCTTCACGCCGGAGCGCTGGTACTACGTGGAAGAGCACGCGAAGTGGTCGCGCGGCTGGCTCGCCGACCTGCCGCCGGAGGTCGCCGAGCGGATCGCCTGGAAGAACGGCGAGGCGCTGTTCGCGGGCGGCAAGTAACGCGCCGGAATAACGGCGTGCGCCGTTTGTTCTCCCGGCCATGAAGATCCTTCTCCCGCTCCTCACCGCGCTCCTCGCCTCGGCCGGCGCGCCGGCCTGCGAGCTGCCGGGCGGACCCGCGCAGTCGCTGAAGACCGACAGCTTCACGGTGCTCTATCGCGCAGCCCCCATCCAGGTGGGCCGGCACTTCACGCTCGACCTGGCCGTCTGCCCGCCGCCGGAATCCGTTCGCGTGGATGCCTCGATGCCGGCGCACCGGCACGGCATGAACTACCAGCCCTCGGTCGTGCCGCTCGGCGACGGCCGCTACCGTGCGGAAGGGCTGATGTTCCACATGCCCGGCGACTGGCAGTTCCTGTTCGAGGTGCGCTCGGGCGGCAAGACGGAGCGCGCGACGCACGACCTGCACGTCGAGTGAGACGCGCGGCGCTCCTGCTCGTGCTCGCCGCGCTCGCGCGCGCGGCGTTCGGCTTCACGGACGCGGAGGTGCGCGCGATCGCCTCGCACGGTCCCTGGCCGCCCGCGTTCGTTCCCGATCCCTCCAACCGGGCTTCCGGCTACCCGCAGGCAATCGAGCTGGGCGAGCGGCTGTTCTTCGACCGGCGGCTGTCCGCGGACGGGCAGCACTCCTGCGCGCGCTGCCACGTGCCGGAGCTCAACTGGACCGACGGCCTGGCGCGCGCGCACGGGCTCGAGCCCGTCGACCGAAACGCGCCGAGCATCGTCAACGTGCGCCTGCAGCACTGGTTCGGCTGGGACGGCGCCAACGACAGCCTGTGGGCGCAAAGCATCCGCCCGATGCTCGATCCCCGCGAGCTCGGCATGAGCGCGAAGGCGATCGCCCGGGTGGTGCGCGACGATCCGGACCTCGCGTGCCGCTACCGCAAGGTCTTCGGCGAGCTGCCCTCTTCGGACGAGGCCGTGCTGGTCGGCGTCGCCAAGGCGCTCGCCGCGTTCCAGGAGACGCGGCTCTCGGCGCGCACGCCGTTCGACGCGTTCCGCGACGCGCTGGTGAAGGGCGACGCGGCGGGCATCGCCGCCTACCCGGAGGACGCGAAGCGCGGGCTCGCGATCTTCATCGGCAAGGGGCGCTGCAACCTCTGCCACCTCGGTCCCGCGTTCACCAACGGCGAGTTCCACGACTCGGGCATTCCGTTCTTCCTCGGGCGCGGGCGCGTCGACCCCGGGCGCTACGCCGGGATCGAGAAGCTGCGCGCGAGCCCGTTCAACCTGCTCGGCGCCTGGAACGACGACCCGAAGCGCTCGACCGCCGTTGGCACGATCCACGTGCGCCTCGAGCACCGCAACTTCGGCGAGTTCCGCACGCCGACGCTGCGCAACCTCGCGGTGACCGCGCCGTACATGCACAACGGCAGCCTCGCGACGCTGCGCGACGTCGTGGACCATTACTCGACCGTCAGTCCGGACCGGCTGCACGCGGATGGCGAAGCGATCCTGAAGGCGCTGCACCTCTCGGACCGGGAATCCAGCGACCTCGTCGCGTTCCTCGAGACGCTTTCGGACGGCGGCGGGAGCTACGCGCGGCGGCCGTTCGCCGCGGACTGCCGTTAGACGTGTAGGGGACGCGTCAGTCCTTGGGCACCACCACGATCCACAGCGCGGTGCCGACCGCGACCGGCGTGCCGTCCTCGTCGTACAGCGCCGTGCCCGTGTAGAGCTTGCGGCCGTCGGCGCGCACGTGCCACCCGAGCGTGACGTAGCG
>DASUFW010000213.1:0-1122 GCA_036274335.1 Burkholderiales bacterium | reverse complement strand
CGAGGACACCGAGGGAACTGAAACATCTAAGTACCTCGAGGAGCAGAGAACATTCCGTTAGTAGTGGCGAGCGAAAGCGGAGAAGCCCAAACCGTGGCTGCGTGATAGGTCGCAGCCGTTGCAGTCGCGGTGTTGTAGGGCCGTCCGGCGGGAGCTGCGGGTCCCGCGTGGAGTTACCAATCGGTTCGTTAGCAGAAGCGGCCTGGAAAGGCCTGCCGGAGTGGGTGACAGCCCCGTACGCGAAAACGATCCGACTCCTGTGACGTGTCCCTGAGTACCACGTGGAAGGTCTCTTCATGTGGGAACCCGGGCGGACCACCGTCCAAGGCTAAATACTCTTGGCGACCGATAGTGAACCAGTACCGTGAGGGAAAGGTGAAAAGCACCCCGGGAGGGGAGTGAAACAGTACCTGAAACCGCGTGCTTACAAGCAGTCAGAGGGTGTTGTCCGTTCGCTTCGGCGGGCGGGTAGCCTGATGGCGTGCCTTTTGAAGAATGAGCCGGCGAGTTACCCGGTCTGTGGCAAGGTTAAGTCCGCGAAGGACGCAGCCGTAGCGAAAGCGAGTCCGAACAGGGCGCCATAGTCGCAGCGGGTAGACCCGAAACCGAGTGACCTACCCATGGGCAGGTTGAAGCGGGAGTAATGTCCCGTGGAGGACCGAACTCACTAGCGTTGAAAAGCTAGGGGATGACCTGTGGGTAGCGGTGAAATGCCAATCGAACTCGGAGATAGCTGGTTCTCCCCGAAATGTATTTAGGTACAGCCTTTGGCGTTTCGTCCAGGGGGTAGAGCACTGGATGGGTGCGGGGCCCAACAACGGTTACCAAGCTCAACCAAACTCCGAATGCCTGTGACGTGAAGCCAGGGAGTGAGACGGCGGGGGATAAGCTTCGTCGTCAAAAGGGAAACAGCCCAGACCAACCGCTAAGGTCCCCAAATCCGGCTAAGTGTGAAAGGATGTGGGCGCACGTAGACAACCAGGATGTTGGCTTAGAAGCAGCCACCATTGAAAGAGTGCGTAACAGCTTACTGGTCGAATGTGAACCCGCGCCGACAATGTAGTGGGGCTCACGCCGGATACCGAAGCGTTGGCTCGGGGGAGTGATGAGTAATGAGCGATG
>DASUFW010000212.1:0-1954 GCA_036274335.1 Burkholderiales bacterium | reverse complement strand
GTTCGCGATCAGCTCAGCGAACTGAAAAAGAAGGTCTTCGGGGTCGAAGCGGCGGAATTTTGACCTTCGGCCGTGGCCGGGCATCGGGCAGAGTCGCGAGATGCTCTGGAATATCGCTTTCGTCGGCTATTTCTTCGTCGTGGTCGGCGCGCTCGTCTTCGGGTTCGTCACCGTCCAGGCTCAGCGCCAGGACGCGGCGGCGCAGACGCGCGACTTCCACGTCCGCAGCCTCGACTGCCTGGCACGCAACGTCTATTACGAAGCGCGCGGCGAGTCGCTGGCAGGCCAGTACGCGGTGGCCGAGGTGACCATGAACCGGCTCGCTTCGTCGCGCTACCCGGATTCGGTGTGCGCGGTCGTGCATGAGCAGCGCTGGGACGAGCTGCGCGGGCGCTACGTGGCCGCGTTCTCGTGGACCGAGTTCTACTCGGTGCCCGAGCCCGAGGGCGAGGCCTGGGCGCTCGCGCAGAAAGTCGCTGCCGACGTGTACCACGGGCGCGCCGCGCCGCGCGCCGAGGGCGCGACCTTCTACCACTCGGACTCGATCCGGCCGAGCTGGGCGAGGACGCAGACGCGCGTCGCCCGCATCGGGCGGCACGTGTTCTACCGGTAGCGCGCCGCGGTGATGAACTGCCCGAAGGACTCGCACCACACGATGACCGTGGTGTAGGCCCCGGGATCGATCCCCTCGGGGACCGGCACGATGAAGTTCTCGAAGGTGCGCACGTCGCCGACGCGCGCCATGCGCGGCTTCAGGCGCCGGAAGTCCGCCTCGGTCTCCACGAACTCGGGCGACAGGTACAGCTTGTAGTCGGGGCCGGGCGCGACCCGGCCCATGAGCGCCACGGCCCGCCGCCCCACCGTGACGCTGCCCTCGCCCCAGTGCAGGAAGTCGCTGTCCTTGAGGTCGCGCCGGAACTCGCCCTTCCACTGCGCGCCGCCGGCAGCGGCCGACACGGCGCCGGCGGTGGGCGCCTCGGGCGCGGTGAGGATCGGCAGGAGGTAGATGCCCAGTGCGAAGCCGGCGCCCAGCGCGGCCGCGTGCGTGGCGGCGAGGAGCAGGAACCTCCCGGCCTTCATGCGCCGATCCAGAGCACGCCGAGCAGCCCGAGCGCGAAGCCCGACACCGCGCCGAGCGGCGGGAACCAGTGGTTGCGCAGCCGGGCCTGCGGCGCGATGTCCTGGAAGATGAGGTACAGGATGCCGCCCGAGGCGAACAGCATGACGGCGCCGACGGCTTCCAGCCGGTCGGCGAGGAACAGCCAGCCCGCCGCCGCGAGCAGCGGCCCGATCGGCACCAGCAGGCACATCAGCGCGAGCACGCGCCGGGGGTTCGCCCCGGGAGCGGCGAGGCGCTCGCGGTAGGCGTTGAAACCCTCGGGGAGGTTCTGCACGCCGACCAGCACGGCGAGCAGCGGCGCCGCGTCCGAGCCCGCGGCGAACGCGCCGCCGAGCGCGAGGGACTCGGGCACGTAGTCGAGCAGCATGGCGAGCAGCTGCGGCGAATCCTGCCGGTGCGCGGCCAGGCGCCGCTCGAGCCACAGGAAGGCGAGTCCGCCCGCGAGGAAGCAGGCGAGCACCGCCGCGGGCGCGCGCAGGTACTCGATGCCCTCGGGCAGCAAGACGAGCGCGACCGCGGCGAGCAGCACCCCGCCGCCGAAGGCGATGACGAAATGGCGCAGCTCGTTCTCCATCCACGCCGGGCGCAGGCGCTCGATGCGGCCGAGCAGGCCGCCCAGCGGGATGCAGGCCGAGGCCGCGGCCGTGTAGAGCAGGATCTCGGCGAGCGTGCTCAGGCGACCAGCCGCCGCACGCGATCCATGGCGCCGCGGAAGCGAGCAGTGGCGTGGGGGCTATGGTGATGCACCATGGGGGAGATCCGATGCATCTCGGCGAAGAAGCGCTCGTCCACCCGCGGCCGCGGCGCCTCGGCAGCCTCGCGCGTCGCGGGGTC
>DASUFW010000211.1:0-22318 GCA_036274335.1 Burkholderiales bacterium | reverse complement strand
CGGCGGCTGCGCGCGCAAGGGCAGGCGCTGCCCGCCCAGCTCGAGCGGCAGGCCGGGCACCTTGAAGTCGAAGCCGCGCGGATCGTGGGTCTGCACCATCCCCCCGGCGTTCAGGTGCGGATCCTCGACCAGGTCGCGCGGCCGCGCGATCGGGGCGTAGGGGAGGCCGATCGCCTCGAGCTTCGCTTCGAGCTCGGCCTTCGTGTGCCGCCGGAAGACCTCCTCGAGCGCCGGCAGCAGCCATTCACGCGCCTTGACCCGCAGGCCATTGGTCTTCAGACGCCCGTCCGCGGCGAGCGCCGCGGCGCCGAACTCGCGGCAGAACACCTCCCACTGCGTGTCGGTGACCACGCCGACGAAGAGACGATCCCCGTCCTTCGTCGGGAAGATGTCGTACACGCCCCAGGCCGGCTTCTTGACCGCCATCGGCGGCGGCTCCTCGCCGGTGATGGCGAGCTGGGCCACGTGTTGCGCGACGAGGAAGGCGGTGTTCTCGTAGAGCGCGCTGCGCACCAGCTGCCCCTCGCCGGTCTTCTCGCGCTCGCGCAGCGCGGCGAGGATGCCGATCGCGGCAAACATCCCGCCCATGATGTCGTTGACCGACGAGCCGACGCGCAAGGGGCGGTCGGGGAGCCCGGTCATGTAGGCGAGCCCGCCCATCATCTGCACCACCTCGTCGAGCGCCGGGCGGTGCTCGTAGGGTCCGGAGAGGAACCCCTTCATCGTGCAGTAGACGAGGCGCGGATTGCGCTTGCGCAGGTCGTCGTAGCCGAAGCCCATCTTCTCCAAGGCGCCGGGCCGGAAGTTCTCGGTCATGGCGTCCGCCGTGTCGAGGAGCTTCAGCGCGACCTCGCGGCCCTCGGGACGCTTCAGGTCGAGCGCGAGGCTCTTCTTGTTGCGGTTGAACATCGGATAGAAGCCCGCGCCGGCGCCCATCAGGCGGCGCGTGTTGTCGCCTTCCAGCGGCTCGACCTTGATCACTTCCGCGCCCAGGTCCGCGAGCACCAGCCCGCAGCTCGGGCCCATCACCATGTGCGCGAACTCGACGACGCGCAGCCCTTCAAGCGGCAGCACGGAACCCTTTGGGAAGGCCGGCCAGCGCCATGTGCCCGTAGAGCGGCTCGTCGGGCACTCCCGCGTGCATGATCTTGCGCGCCTCGAGCAGCCGGGCGAAGTCGATCCCGGTCTGCACGCCCATGCTGTCGAACATGAACACCAGGTCCTCGGTGATCACGTTGCCGCTGGCGCCCGGCGCGAACGGGCAGCCGCCGAGGCCGCCCATGGAGGAATCGAAGGCGCGCACGCCTTCCTCCCACGCGGCGAGCGCGTTGGCCAGCCCCAGGCCGCGCGTGTTGTGGAAGTGGGCGCCTTCGAGCTTGTCGCCGATCTCCTGCTTGACGCGCCGGAACACGCGCTTCACCTGCGCCGGGTTCGCGTAGCCGACCGTGTCGGCGAGGGCGACGCAGTCGCAGAACTCCGCCAGCGCCACGGCAATCCGCACGACCTCGTCCTCGGGGACGCTGCCCTGCATCGTGCAGCCGAAGGCCGTGGAGACCGCACCCTCGATTTCCGGTCCGTGCTTGCCGCGCAGCTGCGCGGCCTTGCGCACCTCCTCGACCATCTGGTCGGGCGTCATGCGAACGTTGGAGACGCTGTGCTGGTGCGAAGCGGACACCGGGAAGGTGATCTTGTGGGCGCCGGCCTCGCGCGCGCGCTCGAATCCCTTCACGTTGGGGGCGAGGGCCACGACCTTGAGCCCGGGGATCGACAGCGCGTGCTTCACGATCTCGCCGGTGTCGGCCATCGCCGGGATGAGCTTGGGCGGGACGAAGGAGCCGACCTCGATCTCGTCCAGCCCGGCCGCGGCGAGCGCGCTGATCCAGGCCTTCTTGGTCTCGGTGGGCATCAGCTGCTTGGCGTTCTGCAGCCCGTCGCGCGGGCCGACTTCGCAGATCTGGACTTGGCGCATGGGATCCTCCGGTCAGGCGGGAATTCTAGCGTGCCTCGATGCGCAGGACCGCGTATCCGCACGCCGCCGCGCCGGCGGCGAAGGCGAGCATCCCCCAGAGCGACGCGCCCCAGCCGCCGAAGTGCGTGGCGAGCCAGGCGAGCGCCACGGGTCCGAAGAACTGGCCCGCCTGGGACGTCTGCATCACCATGCCGTTGGTGGTGCCGACGTGCTGCGGGGTCTTTGCGTGCACCACCACGCCGGAGAAGATGCAGGCCGGAATGACGCCGACGCAGAAAGAGAACAGGAGGCAGGCGGCGAAGCGCAGGGCGTCCGGGAGCGCGTCGCTCAGCATGGCGACGTCGGTGACGACCATGACCGCGCTCGCGGCGAGGATGAGGCGGCCGCGGCGCACGCCGCGCGACAGCAGCCACCCGCCGCCGAGGTTGCCCGGGACGTTGACGAGCACCATCAGCGCCGTAAGAAAGGCGGCGAGCGCGGGCGTCGCGCCGCGCTCCCCCGTGAGGAAGGTCGGCAGCCAGATCATCACCGAGGTCCATTGCGCCACATAGAAGGCGAACAGCAGCGCGAGGGCAATGCTGGCCGGTTGCGCGAGCGACTCGAGCGCGAGCTTCAGGGAGCCGACGCCGCCGTACCGCGTCGTCGGCGCGCAGCGCGCGATGAACACCAAGGCCGCGGCGGCGGCCACGGCGGTCGCGGCCCACAATCCCCGCCAGCCCCAGGCCGCGAGGATGGGCGGGGCGACCAGGATCGCCGCGCTGCCGCCCGCCGGCATGTACGAGCTCCACAGCCCCATGACGCGCGAGCGGGCGCGCGGTTCGTCCACGGCGGCGGCCATGAGCGCCGACCCGGCGACCGCGTAGAGGAGGAAGCCGACGCCCTCGAAGAAGCGGGAGGCGAGCAGGGAGGCAAAGCTCCAGGCGCCGGCGCCCAGCAGGCCGGACGCGCACAGGATCGCCACGCCCGCGAGGCCGAGCCGCTTGTGTCCGTACCGGTCGCACAGCACGCCGACGAACATCCCGACCAGCATCCCGATCACGTTGAACGTGGTGGCGATGAACCCCGACTCGACCAGCGTGAGGCCGAGCGCCTCGCGCTGAAGGGGAAGCGCGGGCGGAACCTTGCCGATGTAGGCCCCGCAGACCAGCCCGCCGGCATAGACCGCCCAGACGGCGGTCCAGCGGGTCCCGGGCATCAGGCGGCGTTCACCGGGATCTTCAGCTCGACGATCTTCTTCTGCCAGGCCTCGGGACCGGACTGGTGGACCGATACGCCCTTGCTGTCGACGGCCACGGTGACGGGCATGTCCTTCACTTCGAACTCGTAGATCGCTTCCATGCCCAGATCCTCGAAGGCCAGAACCTTCGACTTGCGGATCGCCTTCGCGACGAGGTAGGCGGCGCCGCCGACCGCGATGAGGGAGGCGGCCTTGTGCTTGCGGATCGCCTCGATGGCGACCGGGCCGCGCTCGCCCTTGCCGACCATGGCGACGAGGCCGGTCTGGCCCAGCATCATGTCGACGAACTTGTCCATGCGCGTGGCCGTGGTCGGGCCTGCCGGGCCGACGACCTCGTCGCGCACGGGATCGACCGGCCCGACGTAGTAGATGACCCGGTTGGTGAAGTCCACCGGCAGCTTCTCGCCCTTCGCGAGCATGTCCTGGATGCGCTTGTGGGCCGCGTCGCGTCCCGTGAGCAGCTTGCCGGAGAGGAGCAGCGTTTCGCCCGGCTTCCAGGTCGCCACCCCGGCGGCGTCGAGCTTGTCCAGGTCGACGCGCTTCGCGCCCTTGGACGGCGACCAGGCCACCTTGGGCCAGTCCTCGAGCGACGGCGCCGTGAACTCCGCGGGCCCCGAGCCGTCGAGCACGAAGTGTGCGTGCCGGGTGGCCGCGCAGTTCGGGATCATGGCGATCGGCTTGTTGGCGGCGTGCGTGGGGTACTGGGCGATCTTCACGTCGAGCACGGTGGACAGGCCGCCGAGGCCCTGCGCGCCGATGCCGAGCGCGTTCACCTTGTCGTAGAGTTCGATGCGCAGTTCTTCGTACTTGTCCTTCGGGCCGCGCGCCTTCAGCTCGGCCATGTCGATCGGCTCCATGAGCGATTCCTTCGCCATGACCATCGCCTTCTCGGCGGTGCCGCCGATGCCGATGCCGAGCATGCCAGGCGGGCACCAGCCCGCGCCCATGGTGGGCACGGTCTTCAGCACCCAGTCGACCACGCTGTCCGAGGGGTTGAGCATCGCGAACTTGGCCTTGGCCTCCGAGCCGCCGCCTTTGGCCGCGACGTCCACCCCGACCTTGGCGCCGGGAACCATCTCCACGTGCACGACCGCGGGGGTGTTGTCCTTCGTGTTGCGGCGGGCGAACTGCGGATCCTCGAGCACGGAGGCGCGCAGCACGTTGTCCGGGTTCGTGTAGCCGCGGCGCACGCCCTCGTTGACGGCGTCGGCGAGCGAGCCCGTGAAGCCTTCGAGGCGCACGTCCATGCCCACCTTGAGGAAGACGTTGACGATGCCGGTGTCCTGGCAGATCGGCCGATGCCCTTCGGCGCACATCCGGGAGTTGGTCAGGATCTGGGCGATCGCATCCTTCGCGGCCCCCGACTGCTCGCGCTCGTAGGCGCGACCCAGCGCGCGCAGATAGTCCGCCGGGTGGTAGTACGAGATGAATTGCAGCGCATCGGCGATGCTCTGCACCAGGTCTTCCTTCCGGATCGGGGTCATGCGGCCTCCGAAGGTATTTCGCGCCCGTCCGGCGAGTTCTTCATCGCGGCGTCGAGAGGGTTGCGGAAGGCGCGTAATCTAGCATACGCTTGATTCAATTCGGCATTCGTTCCTGAGGAGGAGAGGCATGTCGTCCACCATCGAGTCGGTGCTGCAGGAATCGAGGGTCTTCCCGCCGTCGCCGGAATTCGTCAAGCAGGCCAACATTCCCGGCATGGAGGCGTACCGCAAGCTGTACGCCGAGGCGGAGAAGGACTTCGAGGGCTTCTGGGGCCGGCTCGCGAAGGAGCACCTGCTGTGGCACAAGCCGTTCACCCGGGTGCTGGACGAGTCGAAGGCGCCTTTCTACCGCTGGTTCCACGACGGCGAGCTGAACGCCTCCTACAACTGCCTCGACCGGCACCTCAAGACGCAGCCCGACAAGGTCGCGATCATCTTCGAGGCCGACGACGGCAAGGTCACGAAGATCACCTACAAGGCGCTGTACCACGAGGTCTGCAAGCTGGCCAACGCGCTCAAGGCGCACGGCGTCCAGACCGGCGACCGCGTGCTGATCTACATGCCGATGTCGATCCAGGCGGTCGTGGCGATGCAGGCCTGCGCACGGATCGGCGCCACGCACTCGGTGGTGTTCGGCGGCTTCTCGGCCAAATCGTTGCAGGAGCGCATCGTCGACGCGGGCGCGACCGAGGTCATCACGGCGGACGGCCAGTTCCGCGGCGGCAAGGAAATCCCGCTCAAGCCCGTGGTCGACGAGGCGTTCGCGATGGGCGGCTGCGAAAAGGTGCGCAGCGTCATCGTCTACAAGCGCACCG
Organism: Burkholderiales bacterium; assembly: GCA_036274335.1. Taxonomy (GTDB): domain Bacteria; phylum Pseudomonadota; class Gammaproteobacteria; order Burkholderiales; family SG8-39; genus JAABQT01. The sequence goes on along the minus strand of DASUFW010000211.1, from coordinate 16,813 downwards.
GGAGCAAGGTGGCGATGCAGGCGCCGCGCGACAAGTGGTGGGAGGACGTGGTGAAGGGCCAGCCCGACACCTGCGAGCCGACCTGGGTCAATGCCGAGCATCCGCTCTTCATCCTGTACACCTCGGGCTCCACCGGCAAGCCCAAGGGCATCCAGCATTCGACGGGCGGGTATCTCCTGTGGTGCGCGCTCACCATGAAGTGGACGTTCGACAACAAGCCGAGCGACGTCTTCTGGTGCACGGCCGACGTGGGCTGGGTGACCGGGCACAGCTACATCACCTATGGCCCGCTCGCTGTCGGCACCACCGAGGTGGTGTTCGAGGGTGTGCCGACCTATCCGGACGCGGGGCGGTTCTGGAAGATCATCCAGGACCACAAGGTGAACGTGTTCTACACGGCGCCCACGGCGATCCGGTCCCTCATCAAGGCGGGCGGCGACCTGCCGAAGAAGTACGACCTCAAGTCGCTGCGCATCCTCGGCACGGTCGGGGAGCCGATCAACCCCGAAGCGTGGATGTGGTACCACGAGACGGTGGGCGGCGGCCGCTGCCCGATCGTCGACACCTGGTGGCAGACGGAAACGGGCGGCCACCTGATCACGCCGTTGCCGGGCGCGACGCCGACCAAGCCGGGCTCGGCAACCCTGCCGCTGCCCGGCATCTTCGCCGACATCGTCGACGAGACCGGGAATTCCGTGGGGCGGGGCAAGGGCGGCATCCTCGTGATCCGGCGGCCGTGGCCGTCGATGCTGCGCACCATCTGGGGCGATGCGGAGCGCTACAGGAAGACCTACTGGCCCGAGGACTTCAAGGGCAAGCTCTACCTTGCCGGCGACGGCGCGAGCATGGACAGCGAAGGGTACTTCCGCATCGTCGGGCGCATCGACGATGTGCTGAACGTCTCGGGTCATCGCCTGGGAACCATGGAAGTCGAGTCGGCCCTGGTGGCGAACTCGAAGCTGGTGGCCGAGGCGGCGGTGGTGGGGCGCCCCGACGACCTGACCGGCGAGGCGATCGTGGCCTTCGTGGTGCTGAAGGGCGCGCGTCCGACCGGCGAGGCGGCGAAGAAGATGGCGCAGGAGCTGCGCGACTGGGTCGGCAAGGAGATCGGGCCGATCGCCAAGCCCAAGGACATCCGCTTCGGCGACAACCTGCCCAAGACCCGCTCGGGCAAAATCATGCGGCGCCTGCTGCGGGCGATCGCCCGGGGCGAAGCGATCACTCAGGATGTGTCGACGCTGGAGAATCCGGCGATCCTGGAGCAGCTCGCGCAGAGGCAGTAGCCGAGGGGGCGCTGCCCGCGGGCGGTGCCCGAAGGAGGGGGCGAGGTGAGTGAGTACGACGTCCGTGGCCAGCGACTGGTGGCCTTGTGCCTGCTCGGGCTGCTGCTATTCAATTACCCGCTGCTCGCCGTGTTCAACGTGCCGCGCATGCTGTTCGGCATACCGGTGCTGTACGTATATTTCTTCGTCGCCTGGGGGGCGCTGATCGGCCTCATGGCGCTGGTGATCGAGCGTCGCGGCTAGCGCGCGGCGCGAAAGGCGCGACATGCTGCAGGGTTGGGTCGTCGTCCTCGCTTCGTTCGCCTACATCGGACTGCTGTTCGCGATCGCCTACTATGCGGACCGGCGCGCCGACGCCGGCCGCTCGCTGATCGACAGCCCCTACGTCTACAGCCTTTCGCTCGCGGTCTATGCGACGGCCTGGACGTTCTACGGCAGCGTGGGGCGCGCGGCGGAGAACGGCGTGGGCTTCCTGCCCATCTACATCGGCCCGACGCTCATGATCGCCTTGTGGTGGGTCGTGATGCGCAAGATCCTGCGCATCAGCAAGCAGAACCGCATTACCTCGCTCGCGGACTTCATTTCCTCGCGCTACGGCAAGAGCGCGCTGCTCGCCGGCGTGGTGACCGTGATCGCGGTGATCGGCATCGTGCCCTACATCTCGTTGCAGCTGAAGGCGATCTCGAACACTTTTTCGGTCGTGCTGCGCTATCCGGACATCGTCATGCCCGCCAATGTCGGCGAGGTGCCCGTGCTGCAGGACACGGCGCTGTTCGTGGCGCTGTTCCTGGCGGCATTCACCATCCTGTTCGGCACGCGCCACCTGGATACCTCGGAGCACCACGAGGGCATGGTGGCGGCAATCGCCTTCGAGTCGCTGGTCAAGCTGGTGGCGTTCATCGCCGTTGGCGCCTGGGTCACCTGGGGCATCTACCACGGCTTCGGCGACCTGTTCGCGCGCGCGGCCGCGCAGCCCAAGATCGCCGCCCTGCTCACGCCTTTCGACGCCGTGTCCGGCAGCTACTCGAGCTGGGTCTGGCTGACGATCTTGTCGATGCTGGCGATCATGTTCCTGCCGCGCCAGTTCCAGGTGACGGTGATCGAGAACAAGAACGAACAGCATCTCAACAAGGCGATCTGGCTGTTCCCGCTGTACATGCTGGCCATCAACGTGTTCGTCCTGCCGATCGCCTTCGGCGGCCTGCTGCACTTCTCCGGCGGGGGCGTGGATGCCGACTCCTTCGTGCTCACGCTGCCGATGGTGGAGCGGCGGGAGCTGCTCGCCCTGGTGGTCTTCATCGGCGGGCTGTCGGCGGCCACCGGCATGGTGATCGTCGAGACCATCGCTCTCTCGACCATGGTGTGCAACGACCTGGTGATGCCGGTCCTGCTGCGCATGCGCGCACTGCGCCTGACCGAGCGGCCGGACCTCAGCGGCCTGCTGCTGGGCATTCGGCGCGGCGCCATCGTCGCCGTGCTGCTGCTCGGTTTCCTCTACTTCCGGCTGGCCGGCGAGGCCTACGCGCTGGTGGCGATCGGCTTGATCTCGTTCGCCGCGGTGGCGCAGTTCGCGCCGGCGGCGCTCGGCGGCATCTTCTGGAAGGGCGGCACGCGCCTCGGCGCCCTGGCCGGGCTCGGCGCGGGCTTCGCAGTATGGTTCTACACGCTGCTGCTGCCCGCGTTCGCGCGCTCCGGCTGGCTGCCGATCGGCTTTCTCGAGGCGGGGCCCTGGGGCATCGAGCTGCTCAGGCCGCTCGCACTGTTCGGCCTGGGCGGGCTGGACCAGATCACGCATGCCATGATCTGGAGCATGGCGGCCAACATCGGCGCCTACGTCGGCGTGTCGCTGATGCGCGCGCCCGGCGCGGAGGAGCTGCGCCAGGCGAGCATGTTCGTCGACGTGTTCACGCGACCGGCGCTGGTCGGCGCCGCGGGCTTCTGGCGCGGCACGGCCCCGGCGGCCGATCTGCACAACCTGCTGGCGCGCTTCGTCGGTGCGACCGCGGCGCACGAGGCATTCGAGGAGTACGCGCGCCGGCGCGGCGTGGCGCGGGCGGCGCTCGGCCCCGAGGGGGACGCGGACCTGGTGTACTTCGTCGAGACCGAGCTGGCCGGGGTGATCGGCGCGGCGTCGGCGCACATCATGGTGGCCTCGGTGGTCAAGGAGGAGGCGCTGACCCTGGACGAGGTTCGCGCGATCCTCGATGAAGCCTCGCAGGTCGTGGTCTACAGCCGGCAGCTCGAGCGCAAGTCGCGCGAGCTCGAGGCCGCCACGGCGGAGCTGCGCACCGCGAACGAGCGGCTGCAGGAGCTCGACCGCCTGAAGGACGACTTCATCTCCACCGTCACCCACGAGCTGCGCACGCCGCTCACCTCGATCCGCGCGTTCTCCGAGATCCTGCGCGACGACCCGAAGCTCGCGCTCCCGCAGCGCACCAAGTTCCTCGACATCATCGCCAAGGAAACCGAGCGCCTGACACGCCTCATCAACCAGGTGCTCGACCTGGCGAAGCTCGAGTCGGGCACGGCCGATTGGCACGCGACCTCGGTCGACATGCGCGAGATCGTCGCCGAGACCGTCACGGCGATGAGCGAGGTGTTCCGCGAGCGCTCGGTGCGCCTCGAGCTGCGCATGCCGGGCGTGGTGTCGCCGGTGCAGGCCGACCCGGACCGGGTCAAGCAGGTCCTGCTGAACCTGCTGTCCAACGCGGCGAAGTTCTGCGAGCCGGGCCGGGGGCGCGTCGAGGTCTCGCTGGACGAGGAAGACGGCGCGGTGCGCGTCCGCGTGCAGGACAACGGCCCCGGCATAGGCGCCGCGGACCAGAAGATCATCTTCGAGAAGTTCCGGCAGGTCGGCGACGCGCTTACCGACAAGCCGCAGGGCACGGGTCTGGGGCTGCACATCTGCCGCCAGATCGTGGAGCGCCTGGGCGGCAGGCTGTGGGTCGAGAGCCGCGTCGGGGCGGGTGCGTGCTTTTCGTTTACCCTGCCGGTACCCCCGGCGCGTCGGGTGCTGCCCGCGGCGCGCGCGGCGTGACAAGGACGGAAATGAGCAAGAGGGTGCTGATCGTCGACGACGAGCCCAACATCGTGGCGGCGCTCGAGTTCCTGCTGGAGAAGAATGGCTACCAGGTGCAGGTGGCGGCCAACGGCGAGGAGGCGCTCGCGCGGCTGGATGAGTTCGCGCCGGACCTGGTCCTGCTCGACGTCATGGTGCCGAAGGTGAGCGGCTACGAGGTGTGCCAGCGCATGCGCGCGCAGCCGAAGTGGCGGGCCATCAAGATCGTGATGCTCTCGGCGCGGGGCCGCGAGGTGGAAGTGGAAAAGGGCATGTCGCTCGGCGCGGACCTGTATGTGACCAAGCCCTTCTCCAGCGCCGAGCTGGTGGCGACCATCGGCGGGCTGCTGTCGCCGCAGACGTGACGGCCAGGGGCAAATTCGCACTCTGGGTGGCGGTACTGTTCCTTGCCGGGATCGCCGTGCCGGTGGCGACCGGGCTGGCGGTGGTGGCGGTGCTGGCCCCTGCCGATCAGGAGGTGGTGTTGCGCGTCCTGCAGGAGCGCATGCCCCTGCTGGTCCTCGGTGCGATGGCGCTGCTCGCCCTCGCCGCCGGGGCGGTGCGCTGGCTGTTCGGCGCGTACGTGGAGGCGGCCGCGGGGCTCGCCGACCTCACGCGCAGCGCGCGCGCGGCGCCGGGCGCCGCGCCGATCGTGATCGCGGGCGCGGCGGAGCTCGTGCAGCTGGCGGGCGAGATCGAGCGCTTGGCGGCGGAGGCGCACCGGCTGCGGGACGCATCCGACGGCCGCGTGCGCGAGTCGCTCGCGCACCTCGAGGAAGAGCGCAACCGGCTCGCGGCCCTGATGTCGGAGCTGGTCGAGGGCGTGCTGGTGTGCAACGCGGAAGGGCGGATCCTGCTGTACAACGAGCAGGCGCGCGCGCTGCTTTCCGAGCGGGGGGACACCGCCGCGCCCGCGCCGGTCGGGCTGGGCCGGTCGATCTTCTCGCTGATCGAGCGCAATCAGGTCGTGCACGCGATCGAGAAGCTCGAGCAGGCGCGCGCGCGCGGCGAGGCCGCGCCGCGCACACGCTTCGTCGCGCCTGCGGGCCGAGGACGGCTGGTGAAGTTCGAGGCGGCGCCCTACCGGGGCGCACGCGCCGAGCTGGCGGGGATCGTATTCACCCTGGCTGACGTGACCGGGCTGCTCGAGCGCGAGGCGCAGCGCCTCTCCGTGCTGCAGTCGATTGCCACGCGCGCGCGCGCACCGGTCGCCAACATCCGGGCGGCCGCCGAGAATCTCGCGGGCTATCCGGACATGGAGGCCGGGCGGCTGCGCCAGTTCGTCGAGATCATCGCCGGCGAATCGCAGGCGCTGTCGCAGTCGATCCACGGCGCGCTGCAGACCTACAGCGAGGCCCTCAAGGCGAGCCTGACGCTCGAGGACATGCGCGCGCTGGATCTGCTGCGCGTCGCCGAGGGGCGCGTGCGGGCGCTCGCGGAGGTCGCTGTGGATCTCGATCCGGTCGCGGAATCGCTGTGGTTGAGCGTGGACAGCTTCACCCTCGTGCAGGCCCTGTGCTTCCTGGCGGCGCGGCTGAAGGAGGACTACGGCGTGCGCCGGGTGCGCCTGGGCGCGCGGCGCGCGGAGCGCTTTCTCGAGCTCGACCTGGGGTGGCGTGGCGCCATCGTCGGCCACGACGCGCTGGCGCAGTGGGAGGGGGAGCCGCTGCGTATCGGCGCGCAGGAGTCACCGCTCACGCTGCGCGACGTGATCGAGCGCCACGGCGGCGAGCTGTGGCTGCAGCGCCACGGCCTCGCCGGAGAGCGCGACGCCTGCTTCCGGTTTCTCCTGCCGGCGGGCGAGCCGGTGACCGCGGCCACCCGCGTGGGTGCGGTGATCGAGAGCCGCCCGGAGTTCTACGATTTCGACCTGTTCGCGCACGGCGGTGCCTCGCAGGACCTGAGAGCGCGCGCGCTGGCCGACCTCTCCTACACCGCGTTCGACATGGAAACCACCGGGCTGGCGCCTTCGGCGGGGGACGAGATCATCAGCATCGGTGCGGTGCGCATCGTCAACGGGCGCCTGCTCAAGTCCGAGATCTTCGAGAAGATGGTCGACCCGCGGCGTCCGCTCAATCCCGACTCCGCCAAGGTGCACGGCATCGACGCCGCCATGCTCGCCGGCCAGCCGAGGATCGAGGAGGTGCTGCCGGCTTTCCACAAGTTCTGCGAAGACACGGTGCTGGTAGCGCACAACGCCGCCTTCGACATGCGCTTCCTCGAGCTGAAGGAAGAATCGACGCGCGTGCGCTTCGCGCAGCCGGTGCTCGACACGCTGCTGCTGTCGGCGGTCGCGCAGCCGGCGCTGGCGGACCATCGGCTGGAGGCCATCGCCGAGCGCCTGGGCGTACCGGTCATCGGGCGGCACACGGCGCTCGGCGATGCGTTGCTCACCGGGGAGGCGTTTCTGCGCCTGGTCGGGCTGCTGCGCGAGCGGGGCATCGCGACGCTGGGCGAAGCGCTCGACGCCTCCCGCGAGACCTACTATGCTCGACTGCGGTACTGAGGCATGGCCGAGCCCCGCATCGATCTGCGCGAACGCATGGCAGGCGAGCGCCAGGCCTTCGCCTTGCCGCTGCAGGCGCTGGCCAGCCGCGCGGTGGTCACCTGCGAGGAACACTGCAGCGTCGCCGACGCGGTGCGCGTCATGCAGGCCAACGACGTCGGCTCGGTGATCATCGTCGACGCGCAGCACCGCCCGCGCGGGATCTTCACCGAGAAGGACCTGGTGCCCGTGGCCGCCGCGGGCGAGTTCGAGCGGCGGGTGTCGGAGGTCATGAGCCGGGACCTGGTGTCGCTCCCGCCGCAGGCCTTCGCCTACGAGGCGGCGCTGGCAATGACCGAGCGGCGCATCCGCCACATTTTGGTGACCGAAGGCGAGCGGCTGGTGGGCGTGGTCTCGGAGCGCGACCTGTTCGCGCTGCAGCGGCTCGGCATGGGCGAGCTGACGATGGAGATCCGGCTCGCCGACAGCGTCGCGACGCTGTCCGGGCTGGCGGTGCAGATCCGCAGCCTTGCGGCGCTGCTCGTCGAGCAGGGCACGGCTCCCGAGCCGCTCACGCTCTTCATTTCGGTGCTGAACGACCGACTGACGCGCCGCGTGATCGAGGTCGTGCGGCGGCGCCACGAGCTCGACCGCATCCGCTGGACCTGGCTGGCATTCGGCAGCGAAGGCCGCTTCGAGCAGACCTTCAGCACGGACCAGGACAACGGCCTGCTGTTCGCCACGCCCGACGACGCGGCACCCGAGCGCGCTCGCGCCAGGCTGATCCCCTTCGCGCGCGAGGTGAACGAAGCGCTTGATGCGTGCGGCTTCCCGCTGTGCGAAGGCAACATCATGGCCAGCAACCCCGAGCTGTGCCTGACGCTGGGGGAGTGGCGCGCGAAGATGTCCGCCTGGCTCGAGGTGACCAGCCCGCAGGCGCTGCTCGACGCCGCCATCTACCTGGACCTGCGCCCGATCCACGGCGACGAGGTGCTGGCCGCGGGACTGCGAGCCTGGATCACGGAACGGGTACGCGTACACGCGCCCTTCCTGCGGCTGCTGGCCCAGGCGGCGACGCAGTCGCGCCCGGCGCTCGGCCGCTTCGGCGCGCTCGTGACGAGCGACGCGCCCGGCGCGCCGCACACGGTCAACCTGAAGGCGAACGGCGCCCGCATCTTCGTCGACGCTGCGCGCGTGCTGGCGCTGGCAGGCGGTGTCCGGCAGACTAATACCGCCGAGCGGCTGCGCGCCGTGCGCGAGCCGGGCGGGCAGGCACTCGGCGGGCGCGAGGCACTGATCGACGCCTTCTACTTCATCCAGGGCCTGCGGTTGCGCGGGCAGGCCGGGCAACCGGAAGCGCGTCTCGGCGGGCGCGGCGCCGGCGAGGACCTGGCCAACCGCGTCGACCCCGAGCGGCTGAACGCCTTCCAGCAGACTTCTCTCAAGGAAGCATTGCGGCTGGCACGGCAGCTGCAGGAGCGGCTCGAGCTCGACTTTCACCTATGAGCAACGGCACCAACGACGCGCTGGACGCGCGGCAGGCGCCGCCGACCGCCTACGTGGTCGACGACGACGAGTCGATCCGGACACTGTGGCGCTGGCTGCTGGAGTCCAACGCGATCGCCGTGCAGACTTTTGCCACCGCAGCGGAATTCATCGAGGCGTATCGCCACGGGGGCCCGGGCTGCCTGGTGCTCGATCTGCGGCTGCCGGGCATGAGCGGACTCGAGCTGCAGGAGTACCTGCGGCAACGCGACGTCGCGATTCCCATCATCTTCGTCACCGGCCACGGCGACGTGCCGAGCGCGGTGCACGCCATCAAGGGTGGGGCCGTGGACTTCATCCAGAAACCGTTCGGCTACAAGGAGGTGGTGCAGATCATCCGGCGCGCACTGGAGCGCGACGCCCAGATGCGCGAGCGCCGGGCGCGGCGCTCGGAGTACGAGGAACGCATCGCGGCGCTCACCGACCGCGAGCGGGAGGTGATGCTGCGGGTGATCGAGGGCAAGCTCAACAAGGTCATCGCGGACGAGCTCGAGATCAGCGTCAAGACCGTCGAATTCCACCGCGCCAAGGTGATGGAGAAGATGGGCGTGGGCTCGGTCGCGGCGCTGGTGCAGCTGCGCATGCAGTACCCTGAGTAGGCGAGGCCTCGTGCCGGGTGCGGTGCTGCGCGGCACCAGGGCCCTAGGGTTTCCCCTAGTGGAAGGGCGGATGGCAGGCCGATAGCATCGACCGGGACGTCCGGCAGATCTCCGGGGGGAGGTGGGGTTGCGCGGGTCGGGACTATGGCGAGGAGACAGAGCCCAGGACGGCCCGCGCGTCGAGCGCGCGCCGCGCTTGGGCGCGAATCTCGTTCCAGCGAAAGCGCACCGAATTGCGCACGATCTCCTCGTCAAGGGCTTTGAGTTCGTCCACGATCGGCGCCCAGTAGACCAGCGCGCTGGGGCTTTCGACGAACGGGCCATCTCCGTCGGCCTGCGCCGACCAGTCGCAGAGCGCGACCCGCGAGCGCACGCGCTGCGTATGCGCGGCAAATTCGGGACCGGCATCTGCAGGCACACCGGTCTCGTCGAGGATCTCGCGGACCGCCTGCTGCATGATCTGCCCGACGTCGGCGTCGCCGTGACCGCTGCGCCGCAGCATTCCACCCATGTACGCGGCGAGGTCCGAAAGACATGCCAGCCAGACGTGCCATTTGGCGATATTCACCGACGCGACGAATTCGTCGTTGTTGAACAGCTCGGGAAATCGCACGCCCGACCGGGTACGCAGGTAGCCGTAGAGCGTCATCTGGGCGACGTAGCTTGCGCGCGATTGCAGAAACTCGCGCAGCGCCCGCGGGTCTCGGATGGGCTGCAGGCGTCGTCGTTGCACGAAGGCGCGCAGGGGGGCGAACACCCTCTCGTACCACGGGATCTTGGCGTCGTTCGGGGCGTCAGGTTTGTGCATAGCAATATGTTCGGCGAAGGGTCGCAAGCGGAGTTTTGCACGCTTCGGCTAGAATCGCCGCACGAGATGGGGGCACGGGGGAGTTCCGTGCCTGCAGGGAGGGGACACCCCGTCACACGGGGGACAAGACAACATAAAGTGGAGGAGGTCGCGCAATGAACGACACGTCCCAGAAAGCGATTCACTGGCAGCGGACCAAGAACCTGATGATCGTGCACTTGGTGATCTGGTTCATTTTCTCGTTCGTCGTGCACTGGATCGCGCCATCGCTGAACAAGGTCTCGGTGCCGATCATGAATTTCCCACTGGGCTTCTACATGGCGGCCCAGGGCTCGCTGATCGTGTTCGTGGTCCAGCTGTTTGCGTTCGCGAAGCAGCAGGACCGGATCGACCGCGAGTGCGGCATGGCCGAGGCCGACTGAGTACATAAGAAGAGAACGCGAGAGGAGAGGAGCGCACCATGTCCATATTCAGAATGCAGGGATCGTTCATCGATAACCTGCCCAAGATCTACGGGTTCTACACCGGCGGCTTCGTCGCCTTCATCCTGCTGATGGCCTTGCTGGAACGGGCCGGGCTCAAGGAGGACACGATCGGCCTGCTGTTCGTGGGCTTCACGGTCGTGATCTATGCCTTCATCGGATGGATGTCCCGAACGATGCAGCTCGATGCCTATTACGTGGCGGGACGCCAGGTGCCGGCGGTATTCAACGGCATGGCGACGGCGGCGGACTGGATGTCCGGCGCGTCGTTCGTCGCCATGGCCGGCGGCATCTACCTCGGTGGACACCCGTACCTCGCCTTCGTGGTGGGCTGGACGGGCGGCTACGTGCTGGTGGCGGTGCTCATGGCGCCCTACCTGCGCAAGTTCGGCTGCTATACCGTGCCCGACTTCATCGGCACACGCTACGGCGGAAACCTCGCGCGATTCTGCGCGGTGGTCGTGCTGGTGGTGGCGTCGTTCACCTACGTGACCGCTCAGATCAACGCGACCGGGACGATCGCTTCTCGCGCTCTCCTGATCCCCTTCGGTGTCGCCATCTGGATCGGCTTGGGCGCCATCCTGATCTGCTCGATGCTGGGCGGGATGCGCGCGGTGACCTGGACGCAGGTGGCGCAGTACATCGTGCTGATCGTCGCCTACCTGGTGCCCGTGATCTGGATGTCGAACAAGCAGGGGTTCGGCCTCATCCCGCAGCTGGTGTACGGGGATGCCGTGCACCGCATCGCCGAGCTGGAGCAGCTGCACCAGGTCGGCGTACTGAAGTCCGCGGCGCAAAGCGGGCTGGCATCGCTGAACGTCAAGCACAACGCGCCGCCCGACACGTTTGTGGGCCACGTGCAGTTCGTGACGCTGGTGGCGTGCATGATGATGGGCACGGCGTCGCTGCCGCACATCCTGATGCGCTACTTCACGACGCCGTCGGTGCGCGCCGCGCGCAATTCCGTGGCCTGGTCGTTGCTGTTCATCTTCCTGCTCTACTTCACGGCGCCGGCGCTCGCGACCTTCACCAAGCTGCAGATGCTCGACCCGAACCTGGCGACCAGCATCATCGGCAAATCGGTGGCCGAGGTGAACGCGCACGTCTGGGTGCAGAAGTGGGCCTCGGTCGGCGCGGTCAAGGTGCTCGACCTCAACAATGACGGCATCATCCAGGTCAATGAGTTCTTCTTGAACCCGGACATCGTCGTGCTGGCGACACCGGAGATCGCCGGCTTGCCGTACGTGATTTCAGGCCTGGTGGCGGCTGGCGGCATGGCGGCCGCAATGTCGACGGCGGATGGCCTGCTGCTGGCGATTGCCAATGCGCTGTCCCACGACCTGTACTACAAGATGATCGACCCGAAGGCCGACGTGAAGCGCCGGCTGGTCGTGGCCCGGGTGCTGCTGATCTTCATCGGGGCAGCGGGGTCTGCGGTGGCAAGCCTGCGGCTGACGGGGATTCTCGGTGCCGTGGCCTGGGCCTTCGACTTCGCGATGTCGGGCCTGTTCTTCCCGCTGGTGCTCGGGGTCTGGTGGAAGCGCGCCAATCGGGCAGGGGCCATCGCCGGCATGGTCGTGGGATTGGTGGTCGGCACGTGGTACCTGTACATGGTGTACAACAAGCTCATGGCTCCGTGGATCGGCATCGACCACCTGCGCTTCGGCATTATCGGCGCGGGCGCGAGCCTGATTGCCATGGTCGTCGTCACGCTGATGACCCCGGCCCCGGACAAGGAGACGCAAGACATGGTCGACGAAATCCGGATCCCGAAGGGCGATACGTATCTGAGCTCGACGCACTAGTCGGCTTCGTCGCACGACGAGCCGGGGCGAGCAATCGCCCCGGCTCTTTTTTTGAGCATGCGGCTTAGAATCCCGAATCAGGCCGAAGACAACCATGAACTTCGATATTCCGACCTGGGCCATCGTGCTCGACTATGCGCTGGGACTCGTCATGTGGACGCTGATTGGGCGCGTGGGCATGAGCATCTTCCTGCCCATCAACAGCGAGTTCTTCTTCATGAAGTTCTTCGTACGCTCGACCGATCCGCTGCTCAAGCTGTTCGCGCCGATCACGCCGCAATTCCTCATCCTGCCGCTGGTGCCGCTGTACGTGGCCTGGTTCTTCTTCATGGTCCGCTTCTACCTGATGCCGTGGCTGCTGGGCTATACGGTCATGGGGATGCTGTCATTCCCGCTGGAAGGCGAGGTGGCGCGCAGCATTTCCCGCCTCGCGGCGAAGCTCCTGAACTAGATGCGTCGGGGTTAGAATGCCGTCCGGGAGAGATGGCCGAGCGGCTTAAGGCGCACGCTTGGAAAGCGTGTATACGCTAATCACGTATCGTGGGTTCGAATCCCACTCTCTCCGCCACCCAAGAAAACGTCCCGGCGCTTTCGCGCCGGGACGCCGAAACCACCGTGGCCATTTGCCGGCGGTGGAGGAGGATGCTCTTCAAGACTAGTGAAGTTGCCCTGTTGCAGCCTGAAGGCGGGCTGACGTGACCCTGACGTCGGGGGCGGCGGCAGCTAGAATTTCACTTGCGCATGGGATGAGTGCGCGCGATTCGACGGCGGGCCTCCCCGCATTGCAGGCCGGTGAACCTGGTCAGGTCCGGAAGGAAGCAGCCACAGCCGGTCCCTGCAAGTGCCGGGGGTTAGGCTCGCCACCAATGCGGGCCCGGGAGCTGCTGCTCCCGGGTCCGCTGTTAGGATGAAAGGCATGAGCTATCAAGTTCTTGCCCGCAAGTGGCGGCCGCGCGATTTCGGTGCCCTGGTGGGACAAGACCATGTGGTGCGCGCCCTGAGGCATGCCCTGGAGAGTGGCCGCCTGCATCACGCCTACCTGCTGACCGGTACGCGAGGGGTGGGCAAGACCACGCTCGCCCGCATCCTGGCCAAGTGCCTGAACTGCGAAACAGGGATCACCGCGACGCCTTGCGGCCGGTGCTCGGCCTGCCAGGAGATCGACGGCGGGCGGTACGTGGACCTGCTGGAGGTGGACGCCGCGACCAATACGCGGGTCGACGAAATGCGCCAGCTTCTGGATACGGCTCAATACGCGCCGACGCGCGGCCGCTTCAAGGTGTACGTGATCGACGAAGTGCATATGCTGTCGAATTCGGCGTTCAATGCCATGCTGAAGACGCTCGAGGAGCCGCCCGAGCACCTGAAGTTCATTCTGGCGACGACAGATCCGCAGAAGATCCCGGTCACGGTGCTGTCGCGCTGCCTTCAGTTCAATCTGAAGCAGATGCCCGTGGCGTCCATCGCCGCGCACCTCGAGGGACTGCTGAGGGCCGAGAAGATTGCGTTCGAGGGCGAGGCGCTGCAGCTGATCGGCCGGGCGGCGTCGGGAAGCATGCGGGATGCGCTCTCGCTTCTCGACCAGGCGATTGCGCACGGGGGAGGGCAGGTTTCCGCGGAAAGCGTCCGCGCGATGCTGGGCGCCGTGGACGAGAGCTACCTGTTCCGCATACTGGAGGCAGTGGCAAGCTCGGACGGCCCGCGCCTGCTTGCGGTGGTCGACGAAATGCAGGCGCGCAGCCTGTCCTTTGACACGGCGCTGCAGGACCTGGCCCGGGTGCTGTTGCAGATCGGCATCTCGCAGGTTGCGCCTGGCGCGCTGGAAAGCGATGTGGCGTACCACGGCGAATTGCAGGCACTTGCCCAGCAGATGGACGCGGAGCTTGTCCAGCTTTGCTATGAGATCGCGCTCCAAGGCCGCGAGGACCTGCCGCTGGCGCCGGACGAGCACGCCGGGTTCGTGATGACGGCGTTGCGCATGCTCGCCTTCCGTCCCGATCGCCCGGCTCCGGGCGCTCCGGCCGGCTGGCCGGAAGCGGCCGCGACTCCCATATCGCAGCCGCCGCGAGCGACGCAGGGCTTCGACGGCGATTGGCCGTCACTCGCCAGGCAGCTGAGCGTGACGGGTGCAGCCCGCGAGCTGGCGCGCCATGCAGCGCTGGCGCGGCACGACGACGCCACATTCGAACTCGTGGTCCCGGGCGCGAAAGCGCATCTGGCCGATCGGGGCTACGTGGACAAGTTGCGCGTCGCCCTGGAGCAGCAGCTGGGTCGGCACGTCAACCTGAAGGTCACGGCCGGCGCCACGAACGGGAGCACAGTCGCCGCGCAGGAAACCAAGCAGCGCGAAGCCCGGCAAAGCGCAGCGGACCAGGCGGTGCAGGACGACCGATTTGTGCGGGATCTGGTAGACATCTTCGATGCCAAGGTTGTCGGCGCGAAGGCCAGGACGACGGATGGCGGAGATTGACCGGAGAGCGAGGCATGCGGGGAAACATCGGACAGCTCATGAAGCAGGCGCAGCAGATGCAGGAGAACATGCGCCGCATGCAGGAACAGCTGGGAGAGCTGGAAGTGGAGGGCCAGGCGGGCTCGGGCGCGGTGAGAGTGCTGATGACCTGCAAGCACGAGGTGCGGCGCGTTGCCATCGATCCGGGGCTTGGAGCGGAAGACCGCGAAATGCTGGAGGACTTGCTGACCGCCGCGTTCAATGACGCCGCCCGCAAGGTCGAGAGCACCGTGGCCGAAAAGATGAGCGGCATGACCACGGGCCTCGGCCTGCCGCCCGGCTTCAAGCTTCCCTTCTAGCTCGAGCGGCGATGCGTCGCGACTCGCTTCCCACGGCCAAGGGGCTCGAACGCCTGATCGAGGCGTTGCGAGTGCTGCCGGGGGTCGGACCACGATCCGCGCAACGCATGGCCTATCACCTGCTGCAACGGGACCGTCCGGGCGCGGAGCAGCTGGCGCGGGCTCTGGAAGACGCGCTGGCGCGCGTGCGGCACTGCGCGCAGTGCAACAGCTACACCGAGGATGAAGTCTGCGGCTTGTGCCGGTCGCCTCGCCGCGATCGCAGCACGCTCTGCGTGGTCGAGACCCCGGCCGACCTGGCCGTCCTCGAGCAGACCGCGGCCTATGCCGGAATGTACTTCGTACTCATGGGCCGGCTATCGCCGCTCGACGGAATCGGCCCGAAGGACATCGGGCTCGAGCGGCTCCTCGCGCGAGCCACCGACGGCGAAGTGGGAGAGGTGGTCCTGGCCACCAACTTTACCAACGAGGGGGAGGCCACCGCGCACTACATCGCCGAGATGCTCCGGGCGCGGGGACTCCGGGTGAGCCGCATCGCCCGGGGGGTGCCTCTCGGAGGGGAGCTCGAGTACGTGGACGCCGGGACCTTGTCGCAGGCACTCCTGGACCGTCGCCCGCTGTAGGCGCGGGGGGCGTGGAAAAATTGACACCCTTTCCGCGGAGCCGCTATAATTCCGCTTCTTCGGGCGCGGGGTGGAGCAGTCTGGCAGCTCGTCGGGCTCATAACCCGAAGGTCAGAGGTTCAAATCCTCTCCCCGCAACCAGCTCTTTAAAAATTCGCAGCCGATAGGTGTGGGCGCTCGATGCGGAAGGTCATTGCATCTAGTACTCGCATCTAGAGTAACGCAGTAATACTCCGTTTACTTTTGAGCGAGAAGCGGGTGTCACGTCACGTGGCGCCCGCGTCCGGCAGCAATGCCGGAGTACTCGAAGCTTTTTAATTGAAGAGTTTGATCCTGGCTCAGATTGAACGCTGGCGGCATGCCTTACACATGCAAGTCGAACGGCAGCACGGGGGCAACCCTGGTGGCGAGTGGCGAACGGGTGAGTAATGCATCGGAACGTGTCCTCTTGTGGGGGATAACCAGTCGAAAGATTGGCTAATACCGCATGAGATCGAAAGATGAAAGCGGGGGACCGCAAGGCCTCGCGCGAGAGGAGCGGCCGATGCCGGATTAGCTAGTTGGTGGGGTAATGGCCCACCAAGGCGACGATCCGTAGCTGGTCTGAGAGGACGACCAGCCACACTGGGACTGAGACACGGCCCAGACTCCTACGGGAGGCAGCAGTGGGGAATTTTGGACAATGGGCGCAAGCCTGATCCAGCCATGCCGCGTGTGTGAAGAAGGCCTTCGGGTTGTAAAGCACTTTCGGACGGAACGAAATCGCGCGGGTGAACAATCCGCGTGGATGACGGTACCGTAAGAAGAAGCACCGGCTAACTACGTGCCAGCAGCCGCGGTAATACGTAGGGTGCAAGCGTTAATCGGAATTACTGGGCGTAAAGGGTGCGCAGGCGGCCCCGCATGTCAGGCGTGAAATCCCCGGGCTTAACTTGGGAATGGCGCTTGAAACTACGGGGCTGGAGTGTGGCAGAGGGAGGTGGAATTCCACGTGTAGCGGTGAAATGCGTAGAGATGTGGAGGAACACCGATGGCGAAGGCAGCCTCCTGGGCCAACACTGACGCTCATGCACGAAAGCGTGGGGAGCAAACAGGATTAGATACCCTGGTAGTCCACGCCCTAAACGATGATGACTAGTTGTTGGAGGAGTTAAATCCTTTAGTAACGCAGCTAACGCGCGAAGTCATCCGCCTGGGGAGTACGGTCGCAAGATTAAAACTCAAAGGAATTGACGGGGGCCCGCACAAGCGGTGGATGATGTGGTTTAATTCGACGCAACGCGAAAAACCTTACCTACCCTTGACATGTGAGGAACC
>DASUFW010000210.1:0-3799 GCA_036274335.1 Burkholderiales bacterium | reverse complement strand
GCGCATGCCGACCACATCCGAGCCCGCGCCCGGCTCGCTCATGGCGAGCGCGCCGACGTGCTCGCCGGAAATCAGCTTCGGCAGGTACCGCTTCTTCTGCGCGTCGCTGCCGTTCCTGCGGATCTGGTTCACGCACAGGTTCGAATGAGCGCCGTAGGACAGTCCCACGGACGCCGACGCCCGCGAAATCTCCTCCATGGCGATGATGTGGGCGAGGTAGCCCATCATCGTGCCGCCGTACGCCTCCTCGACCGTGATGCCGAGGAGCCCCAGCGACCCGAGCTTGCGCCACAGGTCCGCGGGGAACTCGTTGCCGCGGTCGATCTCCCCGGCGCGGGGCGCGATCTCCTTCTGCGCGAAATCGCGCACCGTCTCGCGCAGCATCGCGAGCGTCTCGCCGTGATCGAAGTTGAGGTAGCTCATCCGGCCGTGTCCGGCGTGTCGGGGAGCATCATCAGCGTCTGCTGCATGCTGGCCACGTGCGTGCCGTCCGCGGCGAACACCTCGCCGCGCGTCACGGTCAGCGAGCGCCCCGGCCGGATCACCTGGCCGCGCGCGACGACGTCGCCCTTCGCGGGGGCGAGGATGTTGATCTTGTACTCGACGGTCACCAGCGACGCGCTCGCCGGCATCAGGCTGTAGGCGGCATAGCCGCAGGCGGAGTCCGCGATCATGCCGAGGATGCCGCCGTGCAGGTAGGCCCTCTGCTGCGTGAGCTCGGGCCGGTAGCCGAGCGCGATCTCGGTGTAGCCGGGCTCGACGACGGTGAGGCGCGCGCCGATCAGGTCCATGGCCTTCTGGCGCGCGAAGCTGGCGCGGATGCGCACGGCGAAGCCCGGGTCCTGGGGCTGGAACTTGGGCGGGGCGTTCATCGGCCCGAGGCTACTTGACGTTTACGTAAGCGTCAACTACGGTCGTCCGCCGCGCCGGCGCGTGCTCAGCTGCTTGCGCACGCGCTTCTCGAAAGCGGCGATCTCGGCGAGCTGCGCATCGACGTCCTCGCGCTGGCGCTCGAGCGTCGCGCGGTGCGCCTCCAGCACCGAGAGAAAGCGTTCCAGCTGCGGACGCTGGTCGGCGCCGGGCTCGTACATGTCGATCAGCGCGCGGATTTCCGAGAGCGTCAGGCCCAGGCGCTTGCCGCGCAGCGTGAGCTTGAGGCGCGTGCGGTCGCGCGGCGCGTAGATGCGGCGCTGTCCGTCGCGCCGCGGCGCGAGCAGCCCTTCGGTTTCGTAGAAGCGGATGGCGCGCGGCGTGACGTCGAACTCGCGCGCGAGCTCGCCGATCGAGTACACCTCCGCGCGTTCCTTTTCGCTGTGCAGCATGGTAGGGTGCGGAAGATTCTAGCCCAGCTTCCCCCCGTGTCCGCGCTCGAATTTCCCTTCGCCGACGCGCCCGCGCCCGGCACGCTGCGCGGCGTGGCGCCCGGCGTGCACTGGCTGCGCATGCCGCTGCCGTTCGCGCTCGATCACATCAACCTCTGGCTGCTCGAGGACGGCGAGGGCTGGACGATCGTCGACACCGGACTCGCCAACGACGCGACGCGCGGCCTGTGGGACCAGGTGCTGGCCGCGCTGCCCCGGCCCGGCCCGGTGCGCCGCGTCCTCGTCACGCATTTCCATCCGGACCACGCGGGCAACGCAGGGTGGCTCTGCGAGCGCTTCGCGGCGCCGTTGTGGATCACGCAGGGCGAGTACCTGACGGCGCACGCGGTGCGCGCGGGCGCGGCCGGCTTCGTCGCGGAAGCCACGCTCGGCCTGTTCCGCGCGCACGGGCTCGATGAGGCGCGCCTCGGACAGCTCGGCATGCGCGGCAACCAGTACCGGCGCCTCGTGGGCGAGCTGCCCACGCAGTACCGCCGGATCATCGAGGGGGAAGCGGTCGCGATCGGCGGGCGGAGCTGGCGCGTGTTCTGCGGCTATGGGCACGCCCCTGAGCACGCGTCGCTGCATTGCGAGTCCCTGGAGGTCGCGATCTCGGGCGACATGCTCCTGCCCACCATCTCGACGCATGTCGGCGTCTGGCCGACCGATCCGGAAGGCGATCCGCTCGGCTACTTCCTGCGGTCGATCCGCCGGTATCGCGAGCTTCCCGCGCAGACGCTGGTCCTGCCCTCGCATGGGCTGCCGTTCCGCGGCGCGCAGGTGCGCGTGGCGCAGCTGGAGGCGCACCACGAGGTCCGCCTCGCCGAGCTGCTGCAGGCGTGCGGCGAGGCGCCGCGCTGCGCCGCCGACGTGCTGTCGCTCATCTTCCGCCGGCCGCTCGACACGCAGCAGATGTTCTTCGCGATGGGCGAGGCGATCGCCCATCTGCACGCCCTGGAGCGCGACGGCCGCCTGCGGCGCGTGCGCGGTCCGGACGGCGTGTTCCGCTTCGCGCTCGTCAAGGAGGAGGCATGGCAGAAGGCGCTGACGGCGTAAGCCGCGAGGAGACCGCGCGCATCCTGCAGGAGGTGGCGCAGCGCTCCTCGCACATCCTGCAGGCGTTCGGGCAGAAGCAGGTCGAGAAGACGCTGCAGTCGGCGGTCGCGGACGAGCTCGGCATCGCCAAGGCCTACATGGACCTGTATTCGCGCATGCTGATGGACCCGAGCGCGCTGGCGGCGGCCTCGATCAATTTCTGGATGGACTCGATGCGGCTGTGGCAGTCGTCGTGGCTCAGGATGCTCGGCCAGGACGCGCCGGCCGTCGTGCAGCCGGCCAAGGGCGACGCGCGCTTCAAGGACCAGGAATGGTCCGACAACTTCCTGTTCGACTACATCAAGCAGTCCTACCTGATCGCCGCGCGCCACATCCAGCACGCGGTGGCGGGCGTGCAGGGATTGCCGGAGGAGTCCGAGAAGAAGATCGCCTTTTTCACCCGGCAGTACGTGGACGCGCTGGCGCCCTCGAACTTCGTGGCGACCAACCCGCAGGTGCTGCGCGAGACGCTCGCCTCGGGCGGCCAGAACCTGATCAAGGGGCTGAACAACCTGCTCGGCGACATCGAGAAGGGCGGCGGGCAGCTGCGCATCAGCATGACCGACGAGAAGGCGTTCCAGCTCGGCAAGAACGTCGCCACCACGCCGGGGAAGGTGGTGTTCCAGAACGACCTGCTGCAGCTCGTCCAGTACCAGCCTTCGACGGCCGAGGTGTACCGCCGGCCGCTGCTCATCCTCCCGCCGTGGATCAACAAGTTCTACATCCTCGACCTGCGCGAGAAGAACAGCTTCATCAAGTGGGCGGTGGACCAGGGGCATACGGTGTTCGTCGTGTCCTGGGTGAACCCCGACGCGAAGCTCGCGGCCAAGGGCTTCGACGACTACCTGACCGAGGGCGCCCTGGCGGCCATGGACGCCGTGCGCCAGGCCAGCGGGGAGGACAAGCTCAACGTCATCGGCTACTGCCTGGGCGGGACGCTGCTCGGCACCGCGCTCGCCTGGCTCGCCGCCCAGGGCGACGACCGCGTGGGCTGCGCCACCTTCTTCGTGTCGCTGCTGGATTTCTCGCAGCCGGGCGAGCTGGGCGTGTTCATCGACGAGGCGCAGGTCGAGAACCTCGAGCGGCGCATGAACGAGCGCGGCTACCTGGAAGGCTCGGAGATGGCCTCCACCTTCAACCTGCTGCGCTCGAACGACCTGGTCTGGTCCTTCGTCATCAACAACTACCTGATGGGCAAGGACCCATTCCCGTTCGACCTGCTGTACTGGAACTCGGACTCGACGCGCATGCCCGCGCGCATGCACAGCTTCTACCTGCGCAACATGTACCTGAAGAACCTGCTGGGCGTGCCGGGGGGCGTCAAGCTCGCCGGTGTGCCGATG
>DASUFW010000209.1:0-12874 GCA_036274335.1 Burkholderiales bacterium | reverse complement strand
TGCCGCAAGCACGGCAAGTTCGCCGGCATGGGCGGCATGTACACGGGCGAGCTGATCCAGAAGTACGTCGACCTGGGGGTGCAGCTGATCCTGTCGGGATCGGACTTCTCGCTGCTCCTCGCGGCGGCGACGCAGCGCGCGGCGCTCGTACGGGGCTTCGAGAAGAAGGGCTGAGGCGGAAATGAAAAGGCCCCGCCGTCGGGGCGGGGCCGAGGCCCGAGTTCACGGGCAGCGCCTGGAGGGGGCGCTCGAACTAGCCGGACTGCCGAGAGGGGCGTTATCCCGACCGATCGCCGGGCGTCTCGCTGCAGCTGCCGGGCCTTTCCGTACCCCGGTCACCCTCGCGCGTCCGGTTCCAAGATAGCACTCGCGCGCTCGGCGTCAATCGCAGAATCACCTCAATTTGGTTTAAATCAAACAGGACTCCTGAGGCGCCGCGCCGCTTCCGGCCGCAGCCGCTTGTTTCTTCAGCCTTACCCGCCGAACGCCAGCGTTTCGCCGATCGCGGGGACCGCGAGCCGCGACTCGGGCAGCCCGGCGCGCGCCCAGACTTCGCGCAGGAACGCCGGCGGCTCGAGCAGGTGCTCGTCCGTGAGCTTGAAGGTGCCCCAGTGCATGGCGACGAAGCGCGAGGCGCCGAGCGCCTGGAACGCGCGCACCGCATCCTCGGGGTTCATGTGCTGGCCCCGCATGAACCAGCGCGGCTCGTAGGCGCCGATCGGCAGCATCGCCGCGTCGATCGGGCCGCAGCGCTCGCCGATCAGCCGGAAGCCGTCGAACCAGGCGGTGTCGCCCGAGTGGTAGACGCGCACGCCGCCGCCTTCGAGCACGTACCCGCCCCACCAGCTCGTGTTGATGTCGTTCAGGCCGCGCCGGCTCCAGTGCTCGGAGGGAACGAACGTGACGCGCATGCCCGCGACCTCCTCCTGCTGCCACCAGTCCATCTCGAGCACGCGGGCAAGCCCCGCGCGCCGGAACCAGTAGCCCATGCCCCGGGGCACGACGTAGACGGGATCGGACCCCAGCTTCTTCAGCGTGGGCCCGTCCATGTGGTCCATGTGGTTGTGCGTGACGAGGACGAGGTCGACCTTCGGCAGCGCGGACCACGCGAGGCCCGGCGCGACGTTGCGCGGGATGAACCCGGCGATGCGCCCGGACATGACGGGGTCGATGAGCGCGCTCGCGCCGCCGAGCTGGACGAGAAAGGTCGCATGCCCGATCCAGGTGAGCGCCTCCTGCGGCGCACCGCGCAGCTTCCGGCCGTCGTTCTGCACCGCGGGCACCTCGATGCCCGTGCGGGGCGACGGCGTGCGCGCGTCGCCATAGAGGCCGAGCTTCCAGCGCAGCACCCGGAGCAGGCTCGCCGGATAGGCGTTGCCGCCGAGGTTCGCGAACGTCGCCATCGTCAGTTGAAGTGCAGGCCGCCGTTCACCTGGACCGTCTGCCCGGTCATGTAGGCGTTCTGCGCGAGCATCGCGACCACCATGCCGACTTCCTCGATCGTGCCCATGCGCCCGACGGGGATGCGCGCCGCGTTCTCCGCCGCGCGATCGGCCGTCATGTCGGTGGCGATGAGCGAGGGCGACACCGCGTTCACCGTGACGCCCTGCGCGGCGAGCCGCGCCGCGTAGCCGCGCGTCAGCGCTTCCATCCCGGCTTTGGACGCGTTGTAGTGCGGGCCGACCACGCCGCCGCCGCGCGCCGCGCCCGAGGAGATGTTGATCACGCGGCCCCACTTGCGCGCGCGCATGCCCGGCAGCACCGCCTGCGTGCACAGGAACGCCGACTTGAGGTTGACGAGGATCGTGCGGTCGAAGTCTTCTTCCGTGAGGTCGTCGAGGCCTCGACGCACGGCGATGCCCGCGTTGTTGACGAGGATGTCGATCGGCCCGAGCGCGCGCTCGGCGTCGCGCACGAGCGCGGCGACTGCCTTCGCATCCGAGACGTCGGCCTGCAGGACCGCGGCCTTGCGGCCGAGCTTGCGGATCGATTCGGCGACTTGCTCCGCGTCGGCCTTGCGCGACACGCAGTTCACCGCGACGTCGGCGCCGACTTCGGCGAGCGCAATCGCGCAGGCCTTGCCGATGCCGCGCGAGGCGCCGGTGACGAGCGCGGAACGGTTTTCGAGCGGAAGCGCCATGGGCGCATTATGCGGGACGCGGCTTGATTCTCTGCGCGTTTGCCCCCACCCTCCCGGGATGGACGTCACCACTCCCACTTTCGAAGCCGAGGTCCTCGAGGCCTCGAAAACCACCCCCGTCGTCGTCGATTTCTGGGCGCCCTGGTGCGGCCCGTGCCGCGCGCTCACCCCGATCCTCGAGAAGGTCGCGAAGGACTACGCGGGCAAGGTGAAGCTCGTGAAGATCAACTCCGACGAGAACATGGAGCTCTCGCAGGCCTTCAACATCCGCTCGATCCCGAACGTGATCGCCTTCAGGGACGGCAAGGCCGTGTCCCAGTTCATGGGCGCGGTGCCCGAGCCGCAGGTGCGCGCGTTCTTCGACAAGCTCCTGCCGAGCGCGTCCGAGCTCGCGCTCGCGCAGGCCGAGGGCCTGTTCAGGCAGGGCAGGCTCGACGCGGCCGAGGCGAAGCTGCAGGAGGTGAAGTTCGACCCGGACTTCGAGGCGCGCATCGACGCGATCGAGGAGGGCATCGCGCTCGCGCGCAAGAGCGCCGGGGGCCCCGGGGAAAAGGAATTGAAGGAAAAGCTCGCGCAAGACCCCGCCGACCACGAATCGCGCGCGGCGCTCGCCGCGGTGTACGCGGCGGGCAGGCGCTACCGCGAGGCGATGGACGAGCTCCTCGAGATCCTGCAGCGCGCGAAGGACTGGAACGACGGCGAGGCGAAGAAGCGGCTGCTCGCGCTCTTCAACCTCGCCGAGGACCCCGAGCTCGCCGCCGAGTACCGCAAGAAGCTCGCGCGCGCGATCTACTGAGGCGCGCGGCGCACCCAGCGCGCCGCGGGCAGCGCGACCGCGAGGGTCGCAACGAGCGCCATGATCCAGACCGGCGTCGCGAGCGCGGGATGCTCGGGCACCAGGCCTTGCGCCTGCAGCGCGTCGAGCACGCCCGTCACGGCGAAGAAGTTGTGGAACACCGCCGTGCCGTAGACGTCGCGGCTCACGAAGAACCACAGGCTGGTCGCGAGGCCGATGCCGACCAGGAACGCGACCATGCGCGGCTCGTTGAACGGCGGGCTGTGCGCGAAGTGGTAGACGCCGAACAGCACGCTCGCCGCGAGCGCGGCGATGACCGGCGCCGCCCCGCGGTTCCAGGACCGCAGCCGCGCGGCGATCGTGCCGCCGACCAGCGCCCAGCACACCAGCACTTCGGCGACCGAGACCGTCCACACCTGCGCGAAGACGTTCGCAAGCGCCATCGGCGCGAACGGCGTCCCGAAGTTGAGGGAGAAAAGCGCATAGCCGGCTGCTGCGCCGAGCACCACGCCCGCCGCCGTGCGCTTCGCGCCGGCAAAGCCGAACGCCTCGCGCGCGCCCAGGCCCGCGCGCACGAAGCGCCCGAGGAGCCAGAGCGGCAGCAGGATGCCGAGCAGCAGCCCCGCGCCCGCCGAGTAGGCGAGGCGCAGGCCCACGGCCTCCGGCCTGAGCAGCGTTCCCGGCAGGCCTTCCAGCAGGTAGGTCGCCGCGACCCAGGCGGCGTAGGCCGCGAGCGCGAGCCCCAGCGCCCGGCGCGCCACGGGTGCTACTCGGCGCCTTCGACGATCCGCATGTCGCGCACGGCCGCGTCCTTGCCGAGCGCGGCGAGCGCCTTGGCGTACTCGGGCCCTTCGTAGGCGGCGCGCGCCTTCTCGAGGCTCGGGAACTCGACCACCACCGTGCGCTCGGTCTTGCCGGCCTCGTAGGTCTTCACCGGGACGCCCCGCACGAGGAAGCGGCCGCCCTGCGCCGCCACCGCCGGGCCGGCGATCCTGGCGTACTCGGCGATCTTGTCGGGCTTCGAGACGGACTGGTACTGGACGATCATGTAGGCCTTCGGCATGGCTCCTCCTGGGGACAGGCCTCATTGTATGAGGTCTGTCGCCGTTCTATAATTCCGCCCCTGCTGAGGAGCGCTGCGTCCCCGCGAAACCGGGGGTCAGGCTCAGCAAAATCAACGGCGCTCGCATCGAAACCGGTGCGGGCGCTTGTTATTTCGGGGCCCGCACCACGACGAACAGGAGCCCTGGAATGAACGCACCGAACCCCAAATTCACCGACTACAAGGTCGCGGACCTGTCGCTCGCCGACTGGGGCCGCAAGGAAATCGCCATCGCCGAGTCCGAGATGCCGGCGCTGATGGCGATCCGCGACGAGTACGCCGTGACCCACCCGCTGCGCGGCGCGCGCATCGCCGGGTCGCTGCACATGACCATCCAGACCGCGGTGCTGATCGAGACGCTGAAGGCGCTCGGCGCCGAGGTGCGCTGGGCCTCATGCAACATCTTCTCCACCCAGGACCACGCGGCGGCGGCCATCGCGGCCGCCGGCACGCCGGTGTTCGCCTACAAGGGCGAGTCGCTGGACGAGTACTGGGAGTACACGCACCGCATCTTCGAGTTCGGCGACCGGGGTCCCAACATGATCCTCGACGACGGCGGCGACGCGACGCTGCTCGTCCACCTCGGGCAGAAGGCCGAGAAGGATCCGTCGGTCATTTCGAAGCCCACCAGCGAGGAAGAGACCTCGCTCTTCAAGGCGATCAAGGCGAAGCTCGCCAAGGCGCCGGGCTGGTACTCGAAGGTGGCGAAGGAGATCCGGGGCGTGACGGAAGAGACCACCACCGGCGTGCACCGCCTCTACGAGATGGCGAAGGAAAAGCGCCTGCTGTTCCCGGCGATCAACGTGAACGACTCGGTGACCAAGTCGAAGTTCGACAACCTGTACGGCTGCCGCGAGTCGCTGGTGGACGGCATCAAGCGCGCGACCGACGTGATGGTCGCCGGCAAGGTGGCGCTGGTGTGCGGCTACGGCGACGTGGGCAAGGGCTCGGCGCAGGCGCTGCGCGCGCTCTCCGCGCAGGTGTGGGTGACCGAGATCGACCCGATCTGCGCGCTGCAGGCCTCGATGGAGGGCTACCGGGTGGTGACCATGGACTGGGCGGCGGACAAGGCCGACATCTTCGTGACCGCCACTGGCAACTACCATGTGATCAACCACGACCACATGAAGCAGATGAAGAACCAGGCGATCGTGTGCAACATCGGCCACTTCGACAACGAGATCGACGTCGCCTCGCTCTCGAAGTACCAGTGGGAGGAGATCAAGCCGCAGGTCGACCACGTGATCTTCCCTGACGGCAAGCGCATCATCCTGCTCGCCAAGGGGCGCCTGGTGAACCTCGGCTGCGCCACGGGGCATCCTTCCTACGTCATGAGCTCGTCCTTCGCCAACCAGACCATCGCGCAAATCGAGCTGTTCACGAACACGGCGAAGTACCCCGTGGGCGTGTACACGCTGCCCAAGCACCTGGACGAGAAGGTGGCGCGCCTGCAGCTGAAGAAGCTGAACGCGCAGCTCACCGAGCTCACGGATGCGCAGGCCGCCTACATCGGCGTGGCGAAGACCGGGCCGTACAAGTCGGACCACTACCGCTACTAGCGTGCTGCGGCTCCTCCTCGTCTGGCTGATCTCCGCCGTCGCCCTGCTGACGGTGGCCTACCTCATGCCGGGCATCGTGGTGGCGAATTTCACCGCGGCGCTGGTCGCGGCGGTGGTGCTCGGGCTGGTCAACGCCGTCATCCGCCCGATCCTCATCCTGCTCACGCTGCCGGCGACGCTGCTCACGCTGGGGCTCTTCATCTTCGTCATCAACGGGCTGCTCTTCTGGATGGTGGGCAGCTGGCTGCAGGGCTTCACGGTGAACGGGTTCTGGTGGGGCTTCTTCGGCGCCATCGTCTACAGCATCATCACCTGGGCGCTCTCCGCGGTGATCTTTCCCGGGCGACGCGTTCACGTCCACGTGGAAAGGATCGACAGGCCATGAAAATCGTCGTGATGGGCGCAGGCGGGGTCGGCGGCTACTTCGGCGGCCGCCTCGCGCAGGCCGGCAACGAAGTCTCGTTCGTGGCGCGGGGCAAGCACCTCGAGGCGCTCAAGGCCGGGGGGCTCAGGCTGAAGACCCCCGAGGGCGAGGCGCTGATCAAGGTGAAAGCGGCCGAAAACCCCGCCGAGCTCGGGCCCGCCGAGGTCATCCTCTTTGCCGTGAAGCTCTGGGACACCGAGAGCGCCGCCGAGCGGCTGCGCCCGCTGACGGACAAGGGGGCGGTGGTCATCCCCTTCCAGAACGGGGTCGAGTCGATCGAGCGCATCGCCAAGGTGCTCGGCGCGGAGCGCGTGATGGGCGGCGCGGCCTACATCGCCGCCCGGATTTCCGAGCCCGGCGTGATCACGCAGGCGGGCATCCCGCCGCGCCTGCGCTTCGGCGCGGTGCTGCCGGGGCAGAAGAAAGTCGCCGAGGCGTTCCACGCCGCCTGCAAGCAGGCGGGCATCGACGTCGAGTTGAGCGACGACGTCGTCAAGGTGCTGTGGGAGAAATTCGTGGCGCTGGTCGGGCTCTCCTCGGCCACCACGGTCACGCGCCAGCCGATCGGCGTGGTGCGCGCCGACCCGGACATGCGCTGGCTCCTCGAGAGCTGCATGCGCGAAACCTGGACGCTCGGCCGCAAGAAGGGCATCGCGCTGTCCGACGAGGTCATCCCCCAGACCCTGAAGTTCATGGAGGGCATGGCGCCCGGGGTGAAGGCATCGATGGCCGCCGACCTCGAGGCGGGCAGCAAGCTGGAAGCGCCGTGGCTCGCCGGGGCGGTGGCGCGCATGTCGCGCGAGGTGGGGCTGGACGCGCCCGTGAACCGCGCGGTGTACGCCGCGCTCACCCCGTACGTCAATGGGGACAGTCCCCATTTGAAGGCGTAAATGGGGACAGTCCCCGTTTTCTCCTTCGAGTTCTTTCCGCCGAAGACGCCGGAGGGGAAGGCGAAGCTGCGCGCGACCTGGCAGGCGCTCGCGGGGCTCAAGCCGCGCTTCTTCTCCTGCACCTTCGGCGCGGGCGGCTCCACGCGCGAGGGGACGCTCGAGACGGTGCTCGAGATCCGCGAAGCGGGGCACGAGGCGGCGCCGCACATCTCTTGCGTGGCCTCGACGAAGAAGGACGTCGCCGAAATCCTCGAGCGCTACAAGGCGAACGGCATCCGGCACCTCGTCGCGCTGCGCGGCGACCTGCCCTCGGGGCTCGCGGCCTCGGGCGAGTTCCGCTACGCCAGTGAACTCGTCGCCTTCATCCGCCAGCAGACCGGCGACTGGTTCCAGGTCGAGGTGGCCTGCTACCCGGAGTACCACCCGCAGACCCGCAACGCCGCCGACGAGATCCGCAACTTCAAGAGGAAGGTGGACGCCGGCGCGAACGGCGCCATCACGCAGTACTTCTACAACGCCGACGCCTACTTCCGCTTCGTCGAGGAGGCGCGCGCCGCCGGCATCGGGCTGGACATCGTTCCCGGCATCATGCCGATCGGCAACTTCTCGCAGCTGGCGCGATTCTCGGATGCCTGCGGCGCCGAGATCCCGCGCTGGATGCGCCTCAAGCTCGAGGGCTTTCGCGACGACACGGCCTCGATCCGCGCCTTCGGCCTGGACGTGGTGACCGCGCTGTGCGAGAAGCTCCTCGCCGCGGGCGCGCCGGGCCTGCACTTCTACACCCTCAACCAGGCGGCGCTCTCGACCGAGATCTGGCGCCGCCTGAAGCTGTGAGGCGCGCGGTCCGGGGCTTCGCCGCCGCCGCGCTCCTCCTCGCGGCGCTCGAGATCTTTTTCCTGCACGCGGCGCGGCCGCTCGAGAACGTGCTGCTCGACGCCTTCGTCCGGCGCCACGCCGCCGCGCTCGCGCCCGACCCGGACGTGGTGATCGTCGACATCGACGAGAAGACCCTCGCCATGATGCAGGAGAAGCACGGGCGCTTCCCCTGGCTGCGCGAGGTCTACGCGAAGCTGCTCGACGGCCTGATGGCGCAGAAGCCGCGCGCGGTGGTCTTCGACATCCTGATCGTCGAGCCGGACACCGCGCGACCTGACAGCGACAAGAAGCTCGCGGACGCGGTGGCGCCGCATGCGAACATCTTCTTCCCCATGGTGCGCCTCGACCCGGCCGCCGACGCGAAGGGGCCGCCCGCCACAGTGCTCGCGCCGCTCGTCGGCCTCGTGCGCCGGCCGAACGCCGACCCGGCAGCCACGATCGGCCTGGTGCCGCCGATGGCGCTGCCCACCGCGCTGTGGCGCGGCGGCACGATCAACTTCCTCGTGGACGACGATCGCGTCGGCCGGCGCTACGCGCTGCGCACGGTGGTGCGCGGCTGGGAGATCCCGTCGCTGCCGGCGCGGGTGGCGCTCGACCTCGGCTTCCCGGTGCCCGACGCCGACGACCTCGTCCTCGCCTGGCGCGGCCGGGCGAACGGCCTGCCGGCGGTGTCCTTCGGCGAGCTGTACCGCGACATCACGAGCGGCAAGCCCGCCGGGACTTCCCTCACGGGCAAGATCGTCATCATCGGCGCGACCGCGCCGGGCCTGGGCGACGCCAAGGCGACGCCGCTCTCGGGCACGCAGCCCGGCGTCGAGATCCTCGCCACGGCCATCGAGAACCTGAAGAACGGCCGATCGATGCGCGCGGCGCCGCCCTGGCTGCCCTTCGGCGTCGCGCTGCTGCTCCTTGCCGGGCTGTACGCCGCGTTCACCCGCAACCTCGGGACCGGCCGCACGGCGCTCGGCCTGGGCGCGGCGAGCGCGCTGGTCGTCGGGGCGGGCTGGCTCGCCGCCGGGCAGCTCGTGCTCTTCCCGGTGCTTGCGCCGCTCGCCCTGGCCTGGCTCTACTACCTTGCCGCCTCGATTGCCGCCTACCTGCACGAACGCAGCGCGCGCGAGGCGGCGGTGGCGATGTTCTCCCGCTTCGTGAATCCCCACGTCGTGCGCCAGCTGCTGGAGCGCGGCGGCCTGCAGGGCGCGGGACAGACCCGCGAGGTGACGCTGCTCTTTTCCGACATCCGGGGCTTCACCACGCTCTCCGAGACGCGCCCGCCGGAAGAGGTGGTGGAGATCCTCAACCGCTACTTCACGCGGCAGGTCGAGGTGATCTTCCGGCACGGCGGCACCCTCGACAAGTTCATCGGCGACGCCCTCATGGCCGTGTGGGGCGCGCCGCTCGACGACCCCGCGCACGCGCGCCGCGCCGTGGCCTGCGCGCTCGACATGGCCGACGAGCTGCACGCCTTCCGCGCCGAGCTGGGCGAGGCGGGCGCGGGCTTCGACGTGGGCATCGGCATCCACTCCGGCCCCGCCGTGGTGGGCCTGATCGGCTCGGACCGGCGCCGGGAGTACACCTCGATCGGCGACACCGTGAACCTCGCGAGCCGCATCGAGGGCCTCACCAAGGAGGCCGGCCGCCGGATTCTCGTCTCGCGCGAGACAAAGGACCGCTGTGCGGACGACTTCGATTTCGTATCATGGGGCACCTATCCGGTGAAGGGCCGCGCCCAGCCCGTGGAACTGTTCGAGCCTCGCCGCAAGCCTTGAGAGCCGCCCTCGCGCTGCTGCTGCTGCTCCCCGCCCTCGCCTTCGGCCGGCCGGCCACGGCCGTGCGCGCCACCGAGATCCGCAGCGCGCCCAACTTCGACTCGGCGGCGCTCGCGCGCCTCGCCGAAGGCCAGCGGCTGGAAGCGTTGGAGCGCGACCGCGGCTGGACGCGCGTGCGCGACGAGCGCGGCAACGAGGGCTGGGTGAGGATGTTCCTGCTGCGCTACGCGGACGAGGGCACCGCCCAGCCGGGCGACTCGGGCATCATGGCGGCGCTGAACGCCGCGCGGACCGGCTCGAGCGGACGGCAGGTGACCACCGGCGTGCGCGGGCTGGACGCGCAGCAGCTCACCAGCGCCAAGCCGAACCCGGCCGAGCTGAAGAAGATGCAGGGCTACGGCGCGAGCGCGGATGCCGCCGCGAAGTTCGCGGCGCAGGGGCCGCTCACCGCGCAGAAGGTCGCCTACCCGAAGGAGGGCGGATGAGCCGCCTGCCGGGCATGCTGCTCGCCGCCGCGCTCCTCGCCGCCGCGGCGCCCGCCGCCGCGCAGTTCAACCTCAACAAGCTGCTCGACGCCGCCAAGAACGTCAGCAAGGCGACCACCGAGATCGGCGAGCCCGAGGAGATCGCGATCGGCGGCGACCTGTCCGCGCGCCTGCTCGGCGCCGCGCCGCTCGTACCGAACGACGACCTGCAGCGCTACGTGAACCGGGTGGGGCGCTGGCTCGCCTCGCAGACCGAGCGGCCGAACCTGCCGTGGGCCTTCGGCGTGCTGGATGCGCCCGAGGTGAACGCGTTCGCGGCGCCGGGCGGCTACGTGTTCGTGACGCGCGGGCTGGTGGCGCGCATGAGGAGCGAATCCGAGCTCGCCGGCGTGCTCTCGCACGAGATCGTGCACGTGCTGAAGAAGCACCACCTGCACGCGATCCAGAAGTCCGCGCAGATGGAGCTGGCCAACACCGCGATCAGCACCTTTTCGCGGCAGGACCAGAACACGCCGCTGCGCGAGAAGCTGCTGTCCGCGGGCAGCGAGGTCTTCGCGCGCGGGCTGGACAAGTCCGACGAGCTGGAGGCCGACCGGCTCGGCGTGGTGATCGCCGCGCGCGGCGGCTACGACGCCTACGGCCTGCCCGCGGTCCTGCAGACCCTGCAGGCCATGAACCCCGCGGACTCGAGCCTCGCCCTGATGTTCAAGACGCACCCGGCTCCCGCCGAGCGGCTGGATGCGCTGGAGAAGATGCAGTCCCTGCTCGACGCGTACGCGGCCCAGCCGCAGCTCGCGGCGCGCTTCGCCGCCGCCGGGCGCTGAAGGAGAGTCCCATGACGTACAAGATCCGCATCCTCGCCGCAGCGGCGCTCGCCGCGCTGCTCGCCGCCGGCCCCGCCGCCGCGCAGAACTCGGGCTGGTACATCGGCGGCGGCGGCGGCATGACCAACGCCAAGTTCACCCAGGGCGACTTCAGCGGCCTCGCGACCGGGACCTTCTCGGCCGACGACTCGGAGTTCGCGCCGCGCTTCTTCGGCGGCTACCGCGTGACGCAGAACTGGGGCGTGGAGTTCGGCCTCGCGGGCCTGGGCAAGTACAACCTGCGCTACAACAACGGCGCCAGCGGCACGGCGGTGTACGAATACACCTCCGCCGCGCTCACCGTGGCCCTGGCGGCGCGCCTGCAGCTCGCCTCGAGCGTGTGGCTCACCGGGCGCGCGGGGCTCGCCTTCACCGCGTCGGCCCTCGACCTCAAGGTCAACAACGGCACGGCCAATCCTCCGCTGTGCACGGGCGGGGGCTGGAGCGACTGCACGTCGACCAGCACCAATCCCTACTGGGGCGTCGGCGGGCAGTTCGACATCACGCCGCGCTGGGCCGTGCGCCTGGACTACGACAACTACGGCGAGGTCGGCGACGAGTTCGAGACCGGGCGCGCCAAGATCGACACCGTCTCGATGAGCGTGCAGTTCGCGTTCTAGGGGGCAAAAAAAGGGACAGACCCTGAGGGTCTGTCCCTATTTTTGTCCCTCGCTTTTTACGCCGCGCGCTTTTTCCTCTGCGCGTCCTTGGCGTGCATCTGGGCGTAGGCGCCGTGCGCGGCGGCCTCGGCATCGCCCACGTGCACGGGGTAGCCCATGTCGTCGAGCACCGAGCCGAGCGCGGAGAGGCACAGCATCACGTTGTCGGGGCGGCAGGAGTAGCCCATCAGCCCGAAGCGCCAGATCTTGCCCTTCAGGGGCCCCAGGCCCGCGCCGATCTCGAGGCCGAACTCGCCGAGCAGTGTCGAGCGCACCTGCGCCTCGTCCACGCCCTCGGGGCAGAGCACGGCGTTCATCTGCGGCAGCTGGTACTGCTCCTTGACCAGGAACTTGAGGCCCATCGCCTCCAGCCCGGCCTTGAGCGCCACATGGTGGCGCTGGTGGCGCGCCCAGCAGTTCTCCAGCCCCTCTTCGCGGATCAGCAGGAGCGCCTCGTGCAGCGCGAAAAGCGAGTTGGTCGGCGCGGTGTGGTGGTACGTTCGCGTCGACGCGTTCCAGTAGCCGAGCAGCAGGTTCATGTCCATGAACCAGCTGTGGATGCGGTCCTTCCTCTTCTTCACGTGCTCGACGACCCGCTCGGAGAAGGACACGGGCGAGAGGCCCGGCGTGCACGACAGGCACTTCTGGCTCGCCGAGTAGACGGCGTCGATGCCCCACTCCTCGACGAGCACCGGGGTGCCCGCGAGCGAGGTGACGGCGTCCATGATGACCAGCGCGCCGTACTTGTGCGCGATCTTCGTGATCGCCTCGGCGTCGGACTGCGCGCCGGTCGAGGTCTCGGCATGCACGAAGGCGACGACCGAGACGCCCTTGTGCTTCTTCAGCGCCTCCTCGACCTTCTGCGGGTCGACGGGCTCGCCCCACTTGTCCTCGACCACGATCGGCTCGCCGCCGCAGCGGATCACGTTCTCCAGCATGCGCCCGCCGAACACGCCGTTCTGGCAGACGATGACCTTGTCGCCGGGGGCGACCAGGTTGACGAAGCAGAACTCCATGCCGACCGAGCCCGGGCCGGAGAGCGGGAAAGTGAGCGGATTCTTGGTCTGGTAGACGTAGCGAAGCAGCGACTTCAGCTCCTCCATCATCTCGACGAACACGGGGTCGAGGTAGCCGATGGCGGGCTGGCTCATGGTGGTCAGCACGCGCGGATGGATCTCGGTCGGCCCCGGGCCCATGAGCGTGCGCTGCGGCGGATGGAAGGAGGTGATGCGCTTGGCGGGGGCGAATTGCGTCATGGCTTGGCTCTCCGGGGAAAGGCCGAAGGGCGCGTCGTCGGGGCGCGACTTCACG
>DASUFW010000208.1:0-4717 GCA_036274335.1 Burkholderiales bacterium | reverse complement strand
GTGGCCGACCTGCCCGTCGCCATGCAGGTGAAGCTGCTGCGCGCGATCCAGGAGAAGCGCGTGCGCAAGGTGGGCGCCACGCAGGAAGAGCCGGTCGACGTGCGCCTGATCAGCGCGACGCACCAGAACCTCGCGCGCCTGGTGGAGGAGGGCAGGTTCCGCCAGGACCTCTTCTACCGCCTGGACGTGATCGAGCTCAAGATGCCGCCGCTGCGCGAATGCCGCGAGGACGTGCCGCGCATCGCCGCCAGCATCCTGGCGCGCATCGCGCAGACCTCGGGCGGCCTGCCGGCGCGCCTGTCGCCGGCCGCGCTCGAGGAGCTGTCCCACTACGACTTCCCGGGCAACATCCGCGAGCTGGAGAACGTGCTGGAGCGCGCCACGGCGCTGTCCGGCGACGCGGAAATCGGGCCCGACGACCTCATGCTGCGGCCGGCGGCGAGCGACGCCGGGTCGGCGCGGGGCGGCGAGGGCGCGCTCGACGCGCCCTTGCCCGACTACCTCGATCGCGTGGAGCGCGACGCGATCCTGGGCGCGCTGGAGCGCACGAGCTTCAACCGCACGGCCGCGGCCAAGCTCCTCGGCATCACCTTCCGGACCCTGCGCTATCGCATGCAGCGGCTGGGGATCAAGGATGAGAATCGGGGCTGACGGCCGCGCGCGCGGCGCGCGCTACCTGGCCTCGCCCAACTGCGACGCGCGCCCCGCGGGTACCCCGGTATCGCTGCTGCTGGTGCACTCGATCAGCCTGCCGCCCGGCGTCTACGGCGGCGATGCGGTCGAGCGCCTGTTCACCAACCGGCTGGACCCGGCCGCGCATCCCTACTTCCGTGACATTTTCCACGTGCGGGTCTCCTCGCACTTCTTCGTGCGCCGGGACGGTGCATTGCAGCAGTTCGTGCCGGTGCACCGCCGAGCCTGGCATGCGGGCGCCTCGCACTGGCGCGCGCGCGAGCGCTGCAACGACTGCTCGATCGGCGTCGAGCTCGAGGGCCTGGAAGGACGCTCGTTCACGGCGGCGCAGTACGAATGTCTCGCGCGCCTGACGCGCGCGCTGCGAGAGAGATACCCGCTGCGCGCGTGCGCCGCGCACAGCGACGTGGCGCCCGGGCGCAAGCGCGATCCGGGCGCGCGCTTCGACTGGGCGCGCTTCCTGCGCGCCCTGGCCGAGCGCTAGATCTAGTAGCTCGAATTCCCCGCTTTCCCATCGGTTGTGGTCGCGCTGCGGCGCGCCATGGCGAAGGCGCTTGCAAAATAAAAATTGCGTGGTACATTGCAGACACCAGAAGTAGTTAGCAATCAGAGGTTCAGCACCATATATTGTGGTTTTAGTGCAGGTCGTCACAGAACTGCCACGAAGCAGCGGGACGGCCGGGCCGGGACCGGGTGCCGGAGCAGGGGCGCCGGCGGACAGCGAAGGACGGGAGACAGACACATGCAGATCGCGCAAGAGAGTCCAGCCACCACCCCGATGACCGGCGCGGGGGTTGCAGACTCCGGCAGCGCGCTGCGCAGTGGCTTCACCGACTACAAGGTCATCCGCCGCAACGGCGCGGTGGTGGGTTTCGAGCCGGCCAAGATCTCGGTCGCGATGACCAAGGCCTACCTCGCGGTGAACGGCAGCCAGGGCGCCGCCTCGGCGCGCATCCGCGAGCTGGTCGCGCAGCTCACCGGCCAGGTGGTGGGCGCGCTGCAGCGCCGCCAGCCGGCCGGCGGCACCTTCCATATCGAAGACATCCAGGACCAGGTCGAGCTCGCCCTGATGCGCTCGGGCGAGCACGACGTGGCGCGCGCCTACGTGCTGTATCGCGAGGAGCGCGCCCGCGCGCGCGCCGCCGAGAAGTCGGTGCGCGAGCGCCAGTCGGCCGAGCCGACGCTGCACGTGGTGGACGGCGGCGAGCGCCGGCCGCTCGACCGCGACGGCCTGCGCCGGCTGCTCGACGCGGCCTGCGAAGGGCTGGACGGCGCGGCCGAGGCCGCCGCGATCCTCGAGACCACGCTGCGCGACCTGTACGACGGCGTGCCGATCGAGGAGGTGCGCAAGTCCGCGATCCTCGCCGCGCGCGCGCTGATCGAGAAAGACCCGGCCTACAGCTACGTGACCTCGCGCCTGCTGCTGCACACGATCCGCCTCGAGGTGCTGGGCGAGGAGGCGAGCCAGGCGGAGATGGCGACGCGCTACGCGCGCTATTTCCCGGAGTTCGTGCGCCGCGGCATCGAGGCGGAGCTGCTCGACCCGGCGCTCGCCAGCTTCGACCTGGAGCGCATCGGGCGGGCGCTGAAGGCCGGGCGCGACCTGAAGTTCGGCTACCTCGGCCTGCAGACCCTGTACGACCGCTACTTCCTGCACGTGCGCGGGCGCAGGATCGAGCTCCCGCAGGCGTTCTTCATGCGGGTCGCCATGGGCCTGGCGCTCAACGAGAAGGACCGCGAGGCGCGCGCCATCGAGTTCTACGACGTGCTGTCGACGTTCGACTTCATGAGCTCGACGCCGACCCTGTTCAACTCGGGCACGCAGCGCTCGCAGCTGTCCTCCTGCTACCTGACCACGGTGGCCGACGACCTGACCGGCATCTACGACGCCATCAAGGAAAACGCGCTGCTCGCCAAGTACGCCGGGGGCCTGGGCAACGACTGGACCCCGGTGCGCGCGCTCGGCTCGCACATCAAGGGCACCAACGGCAAGTCGCAGGGCGTGGTGCCGTTCCTGAAGGTGGTCAACGACACGGCGGTTGCGGTCAACCAGGGCGGCAAGAGGAAGGGCGCGGTGTGTTCCTACCTCGAGACCTGGCACCTCGACATCGAGGAGTTCCTCGAGCTGCGCAAGAACACGGGGGACGACCGGCGGCGCACGCACGACATGAACACGGCCAACTGGATCCCCGACCTGTTCATGAAGCGGGTCATGGAGAACGCCGACTGGACGCTGTTCAGCCCGTCGGACGTGCCCGAGCTGCACGACAAGGTCGGCAAGGCCTTCGAGGAAGCCTACCTGCGCTACGAGGACCGGGTGGCGCGCGGCGAGCTGAAGCTCTACAAGCGCCTGCCGGCGGTGCAGCTGTGGCGCAAGATGCTGTCGATGCTGTTCGAGACCGGGCATCCCTGGATCACGTTCAAGGATCCCTGCAACCTGAGGAGCCCGCAGCAGCACGTCGGCGTCGTGCACAGCTCCAACCTGTGCACGGAGATCACGCTGAACACCTCGGCCGACGAGATCGCCGTGTGCAACCTGGGCTCGGTCAACCTGGTCGCGCACATGACGCCGCAGGGGCTCGATTTCGACAAGCTGCAGCGCACGATCCGCACCGCGATGCGCATGCTCGACAACGTGGTGGACATCAACTACTACGCGGTCGACAAGGCGAGGAACTCCAACCTGCGCCACCGCCCCGTGGGCCTGGGCATCATGGGCTTCCAGGACTGCCTGCACATCCTGCGGCTGCCCTACGCCTCGCCGGAGGCGCTCGAGTTCGCCGACCGCTCGATGGAGATGGTCGCCTACAGCGCGTACCTGGCGTCCACCGAGCTCGCCGAGGAGCGCGGCCGCTACTCCTCCTTCGAGGGCTCGCTGTGGGCGCGGGGCGTCCTGCCGCAGGACTCGCTCGACCTGCTGGCCGCCGAGCGCGGCGGCTACGTCGAGCTCGACCGCAGCTCGGCGCTCGACTGGGAGCCGCTGCGCGAGCGCATCCGCAGGCACGGCATGCGCAACTCCAACTGCATCGCCATCGCGCCGACCGCCACCATCGCCAACATCGTCGGCGTCTCCGCCTCGATCGAGCCGACCTTCCAGAACCTGTACGTCAAGTCGAACCTGTCGGGCGAATTCACGGTGGTCAACGAGTACCTGGTCGAGGATCTCAAGCGCGCCGGGCTGTGGGACGAGGTCATGATCGCCGACCTCAAGTACTTCGACGGCAACCTCGCGCGCGTGGACCGGGCGCCGGCCGAGCTGCGCGCCCTGTACGCCACCGCCTTCGAGGTCGAGCCGAAATGGCTGGTCGAGGCCGGCGCGCGGCGCCAGAAGTGGATCGACCAGTCGCAGTCGCTGAACATCTACATGGCCGGGGCCTCCGGCAAGAAGCTGGACGAGACCTACAAGCTCGCCTGGATCCGGGGCCTGAAGACCACCTACTACCTGCGCTCCATGGGCGCCACGCACGCCGAGAAGTCGACGGTCAAGGCGGGGCAGCTGAACGCGGTGCCGACCGAGTCGGCGGCCGGCACGGCGCTCGCCGAAGAGGCGAAGTTCTGCGCGATCGACAACCCCGAGTGCGAAGCCTGCCAATGAACCTCGAGGCGTGCCCGTAATGCTCGGCGTGCAGCCCAAGACCTCGTTCGTCCCCGCCGAAGGCGCGGCGCAGGAGCGCTTCGCCGCCGGCAACGCCTTCCGCCGCATCACGGTGGAAGACAAGCGCATCATCAACTCCCGGGCGGACGTCAACCAGCTGGTGCCCTTCAAGTACAAGTGGGCCTGGGAGAAGTACATCGCCGCCTGCGCCAACCACTGGATGCCGCAGGAAATCAACATGAGCCGCGACATCGCCTTGTGGAAGGACCCGAACGGGCTGACCGCGGACGAGCGGCGCGTCATCGTGCGCAACCTGGGCTTCTTCGTGACCGCGGACTCGCTCGCCGCCAACAATATCGTGCTCGGCACCTACCGGCACATCACGGCGCCCGAGTGCCGCCAGTACCTGCTGCGCCAGGCCTTCGAGGA
>DASUFW010000207.1:0-8401 GCA_036274335.1 Burkholderiales bacterium | reverse complement strand
CCCTACGCGACGCAGATCCTCGCCGACCTCGGCGCCGACGTGGTGAAGGTGGAGCCGCCCGAGGGCGACATCATGCGCTACGCCTGGCCGTTCCGGTCGCAGGGCATGGGGCACATCTTCCTCAACGCGAACCGCAACAAGCGCGGCATCGCGCTCGACCTGAAGAAGGCCGAGGCGCGCGAGGCCTGCCTGGCGCTCGCGGCGAAGGCCGACGTCCTCGTCTACAACATCCGGCCGCAGGCGATGGCGCGCCTGAAGCTCGGCTACGAGGACGTGCGCGCGGTGAACCCGCGCCTCATCTACGTGGGCTGCTTCGGCTACAGCCAGCGCGGACCCTACGCCGCCAAGGCCGCCTACGACGACCTGATCCAGGGCGCGGCCGGCCTGCCGTGGCTCTCGCGCGAGGCGGGCGCCGAGTCCCCGCGCTATACGCCGGTCATCATCGCCGACCGCTCGGTCGGCCTGCATACGGCGAACGCCGTCTGCGCCGCCCTGTACTCTCGCGAGAAGACCGGGCGGGGCCAGCGCGTCGACGTGCCCATGTTCGAGAGCCTGCTGCAGTCGGTGCTCGGCGAGCACCTCGGGGGCTACACCTTCGTGCCGCAGCTCGGCGAGGGCGGCTACCGGCGCATGCTCACGCCCTATCGCCGCCCCTACCCGACGAAGGACGGCTACGTCTGCGTGCTGATCTACAACGACAAGCACTGGAAGACCTTCTTCGAGATGATCGGCCGGCCCGACATGCTCGCGGACGCCCGCTTCGCCTCGGCCGAAGGGCGCAGCCGCAACTTCGACGAGGTCTACGGCTTCGTCGCCGGGGAAATGACGAAGCGCACGACCGCGGAGTGGCTGCAGGCGCTCGAGCGGGCCGACATCCCGGTGCAGCGCATGAACAGCCTCGAGGACATCCTCAAGGATCCCCACCTCGCTGCGATCGGCTACTTCACGCCGGTCGAGCACCCGAGCGAGGGTGCGCTCCTGTCCATGAAGGTGCCCTCCGAGTGGTCGGAGACCGAGCCGGGCTACCGCCGCCACGCGCCGCGCCTCGGCGAGCACACGCGCGAGGTGCTCCGGGAGGCCGGCTACAGCGACGCGCAGATCGACGCGATGGCAAAGAGCGGAGCCGCCCGGCTATAATCGGCCCCAGCGCCGATTTGATGTTCAGCTTGCGGGCGCTCTACAAATGCCGCTAAAGAGACCGGCCCCGAAGGCCCGTTCTCGCGAAAGCTGAACGGGCTTTTTCGTTTTCGGAGGCGCATGTCCGGGTCGGTCGGCATCGTGAAGGCGCAGCGCGCGGCGTTCGAGCGCCCGTTCCGGTTCCGGAGCGGCGCCGAGATCCCGCGCTTCGAGCTCATGTACGAGACCTACGGGACGCTGAACGCGGCGCGCTCCAACGCCGTGCTCGTGTGCCACGCGCTCAACGCCTCGCACCACGTCGCGGGCACGTACGCCGGGGACCCGGAGAACGTCGGCTGGTGGGACAACCTGGTGGGCCCCGGCAAGCCGCTCGACACCGACCGCTTCTTCGTCATCGGCAACAACTACATCGGCGGCTGCTTCGGCTCGACCGGGCCGACCTCGGTCAATCCGGCGACCGGCAAGCCCTACGGCGCGGACTTCCCGGTCGTGACGGTCGAGGACTGGGTGGCCGCCCAGGCGTACCTCGCCGACCACCTCGGCATCGAGCGCTTCGCCGCCGTGATCGGCGGGTCGCTGGGGGCGATGCAGGCGCTGCAATGGGCGCTCGCCTACCCCGAGCGCGTGGGCCATTCGCTCGTGATCGCCTCCACGCCCAGGCTCTCGGCGCAGAACATCGCCTTCAACGAGGTGGCGCGCCAGGCGATCGTGACCGACCCGGACTTCCACGGCGGCCACTACTACGAGCACGGCGTGGTGCCGCGCCGGGGCCTGCGCATCGCGCGCATGATCGGCCATATCACCTACCTGTCGGACGACGCGATGATGGAGAAATTCGGCCGCGTGATGCGGCGCGCGGCGCTCGGCTTCGACTTCGACGTCGACTTCGAGATCGAGAGCTACCTGCGCTACCAGGGCGACAAGTTCTCGACCTACTTCGACGCCAATACCTACCTGCGGATCACCAAGGCGCTCGACTACTACGACCCGGCGGGCGACTTCGGCGGCGACCTGTCGGCGGCGTTCGCGCGCGCGCGCGCCGCCTTCCTCGTGGTGTCCTTCAAGTCGGACTGGCGCTTCGCGCCGTCGCGCTCGCGCGCCATGGTGAAGGCGCTGCTCGACAACCGGCGCATCGTCTCCTACCTCGAGCTGGACGCCCCCGGCGGGCACGACGCCTTCCTGCTGGAAGACCCGCGCTACCACGGCGCGCTCGCGGCCTATTTCGGGAACATCGAGCTGTGAAGCGCCCCGACCTGGAGGCCATCGCGCAGTGGGTGAAGCCCGGGTCGCGGGTGCTCGACCTGGGCTGCGGGGACGGCTCGCTCCTCAGGCACCTGTGGCTGCAGCGGCAGGCGCACGGCTACGGCGTGGAGATCGACGACGCCGGGGTGCTGGCGAGCATGCGGAACGACGTCAACGTCCTGCAGCTCGACCTGGAGTCGGGCCTCGCGCTGTTCCAGGACGCGTCCTTCGACCATGTGATCCTCTCGGAGACGCTGCAGACCATCCACCGCATCGAGCAGCTCATGCGCGAGATGCTGCGCGTGGGCCGCGAGGCGATCGTCTCGTTCCCGAACTTCGGCCACTGGCGCGACCGCGCGCAGGTGCTCCTCGGGCGCATGCCGGTGTCCGAAGAGCTGCCGCACCAGTGGTACGACACGCCCAACGTCCACCTGTGCACCCTCGCCGACTTCGAGGACCTGTGCGCGCGGCTCGGCGCGCAGATCCTCGAGCGCGCCGTCCTGCACCGCGGTCGCGACGTGCGCGTGCTGCCGAACCTGCTCGGCAGCATCGCGGTCTACCGGGTCAGCGCGTAGCGCCGCGCTACTTGCCGGCCTTCGGCGCCGGCTCGACGGTGACCGCGACGGCCTCGGTGAAGACCGCCTCGACCTGGTCGCCCTTCTTCACCCGCGCAATCTGCTTCGGATCCCGCAGCTGCAGGTCCACGTAGTTGCCGCGGGGCCCCTTCAGCGTCACGATCATCTTCTTCTTGTTCACCTCGACGACGTTCGCGATCACGTGGATCTGGCGGCCGGCGGCGGCCGCCGGCCGCTCGCCGGGTTGCGCGGTCACCGCGTCCTTCGAGTCGGTGCGCGACATGATGCCCGTACCGCCCTTCTTCAGCTCCAGCGTGATCGACTGCAGGAAGCGCGCCACCACGTTGTCGCCCAGCTGGATCTGGTCGTAGTTCTTCACTTCGTCGCCCACCTGCAGCGTGACGACGCGCCCGTTGGCGCCTTTCAGGTCGACCGTGCGCGCCGCCTTGTCCAGGCCCACGACCACCGCGCGCAGTTCGATCATGCGTGCGCCCGCGGCCTTGCCTTCGCCGACGGCCTTGATTTCCATGGCCTGGGGCTGGCCGGCCTGCTGCGCGAACGCGATCGTCCAGGCCGCCGCCGCCAGGGCAGCGAGCAGAAGTCTCTTCATGGGATTCTCCGTGGGTACGTTGCGAATTCGGGGTCGAAAGCATAGCACCGGGAGGTACTAGTTCCCACTCAGCGATTGACCGTCCCCGAGCCTCCGGCGCAGCATGGCGACGTCGGTTCCCGACAGTTCCAGGAGGATTAACGATGAAGGCAAGACAAATGGTCGCGTGGTCCCTGGCGGCAGCGATGGCCCTGGCCGGCTGCGCCGACATGCGCAGCAAGATGCCGGACTGGATGCCGGGCAGCGGCGCGGTGAAGGTCAGCCTGACCGGCGCCGAGGAGGTGCCGGCGGTGAAGACCGAGGCGACCGGCTCGGGCAGCTTCCGCCTCGCGGAGGACGGCACGGTCGCCGGGAGCGTCACCACGAAGGGGGTGGCCGGCACCGCCGCGCACCTCCACCTCGGCGCGAAGGGCAAGAACGGCCCGGTGATCGTGCCGCTCACCAAGACGGGGGACACCTACAGCGTGCCGGACGGGCGCAAGCTCACCGAATCGCAGCAAAAGGCCTTCAAGCAGGGCGAGCTCTACGTCAACGTGCACAGCGCCCGCCACAAGGGCGGCGAGATCCGCGCGCAGATCGTGCCGTGACGGCGGGCTAGCGCCGGTTCGCGTCGCGCAGCGCGGTGCAGGTATCGAGGTCCCGCCGGCAGCGGGTGAGGCAGGACTGCATGGCCGCGTTGTCGGTGGCGCCCTGCCGGCAGCCCTGCAGGCACTCGCTCTCCGCCGACTTGCAGCTCGCGTCCCCGCCGAGCACCAGCTCCTTGTACAGCAGGTAGCCCGCGCCGACGACGAGCGCCAGCACGACCAGCGAACCGAACCAGCCCAGCCCGGATTCCCGTTTGCGCATCATCCACCTCCGCCGGGCATCGTAGCCTGTCTGGACGACCGCGAGGCGAGCCAGGCGAGCACCAGCACCGGAATGCCGAGGACGGCCGTGCCGATGAAGAATGCGGCGTAGCCGAAGCTGTCGACGGCGAGCCCCGACCACCCGCCGACGAACTTCGG
Organism: Burkholderiales bacterium; assembly: GCA_036274335.1. Taxonomy (GTDB): domain Bacteria; phylum Pseudomonadota; class Gammaproteobacteria; order Burkholderiales; family SG8-39; genus JAABQT01. The sequence goes on along the minus strand of DASUFW010000207.1, from coordinate 3,833 downwards.
CAGCAGCAGCATGATGGAGCTGAACAGCGCGTACTGCGTCGCCGAGTAGGCGACGTTGGTCAGCCCCGACAGGTACGCGATGAACGCCGCGCTCGCGATGCCGGCGCTCAGGTTGTCCGCCGAGATCGCGAGCACGAGCGCCGGCACGTCGTGGCCGCGCGTGGCGAGCCAGGCAAAGAGCAGGTTCGTGAGCGACGAGAGCGCGGCGCCGAGCAGCAGGATGCGCATGACGCCGTAGCGCAGGCAGAGCACGCCGCCGATCCCGGCGCCCACGAGCGTCATCGCCACGCCGTACACGCCCGAGATCGCGGCCACCTCGTCCTTGGTGAAGCCCATGTCGCGGTAGAAGGGGTTGGACATCACGCCGAGCACGATGTCCGAGATGCGGTAGGTGGCGATCAGCGCGAGCAGCAGCACCGCCGTCCAGCGATAGCGCTGCACGAAATCCTGGAACGGGCCGAGCACCGCGGAGCGGATCCAACCGAGCAGTCCCTCCCGGCGCGGCGCGAGCTCGACGGCCTGCGGCTCGGTGGAGAGCAGGACCGTGGCCATGCCGATCCCGATCAAGCCCGCCATGCACAGGTAGGCGATCGCCCAGGGCGCATTCTGGTAGGTCGTTTCGTCGGGATCGAAGGCGGCCGCGACCCACAGCGTGCCGGCCGACGCCGTGATCATCGCGATGCGGTAGCCGACCTGGTAGGCCGCCGCCATCGCCGCCTGCCGGGTGACGTCGGCCGACTCGATGCGAAAGGCATCCAGCGCGATGTCCTGGGTCGCGGAAGCGAACGCGACGAGCAGGGCGAAGCCGACGAGCTGCGGCAGGTTCCCCGCGGCGTCGGTGAAACCCATGCCCGCGAGCCCCGCCACGAGCACGAGCTGCGCGGCGAGCAGCCAGCTCCGGCGCCGCCCCAGGGCGCGCGTGAGCAGCGGCAGCGGCAGGCGGTCGACGAGCGGCGCCCACGCCCATTTCAGTCCGTAGGCGAGGCCGACCCAGGACAGGAACCCGATCGTGGTGCGGTCGATCCCGGCCTCGCGCAGCCGGTACGACAGGGTCCCGAGCACGAGCAGCAGGGGCAGGCCCGCCGAGAACCCGAGCAGCAGCATGCGGGCCACCCTCGGCTCGGCATACACGCGCAGCGACTCGAGCCAGCCCCGGACGCTGCTATAGCCGAACGTCATAGTCGATCGTCAGCGGCGCGTGGTCGGAAAAGCGCTTCTTCTTGTAGATCGACTCGCGCCGCGCACGGGCGGCGATGCCGGGCGTGGCGACCTGGTAGTCGATGCGCCAGCCGACGTTCCTTGCCCAGGCCTGGCCGCGGTTCGACCACCAGGTGTACTGGTCGGGCCGGGCGTTGAGCGCCCGGAAGACGTCGACGTAGCCCACCTCGCCGAACACTTTCGTGAGCCAGGCGCGCTCCTCGGGCAGGAAACCCGAGTTCTTGCGGTTCGAGCGCCAGTTCTTCAGGTCGATCTCCTGGTGCGCGATATTCCAGTCGCCGCACAGGATGACCTCCCGGCCGCCGCGCTTCAGCGTCTTCAGGTAGGGCAGGAACGCCTCCAGGAACCGGAACTTGGAAGCCTGCCGGTGCGGCCCGGCCGAACCCGAGGGCAGGTACACGGACACGATGGACAGCTTGCCGAAACGCGCCTCCAGGCAGCGGCCCTCGTCATCGAACTCCCTTACGCCGAAGCCTTCGCGCACCGCGTCCGGCGGGCGGCGGCAGTACAGGCCGACCCCCGCGTAGCCCTTCTTCTGCGCATGCGAGAAGTAGCCGAGCAGCCCGCGGGGGGCCCGCATGGCCGCATCGAGGTCCCCGTCGTGCGCCTTGATCTCCTGCAGGCAGACGACGTCGGCCTTCTGCGCGGCGAGCCAGCGGTACAGGCCCTTGCGGGCCGCGGAGCGGATGCCGTTGACGTTTAGGGTAATGACCCTCAAGACGAGGGGAAGCTCGACACGCCGCCATGCGCGGCCGACCACTCGGCGGGCGCGTGCAGGAACTTCTCGACCTCCGCCACCTGGGCGGGGGCCAGGTAGCCGCCCCCCTTGACCACCTTCAGGACGTCCCACCAGGTGGCCAGGTGGTGCAGGCGCACCCCCAGCTCGGCCATCACCTGCTTCGATTCGGGAAAGATGTCGTAGTAGAAGTTCACGAACACGTGCTCGACCACGGCGCCGGCCTCGCGCAGGGCCTTGCAAAAATTGATCTTCGAGCGCCCGTCGGTGGTGAGATCCTCTACCAGCAGCGTCCTCGCCCCCTCGCGCAGGTCGCCCTCGATCTGCGCGTTGCGGCCGAAGCCCTTGGGCTTCTTGCGGATGTACTGCATGGGCAGGCCGAGGCGGTCGGCGAGCCACGCCGCGTAGGGGATGCCGGCGGTTTCGCCGCCGGCGACGACGTCGAACTGCTCGAAGCCGGCGTCGCGGGCGAGCGTCGCCTCGGCGAATTCCATCAGCTGGCGCCGGATACGGGGATAGAAGATGAGCTTGCGGCAGTCGATGTACACGGGGCTCGCCCAGCCGGAGGTGAAGATGAACGGCTTGCCCTCGGAGAAGAGCACGGCCTTCACCTCCAGGAGCATCTTCGCAGTCGTGTCGGCGATGAACGCCCGGTCGGCGGAATGCATGGGGAGCGCCGGAATTTTAGCAGGGTTAGAATCGCGCCGATGACCCGGCCACGGGGGCCGTCCTTGCTCCGCACACCGTCCTGCGCCGCCCTGGCGCTGTTGCTTGTCGCGTCGCCGCTGCCGGCGATGGCGCAGTCCAAGTCCGACGAGGTCAAGCTGCGCTCGCAGGTCCGCTCCTACCGCTGCGTCACCAAGGCCGGGCGCAAGTACTACGGCTCGACCATCCCCCCGCAATGCCAGGGCGAGCTCGTGGAGGCGCTCTCCGCGCAGGGCACGGTGCTGTTCCGCATCGACCCGCCGCTCACCCCGGAGCAGAAGGCGGCCAAGGACGCCGAGGAGCAAAAGGCGGCCGAGGCCGACGCCGCGCGCCAGGAGGAGCTGCGCAAGGCGCAGGTGCAGGCGCGGCGCGACGCGGCGCTGCTGCAGACCTACGCCGACGAGACCGACATCGAGCGGGTGCGCCAGCGGGCCCTCGCCGACAACCGCGCCGCCGCCAATCAGGTGCTGCAGACGATCGAGCAGCTCAAGGCCCGCCAGGCGAAGCTCAGCAAGGAAACCGCGAAGTACACCACCAGCGACATGCCGGCCACGCTCCTCCAGGAAACGCGCGCGGTCTCGTACGACCTGACGCTGCAGGAGCAGCTGCTGAACCGGCGCAACAAGGAGGCCGCGGACATCAACGCGCGCTATGACGAGGAGAAGCGCAAGTACCTCGAGCTGACGGGCCGGGCGAAGAAGAAGTAGCCGGCGCCCCGCGCCATGCAGCTCCTCCTAGACCCGCAGGCCTGGATCGCGTTCGCGACGCTGACCGCGCTCGAGCTGGTGCTCGGGATCGACAACATCATCTTCATCTCGATCCTGGTGGACAAGCTGCCCCCGCAGCTGCGCGAGCGGGCGCGGCGCCTGGGCCTCGCCGGCGCCATGGTCATGCGCATCGGCCTGCTGCTCGTGCTGGCCTGGATGGTCGGGCTCACCGCGCCGCTGGTCAGCCTGTTCGGGGGCGAGGTCTCCGGCCGCGACCTGATCCTCATCGCCGGCGGCCTGTTCCTGCTGTGGAAGAGCGTGAGCGAGATCCACCAGCTGCTCGAGGGCGTCGAAGGCGAGCGCTCCGCGTCGGTGCCGGCCACCTTCGGCGCGGTGATCGGCCAGATCATGGTGATCGACCTGATCTTCTCGCTCGACTCGATCATCACCGCCGTGGGCATGGTGCA
>DASUFW010000206.1:0-1301 GCA_036274335.1 Burkholderiales bacterium | reverse complement strand
AGGTTCTCGGTGGCCTGGCGCTCGAACTTGCCGCCGAGCTTGCGTCCCGAGGGCTTGCCGCCGATCCGCGCCAGGCGCTGGCGCTCGCGCTCCGCGTAGGTCCGCTTCGCGCTGCCGATGACCACGCCGTAGATCGACTTCGCCGCCTCGACCGAGACATCCCCGTTCTCGACGTCGGCCTCCACCTTGGCGGGATCGCGCGAGAGCGGATCGCCGAAGCCGCCGGCGGCGGACCAGAGCACCGCGTACACGTCGGACGGGTTCTGCACGAAGTCCTGCTGCCGCAGGCCCAGGGTCTCGTCGGCGCCGGACAGCTCGCCGATGTCGCCCACCATCTCGCCGCGCTTCATTCGCTCGAGCACGTCGGTGCCGCGCTTGAAGAGGTAGCGGTTCACCGCGCCCGGGTAGCCGCCCATCATTCCGGTCGAGGTCGGGATCGCGTTGCCCGAGGAGAGCGTGTCCTGGGTGATGACGTCGGTGCCGTGCGGGATGAAGCAGGACTCGGCCGACAGGCCGCCGCGGAACTTCCCCGCCCCGCCCGAGTCGGTGATCTCCTTGCGGTACAGGAACAGCACCGGGAAGCTCTGCTCGGTGTGCTCGACGTTCGGCAGCTTGCAGATGGGGGTGCGCGCCTGCCCGCCGGTGGAGATGCCGTCGGCGTGCGAGAAGGCGCCGATCGCGCCGCCGATGGGATCGACGAGGATGTAGCCGTAGCGCTCGCCCCACTGGTCGATGCCGCGGAAGATGGTCGCCGGCCACTGGCTGGTGCCGCCGATGCACATCAAGTCCCGGCGCAGCTCGGGATCCGGATACAGCATCTTGGAGAGCACGTTGTAGGCCGGGTAGAGCGAGATCTCCATGCACTGCACCGGCGCGGTGGAGACCGAAGCCGGGAAATCGGCGCAGTTGAGCGTGCCCGGCGTGGGATTGAACTCGACGTGCCGCAGCGCGCCACCCACCGCGTAGTACTGCTCCCAGCACATGAGCTCGTTCAGCGCCACCATGATGGCGCCGCGCCAGCCCGAGTAGGTGGCGTTGATGCCGCCCGCCTGCGGGTCGGTGCCCTCGTTCTCGAAGACGAGCTTCTTCCCTTCCTTCCGCAGCGTCAGCATCACGCGGTGCGTGCCGCGATCGCCCGGCCGGCAGCACTCCACGTAGGTGCGGTCGCGCCACACGCCGTCCGGGAGCTTGGCCAGCTTCTTCAGGAACGCGCGCTCGCCGTCCGTGATGATCTTGCGCATCGCGCCCTTCACGGTGTCGGCGCCATAGCGGCGGATGAGCGACAGGACCCGGTCGCGCGC
>DASUFW010000205.1:0-11649 GCA_036274335.1 Burkholderiales bacterium | reverse complement strand
TCGACGTGATCCCCGAGGGCGCCTTGAAGGTCTGGCCGGCCATGGCCGCGGTGACCTTGTCGACGTCGAAGCTCTTGGCCTTCTCGACCGCCTGCTTCCACATGTGGATGCCGATGTAGGTGGCTTCCATCGGGTCGTTGGTCAGCGGCTTGTCGGCCGTCGGCAGCTTCTTCGCCTTGGCGTAGGCGGTCCACTCCTTGATCCAGGCGCTGTTGACGGGGTTCTTGATCGACATGAAGTAGTTCCACGCCGCCAGCTGGCCCACGAGCGGCTTGGTGTCGACGCCGCGCAGCTCTTCCTCACCGACCGAGAAGGCCACCACCGGGACATCGGTCGCCTTCAGGCCCTGGTTGCCGAGCTCCTTGTAGAAAGGGACGTTGGAATCCCCGTTGATGGTGGAGACCACCGCCGTCTTCTTGCCTTCGGACGCGAACTTCTTGATCTTGGCGATGATGGTCTGGTAGTCGGAGTGCCCGAACGGGGTGTACTCCTCCATGATGTCGGCCTCGGCGACGCCCTTGGACTTCAGGAACGCGCGCAGGATCTTGTTGGTCGTGCGCGGATACACGTAGTCCGTGCCGAGCAGCACCCAGCGCTTGGCTGAGCCGCCGTCCTTGGACATCAGGTACTCCACCGCCGGGATCGCCTGCTGGTTGGGCGCGGCGCCGGTGTAGAACACGTTCTTCGAGATCTCCTCGCCCTCGTACTGCACCGGGTAGAAGAGCAGGCTGTTCAGCTCCTCGAACACCGGCAGCACGGACTTGCGCGACACCGAGGTCCAGCAGCCGAACACCACGGCCACCTTGTCCTGGGTGATCAGCTGGCGCGCCTTCTCGGCGAACAGCGGCCAGTTGGAGGCCGGGTCGACCACCACGGGCTCGATCTTGTAGCCCATGACCCCGCCCTTCTTGTTGATCTCCTCGAACGTCATCAGCGCCATGTCCTTCAGCGCGGTCTCGCTGATGGCCATGGTGCCCGACAGCGAGTGCAGGACCCCGACCTTCACGACCTTGTCGGCGGCCTGCAGGCTCGCCGAGGCGAGGCCGAAGGCCGCGATCGCGGCCGACATCGTCAATGCTTTGAGTGCTCCACGGCGTTTCATTCGCTTCCCCTTGGTGTTGATGGTTAGGAACGACCTGCAGGGGCAAACGCAATGAGCGTGCCAGCGCTCGTGTGCCGGAAAGAAAAGGGTTTTGTCCAACCCATGCACCAATCGGGCGCACGCCCGTGGTGCACGCGCACGCTTATGAAGCGCCGAGGGCCTTGCGGAGCCTCGCCACGCCTTCGGCGAGCTTGGGAAGGTCGGCCGCGAAGCACCAGCGGAAGTAGCCCTCGCCCTCCGGCCCGAAAGCCGAGCCGGGCGCCAGCCCGAGCCCGTGCTCCGCGACGAGGCGCTTGCAGTAGGCGAGGCTGTCCGTCACGCCGCGGATCCGGAAGAAGACGTACATGGTCCCGGAGGGGCTCGCCACTTCGACCCCGGGAAGCCGGCGCAGCTCGCCGACCAGGGTGTCCCGCGCCTTGCGGAAGCGCTCCAGGGTATGGGCGATCACGGGCTCGCCCTGCGTCACCGCGGCGATGCCCGCGCGCTGCACGAAGACCGGCGCACAGGAGGTGTTGTATTCGACGAGCTTGCCGAGGTCGGCCTCCAGCGCCGCCGGCACCACCGCCCAGCCCAGGCGCCAGCCGGTCATCAGCCAGCTCTTGGAGAAGGTATTGGTGCTGATGACGCGCTCGCCCGCTTCCGCAAGGTCGAGGAACGAGGGGGCGATGTGGTTGCCTTCGTAGTAGAGCCGCTCGTAGGCATCGTCGGCGAAGATCCAGATGCCGTGCCGGCGGCAGTGCGCGAGGATCGCCGCCTGCGCCTCGCGCGTCACCGTCCAGCCGGTCGGGTTGTTCGGGGAGTTCAGGTACAGGGCGCGGGTGCCGGGTCGCAGGGCGTCGAGCAGCCGGTCGAGGTCCAGGCGCCACCCCGCCGGGTCGAACTCGAGCGCCACGGTCCCGACCTCGGCCCCCAGGATCTTCGGGATCTCCTGCAGGTTCGGCCAGAGCGGCACCACCTCCACCACCCGGTCGCCCGGCGAGACGATCAGCTGCGAGACGAGCATCAGCGCGTTGACCCCCGCGCTCGTCACCGCGATCTCCGCGGGCGAGGTGGGACGGTGCAGGCGCGTGGTGTAGGCGGCGAGCGCCTCGCGCAGCTCGGCGATGCCGTAGTTGCTGGAATAGAAGACCTCGCCAGCCTCGATCGAGGCGATGCCGGCGCGCCGGATGAACTCGGGCGTCGGCTCGTCCGGTTCTCCGACCCAGAAGGCGACGATGTCCTTGCGCCCGATGCCCGCGTTGAACAGCTCGCGGATCTTGGAGGCGGTCAGCGCGCGCACCGCGGGGCGGGCGGCAATGGGATCGGGGCTTTCGGGGCGCATGGGGGGGTGCCGGTCCCCGTATTGTAGATTGCGGGGCTGGCATGGCTTCCCCCACCAAGGAACAATGGGCGCTCGCCGCAGGCCTCGCCCTGATGGTCGCCTGGGGCGTGAACTTCGCCATCACCAAGGTGGTGCTGGCGGAGCTCGGCGTGTGGCCGTTCCTGTTCATCCGGTTCCTCGCCATGCCGCTCGCCGGCTTCGCCCTCCTGCTCGCGGTCACGCGCCGGCACTTCCCGCGCACCTGGCCGCAGCGCGCCGACCTGCCCCGCTTCATCGCGGCCGGGCTGATCGGCCACACGGCGCACGTGAGCCTCGTCATGTGGGGCATCAACCTGTCCACCGCCTTCTCCTCGTCGCTGGTGCTCACCTCGAGCCCGCTGTGGACGCTGCTCATCCTCTCGGTGCTCGGCGCCGAAAAGCTGCGGCGCCGCCAGCTGATCGGAACGCTGCTCGCCTTCGCGGGCATCGTGGTGTTCCTGTCCGACAAGTTCGTGCGCGGCGTGGCGCTCGCCGGCGCGGGCGACCTCGTGCTGCTGCTCGCGGCGGCGCTGTTCTCGCTCTACACGGTGATCAGCAAGCCGCTCGTCGTGCGCTACGGGCCGTTGAACCTCATGTGCTACTCGCTCCTCTTCGGCGCGCCGCCGCTGGTGCTCGCCACGCTGCCCGCGTTCCTCGCGGCGCCGCTCGCCGACGTCGGCGCGGGCGTCTGGTTCGGCGTGTTCTGGGCGGTGGCGGTGTCCTCGTTCCTCGGCTGGATCGCGTGGGCGTGGGTCAACTCGGTGCGCGGGCTGGCGAGGAGCGCGCCGCTGCAATACCTGATGCCGCCGATCGCGGGCTTCGTCGCCTGGATCACGCTCGGCGAGACCTTCACCGGGCTCAAGATCGCGGGCGCGGTGATGGCGCTGGCGGGCATCGCCTGGGCCCAGTCGCGCGCCTACAACCCGACGCCGCCGGATGCCGGCTAAGGAGTAAATAGGGACAGACCCTATTTTTCGCCATGTGAAAAATAGGGTCTGTCCCTATCACGCTCTAGAATGGAACCGAGGAGGAAACCGGCGATGCTGGATCTCTTGATTCGGGGCGGGACCGTCGTCGACGGCACGGGCGCGAAGCGCTTCGCGGCGGACGTGGGCATCGCGGGCGGGCGGATCGTGGAAGTCGGGCGCGTCGCCACGCCAGCCCGGCGCACGCTCGAGGCCGGCGGCATGATCGTCGCCCCGGGCTTCATCGACGGCCACACCCACATGGATGCCCAGGTCATGTGGGACCCGCTCGGCAGCTCGTCCTGCTACCACGGCGTGACCTCGGTGGTGATGAGCAACTGCGGCTTCACGCTCGCGCCGTGCAAGCCCGCCGACCGCGACTGGTACGCGAGCTGCCTCTCCTACGTCGAGGACATCCCGGCGGAAGCGATGGCCGCCGGCATCGACTGGACCTGGGAATCGTTCGCCGAGTACCTGGCCGCGGTCGAGCGGCGCCCGAAGGCGATGAACCACGCCATGTACGTCGGGCACTCCGCGCTGCGCATGTTCGTCATGGGCCGCCGCGCGCTCAGCGACGAGGCGAGCGAGGAGGAAGTGCGCGCGATGGCGCGGCTCGCCCAGGACGCGCAGCGCGCCGGCGCCATCGGCTTCTCGACCTCGCTCGCGCACACGCACATGACCCCCGACGGCACGCCGGTGGCGAGCCGCAACGCCGCCTGGAGCGAGATCGAGGCGATCATCGCCGCGATCGCCGGCCTGGGCGCGGGCATCTTCCAGTTCGGCTCGGACATCGTCTCGCGCCGCGCCAACCTCGCCTTCCTCGAGCGCATGAAGCACCTCGCGCTCGCGTACCGGCGTCCCGTCATGTTCGGGCTGCTCTCCTCGCACCAGGGCGACGACCCGGTCTCCTGGCCCGCGCAGGCGAAGGCGATCAAGGACGTCACCGACGCGGGCGGGCGCCTGTACGGCCAGGGCACCACGCGCTCGATCAACGCCATCTTCTCGCTCAAGTCCTACCTGCCCTTCGACGTGCTGCCCGAGTGGAAGGCGGTGCGCGCGCTGCCGCTGGAGGAGCAGAAGCGCCGGCTCGCCGACCCCGCCCTGCGCCGGGCGCTGGTGGCCGCCGAGCAGCGCATGAAGCCCAAGGACAACAAGCTGCAGGGCGGCGGCGCCGCGACCCTCGACCCGCGCAAGCCCGACTACGAGAACCTGTTCGCCCTCCAGGGCGTGGACTGGGACGACCCGAGCGTGGCGGAGCTCTCCCGCGCGCGCGGCACGCACCCGGTGGAGACCATGATCGACCTGTCGATGCAGAATCCCGACCAGGTCTACGTCTGGCCGGTGGTCAACGAGAACCGCGAGGACGTGCTCGGCATGCTCACCCACGACACCACGCTCGCGACCTTCTCCGACTCCGGCGCGCACGCCGCGCAGGAGATGGGCTCGTCGCTGCAGACGCACTTCCTGCACTACTGGGTGAACCGGCGCGGCGCCTTCACGCTCGAGCAGGCCGTGCGCAAGCTCACCTACGACATCGCGCAGGCCTTCGAGCTGCGCGACCGCGGGCTGGTCAAGGCGGGCTGCAAGGCCGACCTCGTCGTCTTCGACGCCGCCCGCGTGCGGCCGCGGCTGCCGACGATCGAGACCGACCTGCCGGGCGGCGCGCGGCGCCTGGTGCAGAAGGCCGACGGCATCGGCGCGACGATCGTCAACGGCGTCCTGACGCTGCAGGACGGCGAGGCGACCGGCGACTTCGGCGGCGAGGTGCTGAAGGGCCCGCTGGCGGCCTGACCATGCGTCCGAGCACCGTCCCGCGCACCGTGTGGGTGCTGGGCACTGTGTCGCTGTGCATGGACCTTTCCTCGGAGCTCGTCCACAGCTTGCTGCCGCTCTTCCTCACCGGGGTGCTGGGCGCCGGGATGGTGGCCGTCGGGGTCATCGAGGGCGTCGCCGAGGCGACGGCCTCGATCGTGAAGGTGGTCTCCGGCGCGCTCTCGGACCGGCTGCCGCGGCGCAAGCCCGTCGTGGTCGCGGGCTACGCGCTCGCCGCGCTCTCCAAGCCGCTCTTTCCGCTCGCGGCGTCGGTGCCGCTCGTGCTCTTCGCGCGCTTCGTCGACCGCATCGGCAAGGGCATCCGCGGTGCGCCGCGCGACGCGCTCATCGCAGATCTGACGCCACCGGGGTCGCGCGGCGCCGCCTACGGGCTGCGCCAGGCGCTGGACACGATCGGCGCGGTGCTGGGGCCGCTCTCGGCCGCGGGCCTCATGCTGCTCCTCGCGGACGACATCCGCAGCGTCCTGTGGATCGCCGTGCTGCCCGCGCTCGCCGCCGTCGCGGTGCTGTTCTTCTGGGTGCGCGAGCCCGAACGCGAGTCCCCGCCGGCGCCCGCACGCGGCGCCGCGCGCTTCGCGGGGCTCGAGCGGCTCGGCGCCCGCTTCTGGCTGGTGGTCGCGCTGGGCGCGGTCCTCATGCTGGCGCGGTTCTCCGAGGCCTTCCTCCTCCTGCGCGCCCAGGAGATCGGCGTGGCGCTCGCCGCGGTGCCGCTCGTGATGGTCGGAATGAACATCGTGTACACCGCTGTGGCGTACCCGGCGGGCCTCGCGGCCGACCGCGGCCATCGCCGCGCGCTCCTTGTCGTCGGGCTCGCGGCGCTGATCGCCGCCGACCTCGTCATCGGCGCCTTCGGCTCGATCGCCGGGCTCGGCGCGGGCATCGTGCTCTGGGGCGTGCACATGGGGCTCACGCAGGGCCTGCTCTCGACGCTCGTGGCGGATGCCGCCCCGGCGGACCTGCGCGGCACCGCCTTCGGCGTCTTCAACCTGGTCTCGGGTATTGCGTTGCTCGCCGCGAGCGTGCTCGCGGGCTGGCTGTGGAGCGCCTACGGCGCCTCCGCTACGTTCTACGCCGGCGCGGGCTTCTGCGCAGTGGCGCTCGCCGGGCTGCTGATCGCACTGAAAAAATAGGGACAGACCCTATTTTTCACATGGCGAAAAATAGGGTCTGTCCCTATTTTTTGAAGGTGTTGAAGGCCGTGATGGCGCGGTCGATGCCGGCGGCGTCGACGTCGAGGTGCGTCACCAGCCGCAGGCGCGGCGCGGGCAGCACGATCACGCCATGCTTCGCGAGGTGCTCCGCCAGCCCTGGCCGCGAATCGAAGAACACCATGTTGGAGGACGGCGCCGGCGCACCGATCCCTTTGGCCAGGCGCTCGGCGTTGGCGTGGTCCTCGGCGAGCCGTTCAACGTGGTGCTCGAGCGCGTACAGGCCGGCGGCCGCGAGGATCCCGGCCTGGCGCATGACGCCGCCGAGGATCTTGCGGGCGCGCCTGGCGCGCGCGATGAAGTCCTGCGAGCCGAGGAGCATCGTGCCCGCGGGCGCGCCCAGGCCCTTGGACAGGCACGCGGACACCGAATCGAAGCCCCGGCACAGGTCCTCCACCGGCAGCCCGAGCTTCACCGCCGCGTTGAAGATGCGCGCGCCGTCGAGGTGCGTCGCGAGGCCGCGGCGCTTCGCCAGCGCCAGCGCCTCGTCGAAATAGGCGCGCGGGATCACGCGCCCGGTGATGGTGTTCTCGAGCGCAAGCAGCCGCGTCTTCGCGAAATGGGGGTCGTCGGGCTTGATGGCGGCCTCGACCTCCTGGAGATCCAGCGTGCCGTCGGGCCGGTTCACGATCGCCTGCGGCTGGATCGAGCCGAGCACCGCGCCGCCGCCCGCCTCGTAGCGGTAGGTGTGCGCCTCCATCCCCACCAGCACCTCCTCGCCGCGCTGGCAATGGCTCATCAGTGCCGCGAGGTTCGACTGCGTGCCGGTCGGAAAGAAGAGCGACGCCTCGAAGCCAAAGATCCCGGCGGCGTGCGCCTGCAGCCGGTTGACGGTCGGGTCATCGCCGAACACGTCGTCGCCCACCTCGGCCGCGGCCATGGCGCGCCGCATGGCCTCGGTCGGGCGGGTGACCGTGTCGCTGCGCAGGTCGACGGCGGCGCTCAAATGGGGACTGTCCCTATTTACCCGCGATGTGCAGCACCGAGGGCAGCCACAGTGAGATCGCCGGGAAGGCGGCGAGGATGAACAGGCGCACCACGTCGGCCACCACGAAGGGCATCACGCCGCGGAACAGCGTCGGCGTGCTCACCTGCGGCAGCAGCGAGGACAGGACGAACAGGTTCATGCCGACCGGCGGGCTGATCAGCCCGATCTCGACCACCACCACGACCAGGATCCCGAACCACACCGGGTCGAGGCCCAGCGCCACGATGAGCGGGAAGAACACGGGCACCGTGAGCAGGATCATGGACAGCTCCTCCATGGCCGTGCCGAGCACCACGTAGAGCGCGCAGATCGCCATCACCACCAGCATCGGGTGCAGGCTGAACTGCTCCACGAAGCCCATCAGGTCGGCGGGCAGCGTGGTGAAGTTGATGTAGTTGGCGAAGACGAGCGCGCCGATCAGGATCATGAACAGCATGCTGGTCGTGCGCGCGGACTCGAGCAGGATGTCGCGCAGTACGCGCCAGGTGAGCGCGCGGCGGAAGAAGGCGAACAGGAACGCGCCGAAGGCGCCGATGCCGGCGCCTTCGGTGGCGGTGAAGATGCCCGCGTAGATGCCGCCGATCGAGACGAGGAAGAGGAGCGCCACGCCCCAGATGCCTTTCAGCGCCGCGAGGCGCTCGCTCCACGCCGAGCGCTCCCCCGCCGGGCCGGCCTTGGGGTCGCGCCAGACCACCCAGCGCACCGCGATGCACAGCAGCGCCACCGCCAGCACCCCCGGCACCACGCCGGCGGCGAACAGCCGGCCGATGTTGGTCTCGGTGATGATGCCGTAGATCACCATGATGGTGGAGGGCGGGATGAGGATGCCGAGCGTGCCGCCCGCCGCGATCGAGGCGCTTGCCAGCTTGTCGGAGTAGCCGAGCGCCTTCATCTGCGGGTAGGCGACGCGCGACATGGTCGCCGCCGTGGCGATGGACGACCCGCAGATCGAGCCGAACCCGGCGCAGGCGACGATGGTCGACATCGCGAGGCCGCCCTTCCAGTGGCCGATGAACGCGTAGGCGGCGCGGAACAGCTCGCGCGACATCCCCGCGCGCGCGACGAAGTTGCCCATCAGGATGAACAGCGGCACCACCGACAGCTCGTAGTCGATGCCCGCGCCGAAGGTGGTCTGCGCCACCTGGTCGAAGGCGGCGTGCCAGCCCCGCGTGAGCGCGAAGCCGGTGGCGCCCACGATCAGCATCGCGAAGGCGATCGGCACGCGCGCGAAGGCGAGCGCGAGCAGCGCCGCGAACGCGACCAGCGTCTCGGTCATGCCGGGTCGCGGCCGCGCGCCCGCCGCAGGTGCGCAGCCGCCACCACGAACGCGGCGAGCGCGGCGGCGAGCGCCAGCACCGCGAACGCGAAGGTGAACGGCCCGTGCGGGATGTGCAGGGTCATGGTCACCTCGTGGGTGCGCAGGTGGCTCGCCGACAGCACCCACAGCCGGTAGCCGAGGAACGCGAGCACGACGCTGCTCAGCAGGTTGACCACGACGCGCTGCCAGCGCCCGAGCGCCGCCGGCACGTAGGGGTCCAGCACGTCGATGGAGACGTGGTTCTCGCGCGCGGTCACCAGCGGCAGGGCGCTGAAGATCAGCACCCCCATCATGAACTCGGTGACCTCATAGGCGCCGTAGATCGGCGCGGTGAAGAGCTTGCGGCCCGAGACGTCGAAGAAGGTGAGCAGCATCATCGCCGCGAGGTCGAGCGCGGCGATCGTGCCGAGCACCCAGGCGGCCCAGGCGCCGGCGCGCCCCGGAAAGAGGCTTTCCTCCCGGGGCGCCTCGTGCAGTGCGTCGGACAGCTTGCGCTACTTCCCGGCGGCGACGCGCGCCACCTCGGCGCGGAAGTACTTGATGGTGCCGGCGCCGTCGATGCCCATCGCGTCCATCTTGGCGCCGTACTCGCGCTCGAGCTGCGCGGTGAGCGCGGAGAGCGCCTTCACCAGCTCGGGCGAGCACTCCTTGATCTGGCCGCCCGCCTCCTTGATCGCGGCGCGGCCCTCCTTGTCGGCGCGGTCCCAGCCGCCGCCGGCGAGGCGGGCGAACTTCTCGCCCGAGACCTTCATGATCGCCGCCTGGTCGGCCTTGGAGAGGCCCTCGAACTTCTTCTTGTTCATCGCGAACCAGAACGAGGAGCTGTACAGGCCGCCCTTCACGTAGCTCGAGTACTTCACCAGGCCCGCGATCTTGAAGCTCTTCAGCGACTCGGTCGGGAACATGATGCCGTCGGCGATGCCGGCCGAGAGGATCTCGTAGGACTTGGGCGCGGGCTGCGTGATCACCACGCCGCCGAAGGCCTCGACGATGCGCTTCGGCACGTCGCCGCCAACGCGGATCTTCTGTCCCTCGAGGTCGGCGGGCTTGAGGATGAACTTCGAGTGGTGGTGGAAGAGGCCCGGCCCGTGCGTCATCACGCCCAGCAGCTGCACGTCCTTGTGGATGCCGGAGGCCTCGATGTACTTCTTGTGCGTGCGCCACAGCGCCACGCCGTTGTCCACCGCGGTGTCGCCCAGCTGCGGCAGCTCGGCGATCAGGTAGGGCTGGAAGCGCTCGGGCTGGTAGCCGTAGGTCGACCAGGCGACGTCGATCTGGCCGTTGATCACCGCGTCGTAGTGCTGGTTGGGCGCGGCGATCGCCTTGGGCAGCATCTGGATCTTGACGCGGCCGGCGGTCGCCTTCTCCACCTCCGCGGCCCAGGGCTTCATGATGTAGACCACGATCGGGTGCGTCGGCGGCACCCAGTTCGACAGCGTGAGCACCGTCTGCGCCTGCGCCGCCGGCGCCGCGAGCGCGGCCGCCAGGCCGAGCGCGACGAATCTTCCTGATTTCATTGGCTTCCCCTCCTCCTGAGGCTAGAGGCCGCTATGGTAGTGGCAGCGCGACAAGCGATCAACGGCAAATGGGGACAGTCCCCATTTACAGCTGGACCTTGGTCCCCAGCTCGATCACCCGGTTGGGCGGCAGGTTGAAGTAGTCGATGATGCCGCCCGCCCCGTACGACATGGCGGCGAACAGGCGCTCGGTCCAGCGGTACACGAGCCGGCCCTGGTTGCTCGGCACCACGATCTGGCGGCTGAGGAAGAAGGTGGTGCTCATCATGTCGAATTCGAGGATCCGCCGGCTGGTCACCGTCAGGTCGTGCTCGAGGTCGGGCCGCTGCATGAAGCCGTAGCGCAGGGTCATGCGCCAGAAGCCCTGCTCGAGGCGCTCGATCTCGATGCGCCGGTCCTCGGGCACCGTGGGCTCGTCGCCGACCTCCACGGTGAGGAACACCACGCGCTCGTGCAGCACCTTGTTGTGGTTGAGGTTGTGCAGCAGCGCGTTGGGCGCCGACTCCGGGGTGGTGGTGAAGAACACCGCGGTGCCCGGCACGCGCACCGGCGGCTCGCGCATCAGCGACTCGAGCAGCCGGCCGAGCGGGATCGCGTTCTGCCGGAGCCGCGCCTGCAGCAGCAGCCGCCCGCGCCGCCAGGCGAGCATGACGGTGAGCAGCGCGGTGCCGATGGCGATGGTCAGCCAGCCGCCCTCGGCGATCTTGAGCAGCGCCGAGGCGAGCAGCGTCGACTCTATGGCCATGAAGAAGCCTGTCGCCGCGAGGCACAGCGCGAGCGGATAGCCCCAGGCGAAGCGCACCACGAAGAAGGTGAGGAAGGTGGTGGCCAGCATGGTCCCCAGCACGGCGACGCCGTAGGCCTGCGCGAGCTGGTCGGAAGAGCCGAAGGCGATGACCACGATCACCACCCCGGCAAGCAGCACCCAGTTGACCACCGGCACGTAGATCTGCCCCGCAGTGCGCGCGGAGGTGTGCAGGATCTGCACGCGCGGCAGGAAGCCGAGCTGCACCGCCTGCTGCGTGACCGTGAAGGCGCCGGAAATCATCGCCTGCGAGGCAATCACGGTCGCGGCGGTGGCGAGCGCCACCATCGGCAGCAGCGCCCACTGCGGGAACGCCAGGTAGAACGGATTCTCGATGGCGCTCGGGTCGTGCAGCAGCAGCGCGCCCTGGCCGAAGTAGTTGAGCACCAGCGCCGGCGCGACCAGCCCGAACCAGGCGATGCGGATCGCGCGCTTGCCGAAGTGGCCCATGTCGGCGTAGAGCGCCTCCGCCCCCGTGATCGCGAGCAGCACCGAGCCGAGCACGACGAACGAGGCATAGCCGTAGCCGGTGACGAACTGGAGCGCATGCACCGGGTTGAGCGCCTGGAGCACG
>DASUFW010000204.1:0-1485 GCA_036274335.1 Burkholderiales bacterium | reverse complement strand
TTCTTCGTGACGCTGCTGCCCAAGACGCGCTCGGGCAAGGTCCTGCGCCGCTCGATCCAGGCGCTCGCCGAGCGGCGCGATCCGGGCGACCTGACCACCATCGAGGATCCTTCGGCGCTCGAGCAGATCCGGCAGGCGCTGCAATGAAGACGCGGCCCGAGCTGACGCTCGCGGACTGCGAGCGGATCATGGCCGCCGCGCTTGCCGAAGCGAAGCGCCACCAGTGGGTCGTGGCGATCGCGATCCTCGACGACGGCGGCCACCTGCTGCATTTCTCCCGCCTGGATGGCGCTACGCCGGCGAATGCCGCCATCGCCGTGGAGAAGGGGCGGACCGCCGCGATGACCCGGCGTACCTCCGGAAACTGGCAGGAGCGCATCAAGACGCGCCCGGAGATGCTGAAGATGCCGGGCGTCCTGCCGGTGCAGGGCGGGGTGCCGATCCTCGTCGAGGGCGTCTGCGTGGGCGGAGTGGGGGTGTCGGGGGTGCAATCCCACGAAGACGAGCAGATCGCGCACGCGGGGATCGCGGCCCTGCAGAAATAGAAACGGGGCCCGCAGGCCCCGTCTTGCGTGCCAGGGGGCGTGCCGTTACATGCCGGCGATGCCGGCCTTGACGCACTGCTCGTCCTGGTCGCCCGTCACGCCGCTGGCGCCGGCGCCGCCGATCACCTTGCCGTCGACTAAGATCGGCACGCCGCCAGGCGACGCGACCACGCCGGGCAGCGTCATGACCGCCGGGCCGCTCTTGGCAATGACCTCGGCGAACACGCGGGTCGTGCGCCGGTACATGGCGCCCACGCGCGCCTTCTGCTGCGCGATGTCGACGCTCGCCGACTGCGTGTTCTCCATGCGCTCGAAGTACACGAGGAAGCCGTGCGTATCCACGATCGCGACCGCCACGTTCCACTGATTCTTCGCGCATTCCGCAAGGGCGCCGGCGGCGATCTTCTTGGCCATGGCGACGGTGACGTCGGGGCCATATTCGGGCCGCTTGTCCTGGGCCTGCGCGCTCGCGGCGAACGCAGCCAGGGACATCGCGGCGAGGAGCGGGATGATTCTCATGTTGGGTGCCTCCCTGATAGTGGTGGTGCGCCGACCCCTTCGGGGCCGGCGCCGACGGCAAACAAGCCGACGGCGGATCATATTCCAGGCGGCCGGCAGCCCGCGGGTTCCGCGCGAAACCCGCTGCCGGGCAGCCGAGCAGGGACCCGGCGCGGCCAGGCAAGCGCGCGCGGCGCCGTCAGGCAGGCGCGGCGACCACCTTGTCCGAGAACAGGCGCTCGATCTGCGCGGCGCCGTAGCCGAGCGAAGCCAGCAGCGCTTGGGCGTCCTGCGACACCCGCGGCGGCTGCGCGCGCAAGGGCAGGCGCTGCCCGCCCAGCTCGAGCGGCAGGCCGGGCACCTTGAAGTCGAAGCCGCGCGGATCGTGGGTCTGCACCATCCCCCCGGCGTTCAGGTGCGGATCCTCGACCAGGTCGCGCGG
>DASUFW010000203.1:0-1228 GCA_036274335.1 Burkholderiales bacterium | reverse complement strand
ACCACCACCAGCGCACCCACGGGCCGCGGGGCCGAGCCCCAGGTCTTGACGATAGTGCCGAGCGTCACGCGATGCCCGG
The DNA here is from genome assembly GCA_036274335.1 of Burkholderiales bacterium. Lineage (GTDB taxonomy): Bacteria > Pseudomonadota > Gammaproteobacteria > Burkholderiales > SG8-39 > JAABQT01. The sequence goes on along the minus strand of DASUFW010000203.1, from coordinate 1,149 downwards.
CTTTGCGCCAGGCTTCGGCGCTGCGCAGCACTTCGATGTCGACGGAATCCATGCGGCTAGTTTACTCCCCTGAATACAAGGCTGATACGGCTTCCGCGGCCCGCCTCGCCCTCGCCGATCACGACCGTCGCGCCGTGCGTCTGCGCGATTTCCCGGACGATCGCCAGGCCCAGGCCGCTCCCGGTGCCGGGGGTGCCCGGAACCCGGTAGAAGCGCTCGAACACGCGCTCGCGTTCGGCGGGCGGGATGCCCGGTCCGTCGTCCTCGACTTCGAGCACGGTGTCGCCGGCGCGGCACAGGACGCGCACCGTGACCCGGCCGCCGGGCTGCACGTACTCGAGCGCGTTGTGCACGAGGTTGGACAGCGCTTCGTGCAGCAGCACGGGATCGCCCGGGACGCCGGCGTCCTCGAGCTCGAAGCCCAGGTCGACGTGGCGCGCGAGCGCGCGGCGCACCCATTCGTCCGCCGACTCGCTCGCGATGCGCCGCAGGTCCGCCCGCGCCGGCGCCGCCGCGCCCCGGCCCCCTGCCTCGGCACGCGCCAGGGCCAGCAGCTGGTTGGCAAGGCGCGCCGTACGCACGGTGGCCCGACGCACCTGCTCGAGCTCGGCGCGGCTTTCCGGCGGCAGCGCCAGGGCGACCGCCAGCTCCGCGTGCGCCTGCAGGCCCGCGAGCGGCGTGCGCAGCTGGTGCGCCGCATCCGCGAGGAACCGCTGCTGCTGGCGGCTCGCGTCGGCCACCTCGCCAAGCAGGCGGTTCATGCCCTCGATGAGCGGTCGCGCCTCTTCGGGCACGGCGTCGGCGCGCATCGGTCGAAGGTCGCGCGGCGAGCGGGCGCGGATCTGCGCCGAGAGGTCCTGCAGCGGCTGCACGCCCTTGCTGACCCCGAACCACACCAGGGCCGGCACGAGGACGGCGAGCAAAGCGAGCGGCAGCGCCGTGTAGACGACGAGGTCGCGCGCGAGGCGCTCGCGCTTGACCGTCGTCTCCGCCATGGTGATGGCGCAAGGCCGCGAACCGCAGGGGACCTCGACTTCCACCAGCCGCAGCCGGCGGCCCGAGCGCTCGCCGTCGTAGGCGAGGACGCCCTCCGAGGGAAGCGCGCCGGCAGGGGGGCGCGGCAAGTCCGGGTCTCCGGCGATCCGCTTG
>DASUFW010000202.1:0-4698 GCA_036274335.1 Burkholderiales bacterium | reverse complement strand
GCCCCAGTGGTCCACGATCAGCGCGTTGGTGATCACGGTGTCGGCGACTTTCGCGGCGGGCAGCTGGCTCTGGCCCATGCCGTCGCGGATCACCTTGCCGCCGCCGAACTTCACCTCCTCGCCGTAGGTGGTGTAGTCCTTCTCCACCTCGATCCAGAGCTCGGTGTCCGCGAGGCGCACGCGGTCGCCCTTCGTGGGGCCGAACATCTCGGCATAGGCCTGCCGCGAAATCCTCATTTCAGCGCCCCCATCACCTTGCCGGCGAAGCCGTACACCTTGCGGCCGCCGGCGAGCGCCACGAGCTCCACGGTGCGCGTCTGTCCCGGCTCGAAGCGCACCGCGGTACCCGCGGCGATGTTCAGCCGGAAGCCGTAGGCCGCCTTGCGGTCGAACTCGAGCGCCTCGTTGGTCTCGTAGAAGTGATAGTGCGAGCCGACCTGCACCGGCCGGTCGCCCGTGTTGGTGACCGGTACGGTCACGGTCTTGCGGCCCTTGTTGAGCTCGAGCTCGCCCGCCGCCGCCTTCAGTTCGCCCGGAACCATCCCAGCCTCCTTTTCTGCCCGCGCACGGTGCGCCGCTGCCTGAGGAACGTGCGCACCGCGTCGATCTGCTTCTCGTCGAACAGCGCCGGCGCATGCCCGACGCCCTCGAACTCCACCGCCTGCGTGGCGGGCTTTCGCCGGCGCATCTCCTCCACCGTGCCTGGCAGGAGCACGTCGGATTTCGCGCCGCGCAGCACCAGCACCGGACACTCCACCGAGTTCCACACCGACCACAGGTCGATGCCGCGCAGGAACTCCGGCCCGATCGGCAGCTCCGGATCGGACTGCGCGCTCCACTGCCCGATCGCCGGATCGAAGCGGAAGTACCAGCGCCCGTCCTCGTGCTGGCGGATGCTGTGGTCGACGAGGTGCCGCCACTGCGGCTCGCTGAGCGGCCCGAACGAGGCGAAGGTCTCGCGGATGTACTCGCCCGCCGACTGGCGCGAGGCGAAGCCGCGCGGCCGCCCGACGTGCCCCTTGAGGCGGAACAGCCCGTTCCAGGGCACGAACGGCCCCACGTCGTTCATCACCAGCCGCCCGATGGGCGAGTTGCGCTTGGCCGCGAGCAGCATCCCGATCAGCCCGCCCATCGAGGTGCCCACCCAGTCGAGGTTGCGCGCGCGCTTCTCGCCGAGGAATCCGCGGCCCACCGGCGGCGTCACGTGCGCGATCAGCGCCGCGGCGTCCGACAGGTAGGTCGAGAAGCTGTAGCCCGACTTGTCCGCCAGCCAGTCGCTGTCGCCGCGCCCGACCACGTCCATGCACACCACGCGGTAGCTCTGGCTGAGCGACTCCGCGAGGAAGTCGAAGTCGCGGCTGTTGCGCGACAGGCCGTGCACGCACAGGACCACGTGCGGGTTGTCCTCGTCGCCCCAGTCCGTGTAGGCGACGCGATGAAAGCCCTCGGGCCCGAGGCTGAGGATGCTCTGCGGGCGCATCAGACAATCGGGTTGTGCACCGTGACGAGCTTGGTGCCGTCCGGGAAAGTGGCCTCGACCTGGATGTCCGGGATCATCTCCGGCACGCCCTCCATCACCTCCTCGCGGCTGAGGAGCGTCGCCCCCCAGCCCATCAGCTCGGCGACGCTGCGGCCCTCGCGCGCGCCCTCGAGAATGGCGGCCGAGAGGAAGGCGACCGCCTCCGGGTAGTTGAGCTTCAGCCCCTTCGCTTTTCTCCGCTCCGCGAGCAGCGCAGCGGTGAAGACCAGCAGCTTGTCCTTTTCCCTCGGCGTCAGTTCCATTCAGGTGCTCCAGATTCTCGGCATGCGTGCTTCGCGCCCGAAGAGCGCCGGGCGCAGCAGTTTCCACAGTTCCTGAAAGCGGCACTTTGCTTCCTCGGTCGAATCGCCGAGGTAGCGTGCGACGAGTACGCCGGGGAGCTGGGTCACGGAAAGGCTTTCGACCTCGCGAAAAGCCGCGAGGTCGATCATGGGAAAGGCAGGGGCGGCCACCAGCGTCGCGCATACTGTCTTGCCCTGCAGTCCGGCGGGGGAGTCGAGCAGCGTGCCGCCGCCCTCGAGCCGGCCGCGCTCGAGCCACAGGAGCTTCCCGTCCCGGTACAAGCGCATATTCAGGCGAAGCTCCCCCCGCGTGAAGCGCTCGCCCGAGCCGGTGCGGCCCAGGCACAGGATCTCCCAGCCGAGGTAACGCGCATCGCCCGCGAGGCGCACCTCGGTCTCGAGCTGCGCGAGCGCGCCGTCGAACACGATGGTCTCCTGCGGCAGCCATTCGAGCGATCCGGCCACGTCGAAGGCGAGGCGCTGCGAAGCCCAGGGACCGGCCGAGCGGTACCACTTGCCCGCGCCCGGCGTGGTGAGCAGCGCGTGCGCGCCGACGCCTGCGCCGGCGGCGAGCTCGAGCGCGTCGCCGCCCGCGATGCCCGCGGGCGGATGCACGACGATGGCGTGGCAGACCTCGTCGCCTTCGGGGTAGAGCGGCTTCTGCACGACAAGCGGTCCGTCGTGGCGGCGCTCGGCGAGCACCGTGCGATCCGCGCGCCGCTCGAAGCCGAGCCGCAGCTCGGCCTTCCAGGACTGCGCGACGGGCTCGGCGAGCTGCATGCGGCGATCATACCGCCAGCAGCTGCCTGACCCCGTCCTTTTCCATGTCGGCGCCCGCGCCGCGCGCGACGATCTCGCCGCGCTCCATGACGAGGTACTGGTCGGCGAGCGACTTCGCGAAATCGTAGTACTGCTCGCATAGAAGGATCGCCATGTCGCCCGCGGCCGCAAGCGCGCGGATCGCGCGCTCGATGTCCTTGATGATCGAGGGCTGGATGCCCTCGGTCGGCTCATCCAGGATGAGCAGCTTCGGCCCCATGGCGAGCGCGCGGCCGATGGCGAGCTGCTGCTGCTGGCCGCCCGAGAGGTCGCCGCCGCGCCGGCGCATCATCTGCTTGAGCACCGGGAACATCTTGAAGATGCGCGTCGGCACCGCCTCGCCGCGCGGGCGTGTCGCGAGGCCCATCTCAAGGTTCTCCGCCACCGTCAGGCGCGGGAAGATCTCGCGCCCCTGCGGCACGTAGCCGATCCCGGCGCGCACGCGCTCGTAGGGCGCGGCGTGCGTGAGCGCGGCCTCGCCGAAGCGGACCTCGCCGCTGCGCGCCGGGACGAGGCCCATGAGCGTGCGCAGCAGCGTCGACTTGCCCACGCCGTTGCGGCCGAGGAGCGCGGTCACCTTGCCCCCGGGAACCTCGAAGGACAGGTCGCGCAGGATGTGGCTGCCGCCGTAGTACTGGTTGAGGCCGGTGACGGAGAGGTTCATCGGCCCAGGTACACCTCGATGACGCGCGGGTCGGCCTGCACCTCGGCCATCGGCCCCTCGGCCAGCACGCTGCCCTCGTGCAGCACCGTCACCTTGCGCGCGATCTTCTCGATGAAGGCCATGTCGTGCTCGACCACCACCAGCGAGTGCCTGCCGGCGAGCGACAGGAACAGCTCCGCGGTGCGCTCGGTCTCGTCGTCCGACATGCCCGCCACCGGCTCGTCCAGCAGCAGCAGCTTGGGCTCCTGCATGAGCAGCATGCCGATCTCCAGCCACTGCTTCTGGCCGTGCGAGAGCAGCCCCGCCACGCGATTGGCCGAGTCCTGCAGCCGGATCACGCCGAGCATCTCGGCGATGCGGTCGCGCTCGGCCGCCGAAAGCTTGGCGAACAGCGTGGCGCGCACCCGCTTGTCGGCTTTCATGGCGAGCTCGAGGTTCTCGAACACCGTATGGTTCTCGAAGATGGTCGGCTTCTGGAACTTGCGGCCGATGCCTGCGTGCGCGATCTCGGCGTCGGAGAGGCGCGTCAGGTCGATGGTCTGGCCGAAGAACACCGTGCCCGTGTCGGGGCGCGTCTTGCCGGTGATCACGTCCATCATGGTGGTCTTGCCGGCCCCGTTCGGGCCGATCACGCAGCGCAGCTCGCCGACGTCGATGGAGAGCGACAGCCGGTTCAAGGCCTTGAAGCCGTCGAAGGAGACCGAGATGTCCTCCAGGTACAGGACCGCGCCGTGCGAGGTGTCGAGCTCGCCGGTGTGCATGCGCCCGACGGTGCCGCTCTCCGCGGAGGTCAGGATCGCGCTCACGACCGCGCCTTGCGCAGCTTCTGCGCGAGCCCGGCGACCCCCTGCGGCAGGAACAGCGTCGCCAGGATGAAGATCGCGCCCAGGAAGAAGAGCCAGTACTCGGGGAAGGCCTGCGTGAAGAAGCTCTTCGCGCCGTTGACCACCCCCGCGCCGATGATCGGGCCGACCAGCGTGCCGCGGCCGCCGAGCGCCACCCAGATGGCGATCTCGATCGAGTTGGCAGGCGACATCTCGCTCGGGTTGATGATGCCGACCTGCGGCACGTAGAGCGCGCCCGCGATCCCGCACAGCACCGCCGAGAACGTCCAGATGAAGAGCTTGTAGCTCACGGTATCGTAGCCGCAGAACATCACGCGCGACTCGGCATCGCGGATCGCCATCAGCACGCGTCCGAAGCGCGACGTGACGATATAGCGCGCGATCAGCAAGGTTGCGAGCAACACCGCACCGGTGAGCGTGAACAGGACCATGCGCGTTTCGGGCGTCGTGATCGGAAATCCGAGGATGCGCTTGAAGTCGGTGAAGCCGTTGTTGCCGCCGAAGCCGGTGTTGTTGCGGAAGAACAGCAGCATCGCGGCGAAGGTGAGT
>DASUFW010000201.1:0-19788 GCA_036274335.1 Burkholderiales bacterium | reverse complement strand
GCGACGCCGATCTCCACGCTGCGGATGCCCGCGGGATGCGGCGCCTGCATGCCTCAGTCCTCGCGGTACTGGCGGACGAATCCGGCGGCGTCGAGCGGCGCGCCGAGGTGCCGGCCCTGCAGCAGGTCGCAGCCGAGCGGCTTGAGCGCGGCGGCGCACGCCGCGTCGTCGACGCCCGCGACCAGCACCTCCAGCTTCAGGCGGTGCGCGAGCTCGGTGAGCGTCCTCACCAGCGCGAGCCGCGGCGGCGACTCGACGATGTCGCCGACGTTGGCGAGGTCGATGCGCCACTCGTGGAACGGCAGCGCTGCGAGCCACGCGAGCGAGGTGTAGCCGGCGCGCGGGTCGTCCAGCGTGAGGCGCACGCCGGCCTCGCGCAGGCGCTTGAGCGTCTCCACCGATTCCAGGCTGTGCGCGAGCACCGCGGTCTCGGTGATCTCCAGCGACAGGCGGCTGGGGCGCAGGTTCCAGGTCTTCAGCGCGCTCGCGACGAAGTCGGGCAGGTCGGCCTGGCGCAGGCTCTTGGCCGAGAGCGTCACGCCGACGCGCAGGTCGAGGCCGGCGGCGTCGCGGAAGTGCCGGCAGTTGCGCAGCGCGCCGTTCACCATCCACAGCGTGAGCTCGTTGACCAGCCCGGCGGACTCGGCCGCGGCGATCGCCTTCTCCACCGGCACCGGGCCGAGGCTGGCGTCGCGCCAGCGCAGCTGGCTCTCGGCGCCGACGATCAGCCCCGTGCGCTGGTCCCATTGCGCCTGGAACACGATGTCGAGCGCGTCCTGGGCGACGGCCGCGCGCAGCCGGTTCTCGTAGAGCAGCAGCTCGGCGTCCAGCCCCTCCTGGTCCGGCGCGTACACCGCGAAGCGCCCCGGGCGCTGGCGCGCCGCGCGGCTCGCGGTCCGCGCGCGCTGCAGCAACTCGACCGCGCCGTCGGCGTGGTCCGGCAGCAGTGCGATGCCGACCGCCGGGCGCGCGTACAGCTCGTCGGCGCCCACCCAGAGCGGCTGGTCGAGGGCGCGCAGCACCTTTTCCGCGGCGAGCACGGCCACGCCCTCGCCGCGCACGTTGAGCAGCGCGCAGGCGAGCTCGTCGCGGCCGGGGTCGCCGACCAGGTCCTGCTCGCGCAGGACCTCGCTCCGCAGGCGTGCGCGCAGGCGCTCGCGCACGCCGTCGCCGACGTCGTAGCCCCACACCCCGTCGATGCGGTCCACCACGCCGCAGTCCACGAACAGCAGCGCGAGCTGCTCGCCGGCGGCGACGCGCCCTTCCGCGATCGCGGCCAGCCGCTCGGTGAACTCGGCCATCCCCGGCGCCTCGCCCGCGCGCGGCGCCGAGCGCGCGGCGGCCTCGGCGATCAGCAGCAGCTGCACCGCGCCCAGGTGCTCGGCGGCGGCCAGCGCCGTCGCGCAGGCCTGCGCGTCGCCCGCGTAGATGCGCAGCGCGCCCGCGCGCAGGAGCTCCTGCAGCGGCCGGCAGTCGCGCTGCGCGCGCTCCGCGGGCTCCTCCGGGTTGAGGGTCGCCGCCCAGTCGCCGAGCAGGCGCGCCAGCGACTCCCGGCCGAGCGCGCCGAGCGAGAGCGCATTGACGATCGCGCGCTGCGGCTCGGACATGGCCGCCGGCAGCAGCGGCAGGAAGTACGGCGAGGTGGCGGCCGACAGCGCGCTCTCGCCGCGCGCGGCCTGCACCGCCTCGGGCGAGCGCTCGTGCAGCGCCGCGCCGAGCAGGTCGAGGGCGGCGATGCCCTCGGCGTCGAGGCCGAACTGGTCGAGCAGGTGCAGGATGTCGGCGCTGTCGCGCGCCGTCACAGGAACAGCTCGCGCGAGTCGATCTTGATGGTGGTGGGATCGAGGGTGCGGCGGATGCGGTAGATCTCGTCGGGGCCGGCCTTGGGCTCGTCGACGAGGTTGAGGATCTTGTGCGGATGGATGGGGTTGCCCTGCGCGTCCTGCACCACCATCACCCGCGGCTGCAGGCGCTTCACCAGGTTCTGCGTGATCACCACGCCGACCTCGCCCGTGTTCAGCTCGACGATGCTGCCCACCGGGAACGCGCCCACGCACTGGATGAACTGCTCGACCAGCGCCGCGTGGAACTGCGTGCCGCGGTTCTGGAACAGCACGTTCAGCGCGTTGGAGGGCGGCATCTGCAGGCCGTAGGGCGCGGGCGCGGTGAGCATGTCGAAGGTGTCGACGATGCCGGCGATCGCGCCCATCTGCGAGATGGCGCTGCTCTTCAGGCCGCGCGGGTAGCCGCTGCCGTCGTAGCGCTCATGGTGCAGCGACGCGATGCTCGGCAGCTCGGGCGGCAGGCCGGCGGTCTTGGACAGGATCTCGACGCTGTGCGTGACGTGCGACTTGAAGGTCTCGTCCTCCTCGGGCGCGAGGTCGCTGCGCCGCGCGGGCATGCCCGGCGGCAGCTTGAGCATGCCGACGTCCTGCAGCAGGCCGATGAGGCCGAGCAGCTCGAGGCTCTCGCGCTCGAGCTGCAGGAAGCGGCCGAACACCGTCATGTACACCGACACCTGCGTCGAGCGGTTGAGCGTCTCCTCGGCCTTGTCGCGCATGGTCACCAGCAGCATCATGGCGTCGGGGTTGCGCACCACCGAGTCGGTGATCTCGTTGACCGCCTGGCGGGCGCGGTTGCCGTCGAGCGCCGAGCCGGTCACCACCGCGCGCGACATGGTGCGCACGATGGCGTTGGTCTGGGTGAACACGGTGCGCGCGCGCGGCAGCTCGTCCTCGACGGTGGCGAGCTCCTTGTAGACCACCGAGCCGCGCACCTTCTCCTTGGACTGCTCGGCGATGACCTGCCGCTGCGCGTTGGTGGGCGGCAGCGTGAGCAGCTTCGCCGCCACCGACTCCTGGCGCTTCTCGGGGTCGACGTACACGACCTTGCAGTACTTCTTCAGCGCCTCGAGCTGCTGCTCGGTCTGCAGCACGAACCCCTGGAACACGAACGGCGTCTCGGTCCACGGACGGTCGAGCCTGGCCACGAACATGCCAAACTCGAGGAACTCTACGGGGACTTCCCGGTGCGCCATATTTCTCGGTCCTGCGGATCGGACGGGCGGATCAGGGGATTCTCGTTCCTTGGCGTCCGCTCGGCAAGCGTGCCATGCAGTACCATCCGGGTCGGGTTGACCCACGGGAAGGACGCGCGGCAGTGGCCGAAGCCTCGGATCTTGGCCTGAGCCTGCAGGTCGGCAAGTACGACGTGCAGCGCATGCTCGGCCGGGGCGCCACCGGAACGGTGTACCTCGCGCGGGACACCTTCTCCGGCGGCGAGGTGGCGCTCAAGACCATCGAGCCCGAGGTGTTCCGCGACCCCGAGTTCGGCACCGTGCACCGCTCGCAGTTCCAGAACGAGGCTTCCCTCGCGGGCAAGCTCAAGCACCCCCACATCGTCAGCATCCTCGATGCGGCCGTCAGCGAGGATTCCGGCTACATCGCCATGGAGCTGGTGACCGGCGGGGACCTCTCGGCCCACACGGCGCCCGGCCAGCTGCTGCCGGTCGCGGACGTGCTGCAGATCGGCTTCAAGTGCTGCGGGGCGCTCGACTACGCGTTCCGCGAGGGCATCGTGCACCGCGACATCAAGCCGGCGAACCTCATGCTCGCACAGGGCACCGACGTGAAGATCGCGGATTTCGGCGCGGCGCAGCTGCGCAAGAGCCAGGCCGTGCAGACCGCGATCATGGGCTCGCCCTACTACCTGTCGCCCGAGCAGATCGCCGGGCACGAGCTCACGCACCACAGCGACATGTACGCGCTCGGCGTGGTGCTGTACGAGCTGCTCACCGGGCAGCAGCCCCTGCGCGCCGAGAACCTGCAGGCGCTGCTGAAGAAGATCGTCGAGCTGGAGCCGCTGCCGCCGAGCGAAGTGCGCAGGGACCTGCCCCGGGAGGTCGACGCGGTGATCCTGCGCGCGCTGAAGAAGAACCCGGCGTCGCGCTACCCGGCGTGGTCCGACTTCGCGCGCGAGCTGGCGAAGGTGGCGCGCCTGGTCCTGCCGCCGGAGGCGATCTCCGACACCGAGAAGTACATGGCGCTGAAGAGCGTCGAGATGCTGGCGCGCCTCGACGACGCCGAGCTGTGGGAGCTCGCCAAGGCCGGCCGCTGGGCGCGCGTCGACAAGGGGCGCGTCATCGTGCGCGAGAAGGAGAAGGGCCGCAGCTTCTTCTTCCTCGCCGAAGGCGAGGTCAAGGTGACGCGCGGCGGCCGGCTGCTCAACGTCGTCAACCGCAGCGAATGCTTCGGCGAGATGGCCTACATCTGGGGCGGCGAGCTGCCGCGCCACGCCACGGTCGAGTCGATGACGCGCCTGCTGCTCGCCGAGTTCAACCCCGAGTCGCTCGCCCGGATGAGCGGCGGCGCGCAGCTGCAGCTCACGCGCGCGCTGGTGCGCAACCTGGTCGACCGGCTCGTGCTCGCCAACACCCGCGTCACCGCCAACTCCACGTAGGAAGACCCGCCGCCATGCCCCGCATCACCGCCTCCCCCGCGCTCGCGCACCTGCGCATCCTCGACCTCACGCGCGTGCGCGCCGGCCCGTCCTGCGTGCGGCAGTTCGCCGACTTCGGCGCCGACGTGATCAAGATCGAGTCGCCGCCGGGGGTGGACGCCAACGAGAACATGGGCGGCGCGCGCACCGGCTCGGACTTCCAGAACCTGCAGCGCAACAAGCGCTCGCTGACGCTCAACCTCAAGCGGCCCGAGGCGCGCGAGGTGTTCGCGAAGCTGGTGAAGACCGCCGACGTGGTGGTCGAGAACTACCGGCCGGACGTCAAGTTCCGCCTCGGCCTGGACTACGAATCGCTCGCGAAGATCAACCCGCGCATCATCCTCGCCAGCATCTCGGGCTTCGGCCAGGACGGCCCGTACCGCGATCGGCCGGGCTTCGACCAGATCGCGCAGGGCATGAGCGGCCTGATGTCGATCACCGGCCTGCCGGGGCAGGGGCCGGTGCGGGTGGGCGCGGCGGTGGCCGACGTTTCGGCCGGGCTGTTCGCCGCGCTCGGCATCATGACGGCGCTCCTCGAGCGCGAGCGCTCCGGCAAGGGACAGTGGGTGCAGAGCTCGCTCCTGCAGGCCGGCATCACCCTCACCGACTTCCAGGCGGCGCGCTACCTCAAGGAGCGCGAGGTCGCGCCGCAGGTGGGCAACGACCACCCGACCAGCATGCCGACCTCGGCCTATCGCACCGCCGACGGCCATATCAACGTGGCGGCCTCGGGCGAGGGCATGTGGAAGCGCCTGTGCGCGGCGATCGGCCGCGAGGATCTCGTCGATCGGCCCGAGTTCGTGAACATGCCGGCGCGCGCCAAGAACCGCAAGTCGCTGAACGAGGAGATCAACAAGGCGCTGGCATCGAAGAAGAGCGCCGAGTGGATCGACGCGCTCAACAAGGCGGGCGTGCCCTGCGGGCCGATCTACAGCATGGACCAGGTGTTCGCCGACCCGCAGGTGCAGCACCTGGGCGTGCCGGTCGAGGTGAACAGCCGCGCGCTCGGCAAGTTCCAGGTGGTCAACAACGCCGTGCGCCTCTCGCGCACGCCGGCGACCATGGCGGCGGCCGCGCCCGAGATCGGCGAGCACACCGACGAGGTGCTCAGGGAGCTCGGGTACGGCGAGCAGGAGATCGCGGCGCTGCGGGAGGCGAAGGCGGTCTAGAAAACCAGGGACAGACCCTATTTTTCGCGATGCGAAAAATAGGGTCTGTCCCTATATCGTGACGACGATCTTGCCGACGTGCTCGTTGGCGACCATGCGCGCCCCCGCCTCGGCGAGCGCCTCGAACGGGTAGACCTTGTCGACCCGCGGCCGGATGCGCCCGTCGGCGAGCATCGGCAGGATGTCCGCGGTGAAGCCGCGCACGGTGCGCGCGCGCTGCTCGGCATTGCGCAGCTTGTTGGAGACACCGAAGACCGTCAGGCGCTTCGAGTGCAGGGCGTCGAGGTCGATCTCGGCTTTCAGCACGCCGTCCACGTAGCCCACGATCGCAAGGCGCCCCTCGAACGCGAGGCAGCGCAGGATCTCTGGGAACACCGTCCCGCCGACGTTGTTGACGCAGAGGTTCGCGCCCTTGCCGCCGGTCGCCTTGAGCACCGCGTCGGCGAAGTCGGGCTTGCGCGTGGCGATCGCGACGTCCAGCCCGAGCGGCTTGAGCTTCTCGAGCTTGTCGGCCGAGCCCGAGGTGCCGATGACCTTCGCGCCGAGCGCCTTCGCGGTCTGCAGCGCTGCGACGCCCACGCCCGATGTCACCCCGGTGACCAGCAGCCACTCGCCGGCCTTGAGGCGTCCCTGGGCGACCAGCATGTCGTAGACGACGAGGAATACGATCGGCGCGGCGGCCGCTTCCTCCCAGGACAGGCGCTCGGGCACCTGCATCGTCTCGCGCGCGTCCATCAGCGCATGTTCGGCGAAGCTGCCCGGGCAGCGCCCCATGACACGCATCCCTTTGGCGAATCCGCTCACGCCTTCGCCGACCTTCTCGACTTCGCCGGCGCCGTCCATGCCCGCGGGCTTCGCCGCGCCGACCTTGCCGAGGAACTCGGCGCGGTTCAGGCCTGCGGCGCGGATGCGCACGAGAAGCTGGCCCGGCCCGGGCTCGGGCGCGGCGACGTCCCTCGGCTCCAGGCTTCCGCCCGGCACGCTGTAATAGGCTCGCATGGAGGCCGATCCTACTGGCCCGGGACGCCGATGGCTACCGGCCGGACCGGCGAGTTCGTGGCGCCCGCTTCCCGCAGCGGCAGGATCACGGTGCAGGAGGTCCAGACGTGGTCGCGCGCGAGCTCGTCGAGCCGGGTGCGCTCGAGCGCATGGATGCCGAACTGGGCGGCGAGCGGCGACGGGTCGGGGATCGGCGCATCCAGGCCCACGGCGACCGCGCGGCGCTCGCCGAGGTAGGACACCGCGTCCGGCGCGAGGCCCGGCGGCGTCGCCTCCGCCGCGCCGCTCTCGCCCCAGCCGGTGTACACGTAGACCACGTCGCCGTACTGGATGCCGCGCTTGCCGAGCATCTGCGCGCGCAGCATCGCCTCGATGTCCGCGCGCGTGATCTGCGCGCCGGCCTCGAGCGGCCGGCCCCCGCCCACCTGTGCGCGCGCGTCGAGCAGCACGGCGCTGGTGACGAGGGCCGCCGCCTTGTCGATGCCCGCGCCGAGCGCATCCAGCTGCGCGCCCTGTGCGGCGGCGCCGGACGGCGCCGCGGAGAGCTCGTAGAGCTTCGCCCGGGACTGCGTCAGGTGCCAGGCGCAGCGCGTCCACGTCGCCGGCCCGATCTGGTTCGCCATGCCGCGCTCGTCGCCGGCCGGCCAGGGCGGGCGCGGCGTGGCCTTGCGCGTATCGGCCAGCACCTTCCAGGGTTCCATGGCGTGCGCCGCCGTCGCGGCGGCGCAGACGACGGCGAGCAGTGCGGCGCGGACGGCCACTCGAAAACGCATGCGGGCTCCGGAGCGAAAGCGGGATTTCGCCGGAATCCTAGCGTGATTCGGAGGGCGGGCTGGAGTCGCCCGGCGGCGACAGCGGCCGCGTCAGGTCGGATTCCGTATCTGCTCGTCCGACGCGCCCGGCCCGGCGCCCTCCGGCGGCGTGCCGCGGAACTGCGCGACGCGATTGCGGCCGGCTTCCTTCGCCTGGTAGAGCGCCCGGTCGGCGCGCGCGAGCAGCGCATCGAGGCTGCGGCCGTCCTGCGGGTAGCTCGCCGCGCCGATGCTCACCGAGCAGTGGACCGTCTCGGTGCCGGCCGGGAAGGGGGTCGATTCGATCGCGTTGCGGATGCGCTCGGCGACCTCGAAGGCGCCCCGCGCCGGCGTGTCGGGCAGCATGACCACGAACTCGTCGCCGCCGTAGCGCGCGGCGATGTCGGTCGAGCGCAGCTGGCCGAGCACCTGCTTGACCACGTGCTGCAGCAGGCGGTTGCCGGCCTCGTGGCCGAGCCGGTCGTTCACCTGCTTGAGGTTGTCCGAGTCGACCATCAGGAAGCTCGACGAGCGGTGGTAGCGCTGCGCCTGCGCGAACAGCCGGTTGGCGATCACCACGAAGCCGCGCATGTTGTACAGGCCGGTGAGCTCGTCGGTCTCCGACAGGAGCTTGGCGCGATTCAACCCGAAGCGGATGTCGGCCGAGAACATCGTGGTGATGTAGGCGACGAGCAGCACCGGCGCCAGGCGCGCGAGGAAGCCGCCCAGGTAGGCGAGGTGCAGCATCTCCTTCGCCGCGCCGAGCTGCCAGTCGAGGAACAGGTAGCAGGCGCCGATCAGCCCGACGTGCGCGAGAGTGAGCGTCTTGCCCAGCGTCAGCGCGCTGGTGATGACCACCAGCAGGTAGGCGTTGAGCAGCGGGCTGCGCATCCCGCCGGTGAACCAGAGCGCCCAGGTGATGAACACCACCATGGCGAGGGTCTCGACCGCGATCTTCCAGCGCGTCTCGCTGCGGTAGAAGTTGGTGTACCGGAAGCTCATCACGAACGCGGCGTAGATGAACATCGACATCGACAGCGCCGGCTCGACGAAGGAGCTCGTGTCGCCGAACACGCGGTACAGCAGCACCACGATCACCAGCAGCCACTCGATCTCCGCGACGGTGCGGGAGATGCCGCGCAGCTCCTCCTGCTCGATGCTCGGCAGGGTGCTTCGCTGCGCATGGGGCCGCGAGGGGGGCATGCGGCGGCTATGATACCCGTCCTGCCCGGGTCGGACGGAATGGAAAAGTCAACAATCTTCTGCATCGTGCGCCACGGCGAGACGGCCTGGAACGCGGAAGGCCGCGTGCAGGGGCAGACCGACATCCCGCTCTCGCCGGTCGGCGAGGCGCAGGCGCGCGCGGTCGGTGCGGCGCTCGCCGGCGGGCGCTTCGCGGCGCTGTACGCGAGCGACCTGTCGCGCGTGCGCCAGACCGCGGCGCCGGCCGCCCGGGCGCTCGGGCTCGAGCCCAGGCTCGATGCGCGGCTGCGCGAGCGGCACTACGGAAAGTTCGAGGCGCTCACCTACGCCGAGGCGCGCGAGCGCCTGCCCGAGGACTATGCGCGCTTCCGGGACAAGGACCCGGACTACGACTTCGGCAACGGCGAGCGGCTGCGCGACTTCTTCGCGCGCGCCATCACCTGCGTCGGGGAGATCGCGGCGCGGCACGCCGGCGAGACCGTGCTGGTGTTCACGCACGGCGGCATCCTGGAGATGGTGTACCGGCACGCGCTCGGCCGCGGGCTGCAGAGTGCGCGCGACTTCGAGATCCCGAACGCGGCGATCAACTGGGTCGAGGCCGGCGCCGGCGGCTGGCGGGTGCGCGAGTGGGCGAGCACCGGGCACCTGGACAAGGCGCTCGACGACCTGCCAGGATAGGCCCGCATGCCGCCGCGCTTCGAATTCCTGATGCGTATCGCCGCCGACGTCGGCGAGATCCTCACCATGGGCGGCGGGCCGCTGGGCGAGCGGCGCTTCGTGGCGATCACGGACGGCAGCTTCGAGGGCCCGCAGATGCGCGGGCGCCTCGAGCCGGGCGGCGCCGACTGGCAGATCGTGCGCGCCGACGGCGCGCTCGACATCGACGCGCGCTACGTCCTGCGCACCGACGCCGGCGCGCGCATCCGCGTGGTGAGCCAGGGATACCGCCATGGACCGCCGGAGGTGCTGGCGGCGCTGGGCCGCGGCGAGGCCGTGCCGCCCGAGAAGTACTTCTTCCGCACGGTCATGCGCTTCGAGACCGGCGCGCCCGACCTCGAGTGGCTCAACCGGACCATTGCCGTGGCGAGCGCCGAGCGCAAGGCGCGCCAGGTGCTGCTGGAGGCCTGGCGGCTGCTCTAGGGGGCCTCGAGCGCGGGCTCCTCCATCAGTGCGATCTGCTCGCGCAGCTCGAGGATGCGGTCCTGCCAGTAGCGCTGCGTGTTGAACCAGGGGAAGGCGGCGGGAAACGCCGGGTCGTCCCAGCGCCGCGCGATCCAGGCCGAATAGTGGATCAGCCGCAGCGTGCGCAGCGCCTCCACGAGGTGCAGCTCGCGCGCGTCGAACTCGCGGAACGGGCGGTAGCCTTCCAGCACGAAGCCGAGCTGTCGCTGCATCGACGGGCGGTCCCCGGACAGCAGCATCCAGAGGTCCTGCACGGCGGGGCCGGTGCGCGCGTCGTCGAAGTCCACGAAGTGGGGTCCCGCGTCCGTCCACAGCACGTTGCCGGCGTGGCAGTCGCCGTGCAGGCGCAGCCCGCGTACGTCGCCCGCGCGCGCATAGCAGTGCGCCACGCCCTCGAGCGCGAAATCCGCCGCGCTGCGCCAGGCCTCGCGCAGGTCCGCGGGCACGAAGTCATGCGCGAGCAGCCAGTCGCGCGGCTCGCGGCCGAAGCTCTCCGCGTCGAGCGCCGGGCGCGCCTTGAAAGCACGCGTCGCGCCCACGGCATGGATGCGCCCGAGGTAGCGGCCCAGCCAGGTGAGGGTCTCCCGGCGCTCCAGCTCGGGCGTGCGGCCGCCGCGGCGCGGGAATACGGCGAAGCGGTAGCCGGCATGCGCGGCGAGCGTCGCGCCGTCCCGCGCGAGCGGCGCGACCGCCGGGATTTCGCGCGCCGCGAGCTCGGCGGTAAACGCATGCTCCTCGAGGATCTGCGCGTCGCTCCAGCGCGCCGGCCGGTAGAACTTCGCCACGACGCTCGTGCCCTCCTCGAGCCAGACCTGGTAGACGCGGTTCTCGTAACTGTTGAGCGCGAGCAGCCGTCCGTCGCCGCGCAGGCCGACGGATTCGAGGGCGTCGAGCACGGTGGCCGGACCGAGGTCGGCGTAGGGCGGGGTCATGGCTTGGGCTAGACTAGCACCCCGCATGGCGACCCCCGCCACGAATCTGGTCGAGATCCGCGACGTGCACTTCGCCTACGGCGAGCGCGCGGTGCTGCGAGGCCTGACGCTCGACGTGCCGCGCGGCAAGATCACCGGCATCCTCGGCACCAGCGGCTCGGGCAAGTCGACGCTGCTCAAGCTCATCGGCGGCCAGCTGCGGCCCGGTCGCGGCACGATCCATGTCGACGGACAGCCGGTGCACGAGCTCGACGGCGATCCGCTCTACGCGCTGCGCCGCAAGATGGGCATGATGTTCCAGACCAGCGGCCTGTTCACCGACCTGTCGGTGTTCGAGAACATCGCCTTCCCGATCCGCGAGCACACCGACCTGCCCGAGGACCTGGTCCGCAGCCTGGTGCTGATGAAGCTGCACGCGGTGGGCCTGCGCGGCGCGCACGGGCTGCGCGTCGCGGACCTCTCCGGCGGCATGACGCGGCGCGTGGCGCTGGCGCGCGCCATCGCCATGGATCCGATGCTGACGATGTACGACGAGCCGTTCGCGGGGCTCGATCCCATCTCGCTCAACGTGGTCGCCGACCTGGTCCGCACGCTGAACGACGCGCTCGGCGCGACCTCGATCGTGGTCACCTACGACGTGACCGAGTCGCTGAAGGTCGCGGACCTGATCTACGTGATCGCGGACGGCGCGGTGATCGCGCAGGGGGCGCCCGCCGAGCTGCGCGCCTCGAGCGACGCGCGCGTGCACCAGTTCCTGCACATGGAGCCCGACGGCCCGGTGCGCTTCCACTACCCGGGCGCGCCGCTCGCCGCCGACCTGCGCCTGGGCTAGGCCTTGCCGTCCTTCGGGACGAACTTGAGCGCCACGCCGTTGTTGCAGAAGCGCAGCCCGGTCGGCTCGGGGCCGTCCTTGAACACGTGGCCATGGTGTCCGCCGCAGCGCTTGCAGTGGTACTCGGTGCGCGGGTAGACGAGGAAGAAGTCGGTCTTGGTCTCGAACACGCCCGGGATGGTCGTGAAGAAGCTCGGCCAGCCGGTGCCGCTGTCGAACTTCATCGCCGACGTGTAGAGCGGCAGGTCGCAGCCGGCGCAGGCGAACACCCCCTCGCGCTTCTCGTGGTCCAGCGGGCTGGTGCCGGCCCGCTCGGTGCCTTCCTCCCGCAGCACGCGAAACGCGGCGGGCGACAGCCGCGCCTTCCACTCCTTCTCGCTCAGCTTCATCGCGTCGGTCGGCGAGGGCGCCGGCGCGCCGGCGGCGAGGAAGTTCTTCCAGTTCTTCTGCAGCTCTTCGACCATCGCGAGTCCTTTCGTCTGTGCGCGCGCCGCCCAGGCCGCGCCGGCGAGCGGCGCGGCGGCCAGCACCTTCAGCAATGTGCGTCGTTCCATGGGGCCTCCTTGCCGAGTTTAGTCGAAGCCGTGCGCCGAACCTGACACCCCAATGACCACGGCCAGCACGAGGCTGGCCGTTGGACCGCGCAGGCGCGCAGCAGGTTCTAGCGGACGGCGTTGCTGGCGATCACCGCGCCGAGCATGGCGCCGAGGATCAGCCCGCCGAACACGTCGGCGCCGCGGTGCTGGACGACCACGGGCTGGACGACCGGCACCGGCCGGACGTAGGCCGGCCGCTGCGCCACCACGGGACGATGCACGTACCCGCGGTGGTAGGCGGGGTAGTAGGGCGCGTGACGCTCGACGACGACCACGCGCCGGTCGGGTTGGCCGCGGCGGTAGCCGTCGGCGAGGGCAGGGGTGGCGGCCAGGCCGGCGGTGGCGGCGATCAGGGTGGCGGCAACGGCTTTCTTGAACATGTCGGTCTCCTTTTCAGCTTGCCCGGCCTCCCATGAGGACCGGCGACGGAGACAGGATCGGGCGGCACGCCCGTCACAGGTGCAACCAAGTGTTACGCGGGTAACCGCGTAAACCCTGCTATTTCAGGCGCTTATGCTTTCCCTGGGGCCCTTGGGGCGGGCGGCGGTACTGAAGGAGCCCGCCCACCCGGCGCTCGAAGGGATCGCGGCGAACGAGCTCGCGAACGCCGGTCGCCTTCAGCAGGGCGTAGTGCGGCAGCTCGTCCAGCCGCTCCGCGACGGCCCAGGCCTGCTTGCGCGGCGTGACCCAGGCACTGGCCGGCAGGACGCGCAGGTCGAAGGGGCGCGAATACTCGCGCAGGGTCTTGTGCTCGCGCCGGTTGGTGTACTCGTGCAGGTAGGACATCGCCAGCTCGCGCAGGCTCCGGTAGACCGGGTCGCGCCAGCGCAGCGTGGCGCCGTTGGTCTTGGAGATCGCGCCCCAGCAGCCGCGCCGCCGGAACAGCGCCACCACGTGGTCGTAGTCGCGCACCGCCCGCAGGTCGAGCAGCAGCGGCGGCTCGCCGTGCACCCAGAGCGCCGCCGCGGCGAGCAGCGCGCCCTCGATGCAGTGCGCTCGCCGCGTGCGCAGCACCTCGCGCACGCCGTGGCAGGTGTCGCCGCGCGGCTCGAAGTTCTGCCGCAGCCCGAACAGGAACGCCTGGATCTTGCGCGGCGTGTCCAGCCGCCGCAGCACGGCGAACTCGGCCTTCGTGAGGCCGAGATCCTCGCGCCGCGCGAACCGCCGTCGGGAAGCCATGCGGGCGCATCTTGACACGCGGGGGTCGGCCGGACGATACTTAACCGAATGGTTCAGTATCAGGATGCGGTGCTCGACCGGGTGTTCTCGGCGCTCTCCGACCCCACGCGTCGGCACGTGCTGGAATCGCTGGGCGGCGGCAGCCTCGCGGTCTCCGAGCTCGCCGCGCCGCACGGCATGTCGCTGCCGGGGTTCCTCAAGCACCTGCGCGTGCTCGAGGAGGCGGGGCTGATCGCGCGCACCAAGGAAGGCCGCGTGGTGAGCTGCGAGCTCTCGGCCGAGCCGATGCAGCAGGCGGCGACCTGGATGCAGCGCTACGAGAAGTTCTGGACCGAGAAGCTCGATTCGCTCGCCCGCTACCTCTACCAGCAGGAGGAATTGCAGACATGGAAGAAGCCCATCTCGCCGAAAGGCCCGCTCTCACCCTCGAGCGCCGCTTCGCGGCCGCGCCGGAAAAGGTCTGGCGCGCGTGGACCGACCCGCAGGCGCTGACGCGCTGGTTCGGCCCGGGCGGCCCGCAGCCGGTCGCGGCTGCCGAGCTCGACGTGCGCGTGGGCGGGCGCTTCCGCATCGTTTTCGGCGGCCCGCAGGGAACCGAGCACGAGGTGCGGGGTGTCTACCGGGAGGTGGTGCCGCCCCGGCGGCTGGCGTTCACGTGGACCTGGCCGCGCACCACGCCGGAGCGCGTGTCGCTGGTGAGCATCGAGTTCCGCGCGGCGGGCCGCGGCACCGAGATGATCTTCACCCATGCGCAGCACTTCAGCGAGGCGGTGCGCGACGGCCACCGCCGCGGCTGGAGCGAAACCTTCGTCAAGCTGGACGCCTACCTTGAGGAGCGCGAATCATGAGCTACGTGGACGGATTCATCCTGGCGGTTCCCCGGCGCAAGACGGCCGCCTACCTGCGCATGGCGCGCAAGGTCGCGAAGATCTTCCGCGATCACGGCGCGCTCGGCAGCTGGGAGTGCATGGCCGACGACGTGAAGCCGGGCAAGTGGACCTCGTTTCCGCAGGCCGTGAAGCTCAAGCCGGGCGAGGCCGTGTGGTTCTCGTGGATCCTGTACGCGTCGCGGCGCCAGCGCGACCGCGTGGTGGCGCGCGTCCTGAAGGACAAGCGCATGGCGGCGATGATGGACCCGAAGACCTTCCCCTTCGACGGCAAGCGCATGATCTTCGGCGGGTTCAAGGTGAGGCTGCGCCCATGAGCGGCGCTCGAGGGGCATCGGTCCCCATCGGTCAGGCGAGCGGCCTCCATCGCCACACGGTGACCGTCACGCGCCGCTTCGAGGCGCCGCGCGAGCGCGTCTTCGACTGCTGGACGCGCGCGGAGCACCTCGCGCACTGGTTCGGCCCGGCCGGGTTCGTCATCCACTCGGTCGAGGCCGATCCCCGTCCGGGCGGCGCCTTCCGGCTGTGCCTGCGCTCGCCCGGCGGCGCCGACTACTGGGTGCGCGGAAGCTACGTCGAGGTCGAAGCGCCCTCGCGCCTCGTGGTGCAGTGTCTCGCGGACGACGCGCGCGGCGTCGAGCGGCTGAGCGAGACGATCACCGTCACCTTGGCCGACGCGCACGGCGGCACCCGGCTGACGCTGCGCGCCGAAGCCTCGGGCGCGGGCGAGGAGGCGGCTCGCATGCTCGGCGGCATGACGCAGGGCTGGCACGAGACGCTCGACCGGCTGCACGAGCGCAGCCGCGGCAGCGTGGCCTGAGCGGCCATGCCCCTCTTGCGGGAGTGTATATGCATACAGTAACCTCGGGGCTCGCCCGCACGCCGTCCTTCGCCATGCCCAATCCCGCGCCCGGCTTCCTGAAGGTTCCCCGCAGCCATATCGTGACGCGCCCCGCCGGCCGGCGCGTGCAGGTGACCCTTGGAGGCGAGGTGCTCGCCGACACGCTCGAGGCGATCGAGATGCACGAAGGGACCTATGCGCCGGTCTACTACCTCCCGCGCAGGAACGTGCGGATGGATCGCCTGGTGCGCTCCGGCCACTCGACCCATTGCCCCTACAAGGGGCACGCGAGCTACTA
This sequence comes from Burkholderiales bacterium, assembly GCA_036274335.1. GTDB lineage: Bacteria > Pseudomonadota > Gammaproteobacteria > Burkholderiales > SG8-39 > JAABQT01. Next base: position 4,382 of record DASUFW010000201.1, on the reverse strand, counting down.
CTCGGTGCCCGGCGGCCCGGAGAACGTCGCGTGGAGCTACGAGGCCCCGTACGACGAGATGCTCGAGATCCGGGGTCTGCTCGCGTTCTATGCGAGCAAGGTCGACGCGGTCACCGTTTCATGACGAATGAAACCGAGGCGGCGGGGGCGCGCAGTAGAATCGCCCGCTTACCCGGATCGCCCGCCATGCGCCTGCTCACCGCACTTGCCGCACTGATCAGCCTTTTTGTCGCCGCCTGCGATTCCTCGAGCGGCAAGTCCGCCCACGGCGGCCCCGGCGGCGGCATGCCGCCCGCGGCCGTGACCACGATGACCGTCGCGCCGCAGGACGTGCTCGCGCCGTTCGAGTACACCGGCCAGACGGCGGGCTCGCGCGAGATCGAGGTGCGCGCCCGGGTGCGCGGCATCCTGATGTCGCGCAACTTCACCGAGGGCAGCCGGGTCAAGCAGGGGCAGTCGCTCTACACGATCGACCGCGCGCCCTTCGTGGCGGCGCTGGCCCGCGCGGAGGCCGACCTGGCGGGCGCGAAGGCGCGCCTCGACCAGGCGAAGCGCAACGCGACGCGCCTCGAGCCGCTGCGCGCCGAGAACGCGGTGAGCCAGAAGGACTTCGACGACGCGGCGTCGGCGCAGTCCATCGGCGAGGCCGACCTCAAGGCGGCCGAGGCGCGCCTGGTCGAGGCGCGCCTCGACCTGCAGTACACCCGCGTGGAGGCGCCCATCTCGGGCATCGTGGGGCGCTCGCTGGTCTCCGAAGGCACGCTGGTGTCCGGGCCCGAGGTGCTGCTCACGCGCATCACGCAGGTGGACCCGATCTGGGTCAATTTCGGCATCCCCGAGTCCGACCGGCTGAAGATCCGCAGCGAGGCCGAGGCCGGCCGCCTCGTGCTGCCGAAAGGCATGCAGTTCGACGTGCGCGTGCGCCTCGCCGACGGCGAGCTGTACGCACGCACGGGGCGGCTCACCTTCGAGGACGTGCGCATCTCGGGCCAGACCGGCACGAGCGACGCGCGCGCGGTCATCCCGAACCCCGAGGGCCGCTTGAATCCCGGCCAGTTCGTGCGCGTCACGCTGGCCGGCGCCGTGCGCCGCGCCGCGGTGCTGGTGCCGCAACGCGCCGTGCTCGAGGGCCCGCAGGGCCGCTTCGTCTACGTCGTGGACGACAAGTCGAGCGCGCAGCCGCGCCCGGTCGAGGTCGGCGAGTGGGCCGGCAGCGACTGGATCATCACCGGCGGACTCAAGGCGGGCGACCGGGTGATCGTCGACGGCGTCATGCGCATCGGGCCGGGCGCGCCGGTGCAGGCGGCGGACATCAACGCGAAGCCCCCGGCGGGGCCGGCCGCACAGGCGGCGAAGCCCTAGCGCATGTTCTCGCGGTTCTTCATCGACCGCCCGATTCTCGCGGCGGTGCTCTCGGTGTTCATCATCATCGCCGGCCTTGCGGCGATGCGTACGTTGCCGATCGCGCAGTACCCGGAGATCGCGCCGCCCGTCGTCACCGTGCGGGCGAGTTACCCCGGCGCCTCGGCGCAGATCCTCGAGCAGACGGTCGCGGCGCCGCTCGAGAATCAGCTCACCGGCATCGAGGACATGATCTACCTGGCGTCGACCTCGGCGTCGAACGGCACGGTGACGATCTACGCCACCTTCGAGATCGGCGCCGACGTGGACAAGGCGGCCCTCAACGTCAACAACCGCGTGAAGCAGGCCGAGCCACGCCTGCCGCTCGAAGTGCGTCGCCAGGGCCTGGTGGTGGAAAAGGGCTCGTCGGCCTTCCTGCAGGTCCTGGCGTTCTACTCCCCGGACGGGCGCTTCGACGACCTGTACACGTCGAACTACGTGACGCTCAACGTGCTGGATGACCTGAAGCGCGTGCAGGGCACGACCAACGTGCAGATCTTCGGCGCCAAGGACTACGCGATGCGCATCTGGGTGCGCCCGGACCGCCTGACGCAGCTCAGGCTCTCGCCGACCGACGTCGTGCGCGCGCTCACCGAGCAGAACGCGCAGTTCGCCGCCGGCAAGATCGGCCAGTCGCCCTCGGGCGGGCCGCAGGAGCTCGTCTACACGATCACCACCAAGGGGCGGCTCTCGGAGCCGAAGGAGTTCGAGGAGATCATCCTGCGCTCCAACCCCGACGGCTCGAAGCTGCGCCTGAAGGACGTCGCGCGCGTCGAGCTCGGCTCGCGCGACTACGACTTCATCGGCCGCATCAACGGCCAGCAGGCGACGCTGGTCGGGGTGTTCCTCCTTCCCGGCGCGAACGCGCTCGACGTGGCGAAGGACGTCGTGAAGACGGTGGACGGGATCCAGAAGCGCTTCCCGCCCGGCCTCGCCTACCACGTGCCCTACGACACGACGCGCTTCGTCAAGGTGTCGATCCGCGAGGTGGTGATCACGCTCGCCGAGGCGATGCTGCTCGTCGTGCTGGTGGTGTTCCTGTTCCTGCAGAACTGGCGCGCGACGCTGATCCCGATGGCGGCGGTGCCGGTGTCGCTCATCGGCACCTTCGCCGGGCTCCAGCTCCTCGGCTACTCGATCAACACGCTCACGCTCTTCGGCATGGTGCTCGCGATCGGCATCGTGGTGGACGACGCCATCGTCGTGCTGGAGAACATCGAGCGGATCATGCACGAGCAGCACCTCGGCGCGCACGAGGCTGCGGTGAAGGCGATGCAGGAGGTGACCGGCCCGGTGATCGCGATCGTGCTCGTGCTGTGCTCGGTGTTCGTGCCGATTGCGTTCCTCGGCGGCCTGGCCGGCGAGCTCTACCGCCAGTTCGCGGTGACGATCGCCATCGCCGTGGTGATCTCGGGCGTGGTCGCGCTGACGCTCACGCCCTCGCTGTGCGTGCTGATCCTGAAAAGGGAGCACAAGAGCCCCGGGCGCTTCTTCACGGCGTTCAACAACTGGTTCCATCGCCTCACCGAGCGCTACGAGGACGGCGTGGGCTGGATGATCCGGCGCGCGCTGATCGGCGTGACGCTGTTCGCCGGCATGGTGCTGCTCGCGGTGTTCCTGTGGCGCATCACGCCGAGCAGCCTGGTGCCCGACGAGGACCAGGGCTTCTACATCGCCGCGGTGATCCTGCCCGACGGCGCGACGCTCGAGCGCACCGACAAGGTGGTCGGCGAGGTGATCCAGGCGATCAAGGCGAACCCGGCGAACGAGGACGCGGTCGCCTTCACCGGCTTCGACTTCCTCGGCGGCTACTTCCGCAACAACGCCGCGACCATCTTCGTCACGCAGAAGCCGTGGGACGAGCGCAAGGTCGACACCAAGCAGCTGGTCGGCGAGCTCTACGGCCGCACCGCGCACATCAAGGAGGGCCTGGTGCTCGCGTTCCCGCCGCCGCCGATCTTCGGCCTCGGGACCGCGGGCGGCTTCGAGTTCTACCTGCAGAACCGCGGCGAGGGCGGCTCGCAGCGCCTTGCGCAGGTGATGGGCCAGTTCCTGCAGAAGGCGAACTCGGATCCGATGCTCGGCGGCGTGCAGACGCTGTGGCGCGCCTCGACGCCGCAGCTCTACGTCGACCTCGACCGCGACAAGGCGAAGGCGCTCGGCGTGCCGATCGGCGACGTCTACGCCTCGCTCGCGGCGACGCTCGGCAGCTTCTACGTCAACGACTTCAACAAGTTCGGCCGCACCTGGCAGGTGCTGATGTCGGCCGAGCCCGAGTACCGCAAGACGCCGGAGTCGGTCGGCGACGTCTACGTGCGCTCGCAGAGCGGGTCGATGATCCCGATCAGCTCGCTCGCCACCATCAAGTACTCCTCCGGCCCGGACTCGCTCTCGCGCTTCAACAACCTGCCGGCGGTGCGCCTGCTCGGCCAGGGCGCGCCCGGCGTGTCCTCCGGCCAGGCGATCGCCGAGATCGAGAAGATCGCGGCCGAAGTGCTGCCGCAGGACTTCAGCTACGACTGGGGCGGGCAGTCCTACCAGGAGAAGAAATCCGGCGGCACCTCGGTGATCGCGCTCGGCCTGGCGGTGGTCATGGTGTTCCTGATCCTCGCCGCGCAGTACGAGCGCTGGTCGCTGCCGCTCTCGGTGCTGCTCGCGCTGCCGTTCGGCACCTTCGGCGCGCTCGCCGCGGTGCACCTGCGCGGCTACACGAACGACGTGTACTTCCAGATCGGCCTGGTCACGCTGCTCGGCCTCGCGGCGAAGAACGCGATCCTGATCGTGCAGTTCGCGGAGCTCCAGGAGCGGAACGGCCTGTCCGCCGCCGCGGCGGCGATGGAGGCGGCGCGCCTGCGCTTCCGGCCGATCCTGATGACCTCGCTCGCGTTCATCTTCGGCGTGCTGCCGCTCGCGCTGTCGCACGGCGCCGGCGCCGGCGCGCGCCGCTCGGTCGGCACCGGCGTGATGGGCGGGATGCTCGC